>CAZSUA010000004.1:16502-48309 GCA_964609655.1 uncultured Polyangiaceae bacterium | reverse complement strand
GGGCGAGGCCTGCTTCGAGCGCAGCGCGTGCTTCTTGCCGCGCGCCGATCGTGGTGAGGGCGAAGCCGAGGTTGGTGGTGAGCATGGCTTCGCGCTCTTTCAGGCTGGCCCCGCGCGCCGCCACGACGGCGTTGCGTCGAGCTTCGAGTGCGGCGCTCAAGGCTCCTTGGCTTTGGCGGACGATGGCCTGAGCCTGATAGGCATCCACCGCCGCGGGTTTCAAATGGTTGACCTCTGCCAGCAGCAGCAGCCGCTTGATCTCCAGGTTTGCTTCCGTGAATTTACCGGCGAACGCACAGCGCGAGGCGAGCACAGCTGAACAACGCGCCTCTTCTGGATGTAGTCCCAGGCGTGCGGCGTCATTTCGAGCCTCGGCCAGGCGCTCGTCAATCTCGACGCCGGTGCCTCGTGCATCATCGAAGCGGGCACTGGCACCCCTGGCTAGAACCGCACTCGGTTCGTCGTAAGTATTCTCGATGAGCGCTAAAATAGCCGTTTCTCGGTCTGCTGCTCGGGGATCGATGCGGCTCCACGCTTCATCCAGGTAGCTCGCGCATTGAAAGCCGCTCGGCTTATCCTTGGCGAACGTGAGCGCTCTTTCAGCCATTTTTACTGCATCTGAGAGCGCGTTCGTGGCTAACGCACGCTCCGCCGCGCGAGCCCAATGTTGCGCGGCAGCCTCGTGCTGCCCGCCCAAATCAAAATGGCCAGCCACCACCGCCGCATCTTCACCCATGGAGGCTAACCATTCAGCTGCGAGCGTGTGCAATTCACGCCGCTCGCGTTCTCCGAGCGCGCCGTAAGCGACATCGCGGACTAACGCGTGCTTCATCACCCATTCCCGAGGTCCCGAGAAACGCGATCCGGTCTGCTCGACCAGAACCTCGGCACTCGCCAGCGCGCTCATCAAGCTCTCGGTGTGCGGCATCCCCAGGGCTTCCAGGGCTGAGTCCCAGCACGTCAGGCCCAAGACGCTCACCCGTCCGAGAGCGTCGCGACATTCCTCGTCGAGCGTGTCGAGGCTTGCTTGAATCGCGGCTTCAATTGTCGGGGGGAGCGCCGCGCTCTCGCCCTTCGAAGCCAAGCGGGCCAGCTCTTCGGCAAAGAGTGGTAAGCCGGAGGCGCGTTCAGCGATGAATTCCACCAGGGCTTCTGCGGCTTCTTCGCCTAACAGGCTCCTCACGATGGTGCGAATGGAACGCTTTGAGATCGGACGCAGCTCTAGGCGGACGTGGTCGCGCAACGCGAAACGGGCGGACTGTTCACCCCAAAAACCAGGGCGAATCAGGCCCATCACCAAGAGCGGGCGCCCCGTGGCTCGCCCCAAGAGGTGGTCGAGCCAGCCCAGGCTTTCAGGATCCGCCCATTGGAGGTCCTCCATGATGATCGCCGTCGGATCATTGTGGATCACTTGGAGCACGAGATCGGTCATGGCGAGCCAAAGCACGTCGCGGGCACCGCGCGGATCTGCCCCGGGCGGCAAGGGCTCGTTGGCGAGCAATCGGGAAAGGACCTCACGGTTCGCCGTTGTCAGCTCACTTCGCGTGGCAGCGCCCAAGCGGGCGATAATTGCAGCTTCGGCCTCTTCGGGAGACGCGCCCTTCGGTAACTCAATAATAGTGCGCAGGACATCGGCGGCTGCGCCAAGCGCATGCCCCCGCGCGTACGCTTCACTTCTCTGGAGGATGACGTGGGGCGGCCGCGCATGGGCTGCTAGCCGAGACAAGACTTCGCGACGCAGGCGTGTCTTCCCGATGCCGGGTGGCCCGGTGAGCGTCACCAACACGGGCGTCGAATCGGTGGTGGAGCGCTCAAAGGCCGACAAAACTTGCGCCAATTCCGGGTCTCTTCCCACGAAGGGCGCACCGCTTGTGGTGCGCGGGCCGCGAGTTTGCTCGCCAACCAACGCCGAGCCATCGTCGCGCGCTCGAAACTCATAGCGGCCACGCCCGAGCTCACTCGTGGTCACATCCGCCACGGTCGTGCCGGGCTCGGCATCGCGCGCGAGTGCAGAGGCTCGATCCACAACCTCTCCGACGGGCAAGACGCGCCCATGCGGCGTGGCCCAATTCAGGCGTGAGCGCCCACTGGCTACTCCAACCCGAGCACCACTGCGCGCCAGGCGGCGGGCAAGCTCGAGGGCAACTTGTGCTTCATTGCCCAGCGCCAGCTCAACGCCTAAATGCGCGACGATCGACTGCTGCCCGAGCGGCACGGCGGTTGCGCCGCGATGGCGGAGGTGCTCAAGCGCACGCTCGCGCGAGGAGGCTTTGTCAAATCCCAGCGCGACAATGGACGTGATCAGCCGCGAGGCACCTGAACCCAAGCGTGTTGAAACCGCGGGCTCGGAAAGATCCACCCAGCTGTTGCGGCCGCCCTCGATGAGCACTTCGCTCAGGGCTTCAGAAACCTCACGGATGGAGCTTGGGCGCTGGTCCCGTTCAGTTGCCAACATTTGGCTGACGATGTCGTCGAGCAGCGGTGGCACGCCGCTCCGAAGCTCACTCAGGCGCGGCGGTGGGGTCGCTACCAAGCGAGCTAGAGTCGCGATGGCCGTGGGGCCCACGTGGGGAGGCCTTCCGGAGATCAATTCAAAGAGCGTGGCTCCCAGCGAATAGATATCCGAGCGTGCATCCACGCTGCCATCACAACGTGCTTGTTCGGGCGCCATGTAGGCCGGAGTGCCAACCACGTCACCGGCCACTGTGACTTGCACACCACGCGCGGCGGCTACGCCAAAATCCACTAGCTTTGGCGAAAAATCGAGTTCGTATTCCGGATCGGGCGTTGCACACAGGAAGATATTCCCAGGCTTGATATCTTGATGGACAACCCCCGCACCGTGGGCGTACTCAAGCGCGCGGGCCACCAAGAGCGTCAGCTGGACGGCTTCCGTGATGCTGAGCGGAGCGTGCCTTTGGCGGTGCGCGAGATCCTCGCCATCGAGCCATTCCATCGCAATGTAAGGGCCGCCCGTCTCCTCAAAAACGCCGTAGGCGATCGTTTTTACGATGCCCTCATGATGGAGTCCGCTTAAGAGCTTCCCCTCCAGGCTGAGCTTGGATTCTTGTTCAGGCGCGCTGCCGACATCAGCGTCGATCAGTTTGAGGGCTGTGTACCCTTGAGAGACAAGATCAAACGCACGGTAAACGATTCCTGCCCCGCCGCGTCCAACTTCTTTCTCGACGATGAAGCGTTCCCCGACGCGACGGTCGAGCGGCAGTTGAGAAGTCATAACAATCGGCCAGCGTAGCGACGCTAAAGCCGCACGTCTAGCTTCTACCCCGGGAGCTTAACGCGTGCGCGCGATCCGCCGCCGAGCCTTTGGCTGATCACTTGGAACGGTTTGGACGAACGGATCGAGGGCCAAAGTGGCTTCAGCGTCGGTTGAACTGAAACCTCCCGACAGCACATCTGCCAGGGAAAGCGTTGGTTGTTTGCAGGCTAGCGTTGCGCGGAGCAACACGCTTTGAAGCTCCAGATCGTTGGCGGGCCACGGATACTCAATCAACGCTCTGAGTGCTCCTTCGCCGATTCCGATCGGCTCTCCACGGAGTGCCATTCCGAAACGCGCTAGATGGCCGAGGATGAGCGCTCGGAGATCTTCTGGCCGCTCTGCCAGGCACGGCAAGCTGAGGGCGCAGCCTAGAAACCAGCGAACGAGCGGCTTGCTCAAGGCGCCTGTCGCCGCGCACGCGTCGTAGGTGTTGGGTGAGGTGAGGTAGAGTCGCGGTGCAGGGAGCTCGCCGGGCCGCTGCTGATCCTGGCGGAGTAACCAACGTGCAATTTGGTGCTGAATGGAGAGGGGCAAGGAAGTGGCGTGTTGAATGACCAGAGTACCCCCATCTACGAGCTGCAGTGGTGATCGCTCGGCGTCGTCCCAGTAATGTTCGCTGTGCGCCGCGCTACTGGCCCCATCCACCACTACAAACGGGCCACCAGCGCGCGGGCTGGCCAAATGGGTAAACGCCAGCCAGGCTGTGGCATCGACGCCGGCGGCACTCTTGACGAACAGGTGGGAGTTGCTGCGCCCCAACTGAGCCAGGTGTTCAAGCGTTAGCTTGGATGTAGCGCTGTAAGTGGAGCGCACGAGCTCGCCTTGGTAGCTTTCCGCCAGAGAGGAGTTGTTCGCAGCATCCAGCGCCACAATTCTAAGCAGGCGTGCGCACTCACTTGCGGTCACGAGCGCGGCGTCTCGGGCCTCGAGTTCGCGCTCGCGGGAGCGCGCGAGGGCCGAAGAAATGGCTAGAAGGGCGCTCATTCTGTCCGCGAGCAGGCGCACCGCGCGTGCCTCTTCGAGGGTCATCGCGGAGGTTCGGTTCCCACGGGGCAAGAGTAAGAAACCAAGTGCGCCATCGACGTCCACGATGAGCGTTGCCGAGAAGGCGCGGCGTGCCTCGAACCACGCCAGGATCGGCCGTACCTCGGGGTAACGTACCTGCGCGGCTTCGAGCGCCTCGCGGCGCAACGTGCGTTCAGGCTCGGCGAGAGCTAGCTCGTGAAGCCGCTCTGGTGCGCTTGAATGCTCCGAGTGCAGGTAGCCGGCGCGGTCGACACTAAGAACCTCGGGGGGCGAAGCACGCCATAATTCGGGCCGATTGCCGACCACATGCGTCGCCTGTGTGAGCGCCAAGAGCGTGGCTTGAATGGCGGCGTCAGGCTCCGGCTCAAGCGCACCGCGACTAGCTGCTTCCACGGCGTCCAGCCAACGCGATTGCTCAGGGCCGAACGGCTTGGCGACAGCTCGAGCCACCAAACCGATGCCGGTGGCGATCGGGAGTGCGCTCAAGTATAAAGTTCCAGCGTGCGCCGGGAATTGGCGAATCAACGCGCCGCCGAGGAGCAAGAGCGGAGCTCCTGGGAGCAGCACGGCCAAAAGCCCGCGCAATAGGCTGGAAACGCGGGTTGGTTCGGCGGTGGTTGCGGTCCAAGCGATCGCGAGTGCCGCTACCAAGACCGCGCTGGGCAACACTCGGTCAGGAGGGCCGACGTCCAAGAGTGCGGCTGGCACCGCGACAAAAAATGCCGTTAGCGAAAACGCCCATGCCCCCACCGCCCGATCGCCCGCTCCCAACTCGTAGCGCCGAAGAATCCGCACCCGCCACGAAGCAGCCAGAAAGATTAGCAAGCTACCTGTAGCGGCGGTTGTGGTCACGTAGTCGATCGCCAACGGATCGATGCGCACCCAATCCGGTGCTATCGAACGGGCAGCGGGGAGCACTACGGCCAGGGCCCAAAGAAACGCAGTGAATGCGGCGGCATCGAGTGACTCGGTCGCAGGTTTCGGAACGAGCAACCCTCCGAGTGTTCGAATCCTGGCGAGCGCCACGAGGGCACCGACCGCGGCGATGCCCGTAGCCAGATTGGCCATGGCGTCAAAGGCTGGGTGTCCAAGGGGTCCTGAGCGAGCCGCGAGCCACAGCGCAAATCCAAAATATGTCGCCCCGAGAGCACGTTTGGCGGTCTCCGCCACGGTGTCTTGGGCTTCGGTATTGAGTCGAATTTGGCGCCACAAAAGAGCAAGCCCCAATGGAATAACAGCGAGCGCGAGCCACGGCAGATAGCCACCACGCGCCTCGGCCGCAGCAAAGCAGACGTAAACGATAACGCCGAGCGGAAGCCAAAAAGTACGGAAGCTAGCCGGCACGGGCAGAGCCTAGCGGGATCCGCTAGTTTTTCCCACTGTTCCCGAGGCGGGACAACTCCAGATAGCGAAGCTCAGGGCCTTTGATCGCAAAGAGTTGAACCGCAAAAAGCGGAGCTTTCCCGGAGGGTGTAAAATCGTGCGTCAAGCCCGGTTCGATCTGGATGATGCTGCCTGCTTTCACTGGATACAGCTTGGCCCCCATGCTCATCACACCATCTCCGGACAGGACCACGAGGTGCTCCCATTCCGTTTGATGGACGTTCTTTGGGATAGCTCCAAGCGCATCGGCAGAGAGTAGCCCAAAGCTCGCAATGCTTGGGAGTGTTGATTCACCACCGAAAGCCAATCGCGCCGAGAATCTGTTGTTTCCCCAAGTGATTCGGGGGACTCGTGTCAGCTCAAGCACACGCATGCCCGCCTTCACCGTGCTTTTGGCTCGAAGCCGATTGGACTCCGCGATAGCTTGAAGCAGCGGGCCCTGCTTTGAAACAACCGCGATCACCAGCGTCGAGTTCGTAACGGCGCTCAAGCTGAGGCCAGCACCTTCGGCTTGGACTAAATGCCAGAGTTCCAGATTGGCGGTCTGAGCTTGGGCCGAGGAGGCAGCCAAGCTGCCCTTGACGACGAGCGCGTACAACTCGACAGCCTCGTTTTCAGGAAACACCACGGTGGAGCCTTCGGCGATCTGATAGACCCAGAGCGCAGCATTGGGCGCTTGGCTGGCGAGCTTAGTCTGAGTGAACTCGCGCATGGGGACGACGCTTGAAAGCGAGCACACCACCTTGTCGCACCTCATCTCCTGCTCAAATGTTGGAAGTTCGGGCGCCACGAGCTCGAGCGTCTGAACGGGCACTGCACGGGGGGCGCCTTGGGCTGGCTGTTTCGGGGCTAGGGTTCCTCCAGGCTTCGCGTTGGCTTGCGTGGCTTCCGGAACTCGGGTTACCTGTGAGGTTGGCCCTGTTGAATTCAGTCGAACCATTGGGCCGGTGCACCCGAGACCGCATACGAATAAAAGGCCCGTGAGAAGAGCTTGGAGATCCTTCGAAAGCTGTCGCCGCATCCGCGAAGCCAATCTCCGTTACAGCTCTGGGTCAAGCATTTCCGTTCGGAAGGCGGCCCTCGGGGCGTCGATATTTGTTTTGGCACGAGCCCACAACTCTTGGGTAGCGCGGAAATCAAGCTATGAAGAAAACCTTCATCCTCGACACCAACGTTCTTTTACACGATCCCAACGCGATCTTTAAGTTCGAGGACAATGACCTAATTATCCCGATTTATGTGATCGAAGAAATCGACACCTTCAAACGGGACTCGAATGAGCGGGGCCGGAATGCGCGTGCTGTTTCGCGAGTGATCGACGCGCAGCGTGGGCGTGGCTCGCTCGCTCAGGGAGTGTCTATCGGCGATCAGGGCGGCACCTTGCGCGTCTACGTTCCGGCACGGCGCCCGGAGCTTGCTATGGCGCTCCGCCCTAGCTCTGGGGATCACGCCATTTTGCAGGCTGCGATCGAGCTTCGGGACCAGTCGCCCGAGCAGCCTACGATCTTTGTGACGTTGGATGTGAACCTACGTATCCGTGCCGACGCGTTTGGGCTCGTGACGGAAGTTTACGAAAATCAAGCCGTCGACATCGAACACCTCGATACGGGTATTGTCGAGCTCCCGATCACGAGCGACGAGATGGATTCTTTCTTTGCACACGGGGGCCTCGAACCGAGCGGGAAGGATCAGCTGTATTCGAATCTGTCGGTGCTGCTGCGCGATGATTCGCCGAAACAACGCACGGCGCTCGGACGCTACAACGTCGCTGAGAAACGCGTGCGCGCGCTGCAGGTGCCCAAAGAGGGGATCATGGGGGTTCGCCCGCGCAATAAAGAGCAGACATATGCGCTCGATCTTCTGATGGATGATTCGGTACGGCTCGTCACCTTGGTGGGTAAAGCGGGCACCGGGAAGACACTGTTAGCGCTCGCTGCTGGCTTGAAGCGCACACTCGAAGATGGCGTGTATACGCGGCTCTTAGTGAGTCGGCCGATCATGCCATTGGGGCGAGATCTGGGGTATTTGCCGGGTGCGGTTGAAGAAAAGCTCAATCCTTGGATGCAGCCTATCTACGACAATCTGGATTTTCTGTTGGTAGCGGGAGGTGCTCGGCGGCGCGGACTCAAGGGCATCGACGACTTGTTCGCGGGCGGCCAAGTCCAAGTTGAGCCGTTGACTTATATCCGAGGTCGATCATTGCCGGCGCAGTACGTGATTGTCGATGAGGCCCAGAATCTTACCCCGCACGAGGTCAAGACGATCGTGACCCGTTGCGGCGAAGGCACCAAAATAGTGCTCACCGGTGACCCGTATCAAATCGACAACCCTTACGTGGATAGCGCCACCAATGGCCTCACCGTTGCCGCTGATCGCTTGCGCGGTGAGAATCTCGTGGGGCACATCATGTTGAGCCGCGGGGAACGCAGCGAGCTCGCCAATTTGGCGGCGAACAAACTCTAGGATGCCGGGTGCGGAAGCCCACCAGGTCGGGCGCTTCTTACTCATGGCTGAGGGCTCGATTGCGCTGCTCGGCAGAGTGACCCCCAACAATTTTCGCTCCGAATGTGAGGCGCTGTTAACCGAGTGGCGTTCCGGCCATGTTCGGTCCCCGCGTTTTCTGTATCCAACGCGCACGGCTCTGCCGAGCGGGCTGAAATCCGCGCTAAAAGCCCTCGCGATTAGGCCGCCATCCGCCGAAACTTGGCTAACGTTGCAGCAAGCACGAGCCGGGGAGCTTTTGCTGGAGGCTGAGCTGGCAGAAGCCGTGGGCACTCCGAGTTTTGCGGGTTTGGCTGAGCAGCGATATCGGTCCGACGATAGAGCGCTTGAGCAAGCGGCACTCGGCGTGGCGAAGACTTGGGTGGAGCTTGACGAATTGACCGACGACAGGCGTGACGAGTTGATTGACGACCGGCGTGGCGAAGCCCCCAGACGCTTGCACCTGAGCGATGATCTTCGAGATCCAGACAGCCTCGGCTCATTGCTACAAGCCGAGATCGGCAGGCGTAAATTACCCTTTCGATTGAGCTTCGATCGGGAATTGGCGAGCTTGGCCGCGGTGGGCACCGGGGTGATCGGCGTACGCTCAGGAGTTAATCTGACGCTTCACGAAGCACAACGCGTCGTGGTGCATGAAATTTCAGGGCATGCTGAACCCCGCACCCGAGCACAACAGAACGGCAACCCGCTCTTCCTCGTCGGAACGGCAGGAGGCTTCGAGGACGAAGAGGGTCGAGCACTGCTCCTGGAGGAAAGGGCAGGCTTTCTGGATGCGCAGCGCAAACGTCAAATTGCAGCTCGAGACCTCGCCGTCGTGGCCTTGCGTGCGGGCGCGGACTGGGTCGAAGTTGTGAGAAAATTGGCTGATTTGGGCCTCGAACTGCCAAGTGCGATCGAGGTCGCGTGTCGCGTGTTTCGTGGTGGAGGTTGGGGTCGCGAACAGATCTACTTGCCCGGTTACTTGCGGGTTAAGGCCGGCCTCGCAGCTGAGCCCGATCTTGAAAACTGGATGAGCCAGGGGCGGATCAGTCTGGCGGCTGCACGCCAGTTAGCGCGAGCTGCTCTTTGACACGCGTGTGCTTTTCGCGTGACGACGCTGGCGCGGGTTGAACACTTTGACTCCCGAGGGTCAACAAACACACATGCGAAATCTGTGACGATGCAACCGAGTACCTGTGACGTACCGTTGGGCTGCAGATTCATTCTGTTCGCTCACTTTTAGGGTTGAGCGTTGTCTCTCCTTGTGGCAAACAGCCGTAGTATGCTGAAGCAGGTGAGGGTTGCGATTGGGCTCGGCGTTATATTGTCGCTTGGCAGCGCGTTGTTCCTGTGGATTAAGCCTCAAGGAATTGGGCGGGTTCCCGAAGAAAACGCCAGAAATGTAGCGCATTTCGAGCCTCTTCCTCGCGGTGCGATGCGCGCCGCTGCATTCTCAATACATGCGTACGAAAGAGATACACAGGCGTACTTGTCGCAGGTGGTTCCGGGGCGTGCGTTTCAGGTGCAGTCGCCGCGGCCGGGGTTGGCATCGATTCAGGCGGTCTCGTCGCTCGTTCCGACGGTGAGAGCTTTAGGGAACGTGGAGCTACGACGCCAAGGGAAACCTGGCGACGACCAGCGCCAGCCAAACACTGACCTGGGACTTCGAGAACCGCCTCACCAGCGCCGGCACCGCTTCCGGCCTCGCCGCAGGCACTTACAAATACGACGCCCTGGGACGACGCGTCAGCAAAACAACCAGCGGCACGACCACGCGGTTCATCCACGATGGCGACCAAGTCATCGCGGAATATCAGAGCGGCGCCCTCCAGCGTCGTTACGTCTACGGCACGTATATCGACGAGCCCTTGGCGCAACTGGCCTCAACCGGCACCCTGTATTACCATCAGAATCGACTTTACTCCGTGATGGCCGTGACGAATCAAGCTGGGCAAATGGCAGAGCGGTACGGCTACACACCGTACGGTAAACGACGTGTGGTGTCCCCCGGGGGTGCGACGTTAACCGCGAGTGCTGTAGGGAACCAGGTCGGGTTCACTGGGCGTTATCATCATGCCGAAACAGCGTTTACGTACTTCAGGGCCCGGTACATGGACGCGGAGTTGGGTAGGTTTGTGGGGCGGGATCCGGTTCCAGCAGTGAACTTGTACGCGTACGCGACGGGGAACCCTGGCGGTCGCGTCGATCCGATGGGGATGGAGGACTGCCCTCCTACCAAGTTTGGTGAGCCAGCTCCGGAATCTGGTCCAAGCGACGGACTATTCGATGATTTTCCTGATCCCGCACCATTCGTTAGGCCCGCGAAGTCGGAGCTACCTCCCCCGGGCCCCGCCTCTGGATCGATTGCCGGCGCGATCGCCGATGCCGCGAAACGTGGCGAATGGCCGGGATGGGAAGCTCCAAGGCCAGGGGAAGTTCATGGGGCGCCACCTTCCGTTGATGACAGGTCGATGCTCGGGGCGTCTGTGTGGAGAACAATCTCAGACTGCCGCCGCGCTTGCTCCGTGACTTGCCCTTGGTGGAACGTGCTTTGTTACGAGGGTTGCATGCTGGGATGCGTGCCCTCAACGCTCGTCTGGGAAACGCGGCAGCCTTACGGGGGAGATCGTGTAGACCCCATGCCGGTACCCTTCCCCGTATCACGGTTATGGCGCTGCACCGCGACTTGTAATGTTGACGCACTTGGTATTCGCGTTACGGGTTCCGGCACTGGCGGTTCAGAGTACCTTGCTTGTCTGGCAGCGCAGAGAGATGCAAACGGACAGGTGCCATCCGGAGCCGGAGCGTATAAACGTCATTGTAGCTGTAGGTGCTCGAGGTAACAATGACGTCCAGCGGTATAGTGGTGTGGCTCGTCGTTAGGACTCTTGAGGTGCAGATTAACCTGGAGGACGACGATATCGTTTTGAGGGTTGAGCTGCTCCAAAGACAAGGCGAACTGGTCTATCGGGTTCGGATTTGGCGAATTGAGTTCTTTCGGTTGCAGTCAACGTTTCCGCAGGAGAATGGCGAACCACGCCACGCTCCAAGTGATGAAGCAATCCTGAAGGAATTTGAAGGCATGGAATGCCCCTATGCGGAACCAACCAGTTTCGCTGGGATCGAGGCTGCGGAGCATGCCTTGTTGCAATACCTCGATGGATGGAAGAGCGGTCTCGTGGTATAGTTGTCGATAAAACTCGGGGAAGTCTCACCAAAACGGGCACCCCAACCGTTGCGTTAACCCACGACGCCAAGGGAAACCTGGCGACGACCAGCGCCAGCCAAACACTGACCTGGGACTTCGAGAACCGCCTCACCAGCGCCGGCACCGCTTCCGGCCTCGCCGCAGGCACTTACAAATACGACGCCCTGGGACGACGCGTCAGCAAAACAACCAGCGGCACGACCACGCGGTTCATCCACGATGGCGACCAAGTCATCGCGGAATATCAGAGCGGCGCCCTCCAGCGTCGTTACGTCTACGGCACGTATATCGACGAGCCCTTGGCGCAACTGGCCTCAACCGGCACCCTGTATTACCATCAGAATCGACTTTACTCCGTGATGGCCGTGACGAATCAAGCTGGGCAAATGGCAGAGCGGTACGGCTACACACCGTACGGTAAACGACGTGTGGTGTCCCCCGGGGGTGCGACGTTAACCGCGAGTGCTGTAGGGAACCAGGTCGGGTTCACTGGGCGTTATCATCATGCCGAAACAGCGTTTACGTACTTCAGGGCCCGGTACATGGACGCGGAGTTGGGTAGGTTTGTGGGGCGGGATCCGGTTCCAGCAGTGAACGCGTATGCGTACGCGACGGGGAGTCCGGCCAATGGTTTGGATCCGATGGGCTTGGAAATCTGCGATCCAGCGTGTGGTAATTGTCCCCCTGTTGACTGCAGACCCGGGGATGTGTGCTTCAAGGATGACCCGCTGAAGGGCCCACCGAAGGACGTTGAGCCGGCCCCACGTGATAAGCCCGCTGATCAGCCGATCTTACACGGATTTGCCCCGAGTCCAAGCGCGGTGGGCCCAGGACACGCGGCACGATTGGCGGCAGAAGCGGCTATCAGGGCACCTTCCGCTGTCCGAATTGGAGTGGGCGCGGTAGGCGCAGGCCTTCTAACATCAGCTGATAATCCAGTGGCGAGTTCACCGGAGGAGTGCGCAAGCATATGGGGCAAGTATAACCCAGGAGGGATGCCCATGAATTGTCCTGCTTGCCTGGAATCCGACGGCCTCTTCGAGCTATACAGAAAGATTCATTGCTTTGCGCGCGAGCTCAGTCTCAGAAAGGAATATGTGGATAAGCGTTGCGACTACGCACTGCTGGGCAGCATCAACTCAAAGCAAGGCAGTGCCGGGAAGGAACGAGGGCACCGGCAACAGATTGCGGACAAGGCTGGCGCCCTGGCGAGATGTCAAAGATACGAGAGCGACCTCAATAACCGGCAGCTCTTTTGAGGTAACGGAGATGAACCACGACGGCACACTTCCGACGGAGGCCGAGATCAACGTTTATGATTCGCTCGATGAGCGTGCGGCAGTTCTGGTCTTTTATGGCAAAACGTCGAAGGAAGCGGAGGAACTTTTCAGGGAGAATAGTCTCCGCTACCAAGAAGGCCTGATGTGGATGGGACCTAAGGCCTTTGACTATTACATGGATGCGGCCATCAACTATGTGAAAAGCCCAGCCGGAGTACGTGACGAGGCCATGGTTCACGCGATCACGTCAATACTTGACTACCGGCTAGACAACGGGGATATCCCCCAGGCATCGCTACCTAAGCTTTTGGCTCTGGTTGAGTGGGTTGTTGACAACTACGACCGATTTTCAATGGATCCGGTCTATGTAGACACGAAGGAGAAGTATTTGAGGTTGCGCGATCGGATGCGAGGAGCACGCAACTAGCGCATGGGTGCATGCGAAAGAGTTGTTTGATCCTCGATGGTTTCCAATCAGCAACTACCTTGACACTCAATAGGCCCATTGCCCGAGGCCAATGCGGAATCGGCATCAGCATTCATCGCAAATCAGTATCCACGTTGGAGATGGCAGGGCATTTGAAAGCATGAAAAACAATCCCCGACCCTTCTGAACTCCGTTACAAGATGAGACGCGAATCTGTTCCCTCTGCGAGTGAAATCAACGTTTTCGACTCACTTGATGAGCGAGCCGCGGTACGCTACTTCTGTGGCAAGTCTCTGCGCGAAGCCGAGGAACTGTTCAGAAGCAATAGCCTGGCCTATGCAGACGATCTGATGTGGATGGGGCCGAAGGCCTTCGCCTACTACCTGAAGGCCGCTAGCAACTACATTCAGCGGATGACAATGCGATGCTAAGCGCGATCCCCATGATAGTGGAGTATAGGCTTGATTACGGTCAACTGCCTACGGAATCGCTAGGCACCGTGAACGAATTACTTGATTACGTTATCGATAATTACGAACGTTTCGTGGTGGACAACCAGTGGCACCTTGACGCCGTTCATCCCCGAAAACGCGCCGGAGTGATCCATCGTCAGGAAGCGCCAAGAAGGGGGTCCGAGTGGCTAGGCTGCTGCAACCTGCTCGCGTGGCTTACTGAGCAGCGAAGCCACGATCAGCGTGAGGAATCCGAGCGGGATGGTCACAATTGCCGGCTGGCTGAACTTCATGATCGAAAGGGCCGGATCCAGGTTGTACACGTTCTTATACGTCTCGGCTGAGAGCAGGATCCAGGCGAGTGAAGAGAGCATGCCCACCACGATGGCCCAGGTGATCCCCTGCTTGGTGGTGCGCCTCCAGAACAGGAGCATCACCAATGCCGGCAAATTGGCAGAGGCGGCGACATTGAAGGCCCAACCCACCAAGAAGCTGACATTCATCTTTTCAAACAGCACGCCGAGCACCATCGCGATAATACCTACCGCAACTGCGACCCATTTGCCGGCGAGCACCTTGTGGTGATCGCTCATTTGGATCGCGAAAAAATTCGTCAGGATGTCGTGGGCGACGGCACCACTGGCGGCCATGATGAGCCCGCTCACCGTACCGAGCACTGTGGTGAAGGCGATGGCTGAGATCACGGCGAACGGGATCTCGCCGAAGCTACGTGCCAGCAGCGGAGCGGCCATGTTGGTGTTGGTGACGTCCAGGGTTCCGCCCGTCATGGCACCCAACCCCAAAAACAAAGTCAGGACGTAGAAGAAGCCGATGCTGGCAATGCCCACCACGGTGCTCTTCCGCACCGCTGCTTCATCTTTCACGGTGTAATAGCGAATCAGAATGTGAGGCAGGGAAGCGGTGCCACAAAACAGAGCTAACATCAGCGATAGAAAATCCAGTTTTGGATAGAAGGCGTCCTTCTGCAGGCCGCTGAAGGTGGGGCTCACGCCGGGCACGAGGATGTCGCTCCCGGAGGTGGGCTTCTGGTAGTAGACGGTGGTCGTCACCACCTCGGTGGCGGATTTTTGCGTGATTTTCTCGTTTCCCCAGAGGATCACTTCGCTCGCAGAGAGCGTGCTGAAAAATTCGGGGATCGAGAGAGGCCCCGTGGCTGTTTTCCCGCCCGGAAGCTTTGAAATCGTGCCGACCGGAAACAGATCGCCTTCACCCGGGCCGTGACCTTGCGGTTGACCATTCACCAGTTTTCTCTTGGTTTGGGTGGCGAGATCTTCGATCTCGGTGACCGTCTGCGTTTCACTGAACCCCGTTTTCGTCTTGCGCCAGACCGAAACAACACCGGTGGTATTGTCCTTCACCTGGACGAACAGTTTATCTTTCCACGCGCCCGTCGCTGGCAGAAGGGTCATTTCAGTGCTGGCTGTGAACGCATTCAGAGGCAACGAACGAAACTTGTGACCGCTCTCGGTGCTAAACCCACGGCCTAGGATCATCGCGACCAGCACCGAGCAGAAGATCACCAGCAGGGAGCCTTTGATGAACTGCACCCACGTGGTGGACACCATGCCCGCTGTGACCACAATCGTGACCACAATCACACCCACCAAGAGCACACCTTGCACGTGCGTGAACCCAAGCAACGGCTTCACGAGGGCGCCTGCACCCACCATCTGTGGGATCAAATAGAAGATGCTCACCACGAGCGTGCTGATCGCAGCCGCTAGCTTGATTCCCCGGGAATTGAACTGTTTATCGAGTGCGTCGGCAAAGGTGAAACGCCCCAAACGCTTGAGCGGCTCGGCCACCACGAACAGCGCCACCACCCAGCCAGCCAGATAGCCAATCGAGTACAGGAAGCCGTCGTAGCCGTAGAAGGCGATCATGCCGCAGATGCCCAGAAAGGAAGCTGCGGAGAGATAGTCACCGGCAAATGCGATGCCGTTCACGAACCAATGAATTTCGCCGTGCGCGGTGTAGTAGCCCTGAGCCGATTTTGCCTTGCGACCCAAATAGAAACTGAGGCCAAGAACAAGCCCGACGAAAGTGACGAAGATGCCGATGGCGATGCTTGAGCTGTGGTAAATCACGGCTTGTCCTCTGGGGCGCCAGCGCTCGGCATGGGGCGCCCACAGAGCGCCATGTAAATCAGGGCAAGCACGAGAGCTGCTATGATCAGGCCAAACCCGTACACAATCGCCAGATTGATCCCGAGAAGGACGGGCGCAGCCATCGCGCGAGGGCTCAACGTACTCACTGCCATGAAGCCGGCGTAGAGCGCCAGGTAAACAGCGAACAGGATGAGCCCATACCGAGCATTGCGTTGCTCGCGGGGCGCGTTGCTTGATTGCGGATCAACGGCCATGCCTGGGGGGTTATCCGCCAACCGGCAAAAACAAGTCAATCTTCGCTGAAAAAAACCGCCCGCGGACCTACCAGCCGAGCTTGGCCTTTATCACGGGGTAGAGCACGTCCACCATGCGCTGGTGCTCTTTGACGTCCGGATGGTAGAGGCAGCCTGTACCCAGGGCTGGGTCCAAGACGCCGAGGTCAACAAACACCACCTTGGCTGCCTCTCCGCCGTGAGAGTCGACGTAGCCCTCCAGGTATCTCTTGACTAAGCTGCGACCGTCTCCGTTGAGCATCGTCCCGATCACAGGGAAAATCCAAGGATCGCCGTTCTTGGTGCGAATCATTTTCACCAGGTCGTCGAGGGCTTTCGTGAAGTTCTCCTCGCCCGGATCGCCTAGCGCAATGTCGTTGGTTCCGAGATTGATGACGACTGCAGCAGCCTTCGTCCGGAAATCCCACTGGGGATGCGGATCCATGAAATACACGGAATCATTGTACTCGCGCGGCACGGCGTTGCTGAGTCCGTCGCCGAAAAGGCCTCGATACAACCCCCAACCACTCAGCGCGAGGATGCTCGGGTCAGCGTTGAGCGCGCGGGCCACCTTCGCCGCATAGCTGAGGTAGCCAGCCTGGGTATCCATGGTGAAATCGCATTCGTTAACGCTGCCCCCGGACGCCGGGTGCTCCACGTCGGCAAGTGCACCCCAGCCCGCAGTGATCGAGTCCGCCACGAATTCAACGACTCGGCCGGAATACGTGGGAGGGGGTAGCAAGGTCCCGCCGGTAATGCCGAGAAACTGAGAGCGACCGTAGGGGGACTCATTCTCCCGGTAAAACTCGAGGGTGTGGGGTCCGTCGGTGAGGCCAGACTTGATGCTGAGTGTCGACTCACCGGGGGCAATCTTGATGCGAGGCAAGACTTCTCCATCCAATACCGCCTGGAAGAAGAGCCCACACGGATCCACCTGGCAGGGTGCATTGGGTGCATCGGTGAGCAACCTGACACCGATCGAGGTGCCGGTGAATTTGGCGTCAAAGCCCGATGCGGTCCATCCAAAGTACGGCTTCTCGGGGTCCGTCGTGAGATCCACCCGGCCTCGCCAGCGCACACCTGCAGCGACAACGCCCGCTTCTGTGCCACCCTCGGGGCTCACGGGCACGACAACCGCCTGCGTGGTGGGAACCACCACAGCCATCGAGGAGTTCCCATACGTTGGGGCATCGGGAAGACAAGCCAGCAGCGATGCCGCTGGCACGCAGGCGAGGAGTACGAACTTGTGCGGCCCTGGTCGAATATTCTTCTGCATGAGGAGCGTCCTGGCAAACTCGGCTTCGAGCCGTTCATACCGCATTGGGCTGGCGAGTGTCGACAGTTGGACCCGAGGCGGTGTACGGGTCCTCATAACTTTCAGCGAGGCGAACTTGAAAAAGAGACTGGCGCTAGCGGGCGCAGCAATAGGTGTGGCAGTGGCGGCCCGTGCAGGGGCGGTCGAGGTGTTGACCGACAAAGACAAGGGGATGTCGCTCAATGTTGGAGTCTTGATTCAGCCGCTCTTGATGGCGAGTGCTCCAGACGGCAAGAACCAAGGGACCGAAGGCATTGGCGCACCTTCAGGCCCCGATGGACGCTCAGAACGCCTATCGGTGGATACCTATCTTCGACGCGTTCGCCTGGTCGTTTCTGGCAACGCAACCAAAGAACTGAGCTTCTTCGTGGATGTCGAGCAGCCCAACTGGGGTAAGGCTGGAAGCTTCTCCGGGGACGGCAGCGAATTCTCATCGCCTCTCTACGTTCAGGACGCCTTCATCAGTTACGAAGTTGCGCCTGAATTCAAGATTGACGCAGGCATGATGCTCTTGCCCTTTTCGCATCAAACGCTCGAAGGCGCCGGGTCCCTCAACACTCTCGACTATCATGCGGATATGCTGCGTTTCCCAACCGGCAAGCACTTCCGCGACACTGGTCTGCAGTTCAGAGGTTTGATTCATGACAGAGTTCTTTATCGGGTCGGCTTGTTCGAGGGCGTACGAAACGGTGCTGCGCTTGAAACACCGACTGAGCCGGTCGGCGCCCGGTATGATGATCTGAATACGCACGGCATACCCCGAGTCACGGGGCAATTGCGGGTCAACATTCTAGGTTCGGAGGGCGATTTCTTCTTGAAGGGCGTCTACTTCGCGCCGAAGCCCATCATTTCAATCGGTTTCGGCGGTGATTACCAACCGAACGCTGTGCTCAAGCTCAGCACCAAGCCCGGTCCTTACTCCGCCCTTGGCAGCGACGTATTTGTTGAGTACCCGGTTGCTGCGAATCAGGCGCTCCTCGCGAAAGCGGCATTTGCTCGATTCTCAGAGGGGTGGTCTAGGATCGGCGATTCCAATGCGCTCGAAACGGGCGGAATCACGGCCTTCGGCGAGCTGGGCTACCGCATCGGCAAGCTGGAGCCGCTAGCGTATGTTGAGTACCTGCGTGCCAAATCAAATCCACGAAATCCGATCACCAGCCGACCGCACGCTTCGCTTGCGACACATGTCGGAGTTAACCTGTTTCTGGATGAACACCGTTTCAATCTGAAATTCGACGCGGGCTATCGGGAGCTGCAGCAAGAGAACCGCGGAAGTGATACCGGGAATGGCGCCCTGCCGATTGCCGTCAAGTACACGGATCTGATGGCCACGCTGCAGGGCCAGGTCGCGTTTTAGGGTTTTTCTTGACTTAGCCGTCCGTCACCGCGCGCTTTTCGGGTTCGTGGGCAAACGCGGTTTCATCATGAAAGTGCTGACGTGCCAACGCGTAGCGCTAAGTCATGCCGTGTTGCAGGTGATCCCATCGGGCGACGTCTCGAAGGTGATCTCACAAAGGACGGATACGGAACTTCGAGCAATAATCGAGGAAAGATCGCTGCGCCGGGGAGATCGCTATTTAGAGATCCGAGCGGCGGATACCGGGCCGCGCCTCCGCATCGTGGTGCCTTACATTGGCGGTTAATCCACAGAGCCGCATCGTTCGATGACCACTGAAAGCGGGGCGGGCTGAATGCATTCGTGTGCCCAATAGCCGAAGCTCATTCCGACCCATAGGATAAACCGGGATATGTACAGATCCCCTGAGTGCACGACCACACGTCCGGCGTCGCACGTCCACTCAGAATTGGCGTATAAAGAGGACAATCGAGTTCGCTGGTACACTGGACCGGAAGTATGGTGCACAATGAGAGATCTGGCGGCAGGTATTTCGTGCACACCATCGGTGCCGGGCACGGATTCACGTCGGCAGTTACAGGTGTACATGGGGATCGGCACTCCTTGACACAAGACCCCGAGCGACAAAATACGTCCGACGGACAGCGGTACATGCTGTGCGCTGCGGCTGAATTGGAACAATCCGTGTTGCGTTTGCACTCGGGAGCGGAGCCACACGACACCGACAGAATTGCCAACCAGCTAAGGTGGCGACAGTTGGAATAAAACGTCTTCGCGTGCCATATGGACATTATACTTCTCCTCAACGCCGGTCCAATTCAGTACTTCTTCTTTGAACCGAAAGGCGCGAACGTCGTATCCGTCGTAGTGGAGGAATTCTACCTCCGTCCCTAAATTCTGTGCAACGAACTTTACGCCATTTGTTCTGGGAATACCTCCCGGACCGAAGACCGTCGCATGTGGTGTGCGCCAATCGAATTCAATGGGGAAGCGACTCAATTCCCGTATGCTGTTGCAGTCATGAACCCATAGTGACGCAACGGCTTTGCCGTTCTGTTGACCTACGACAAACACGAGCGCATCGGCTTCTGTCGGTCGCGGGAGGATGGAAAGCGAGGTCACGGCATCCAAGTTAATGGGGAGGTCTTCGGTATCGAATGACTCGGAATGAATTAGCAGACGCTGCAGTCTCCTCGGAAATTGCGTGCCTGGGTTGGACGCTACTAGGCCTACCCCGAGCGCGATTCCTGGGCACGCTGGGATTCCGAGATTGGCAATGTGGTCGAAAGCCTCAAACGGTTGAAAATAACCGCGCTGGAGAGATTGGTTTAGGATCACGCCTCGTGTGGCGTCAATTCCCTCGCGACCATGATCTAGCGAAAATCGAACCATTCGCCGATAGCCTTGTACGATCAGTTGGTGCTTAGAATTAGAAGAAGTGTCGTCCGATCGGAACATCAGATTGGTCACTTGCAGCGCGCTCAGCGTAGGATTGGGGAGCCCCACCCACACAGCGCTCGAAACGCCATCTACGCGAAGGAACTGCTCGAAGCCCCCTCCCGTTCCGGTGAGGACTGAGTGGCCCGCCGAAGTCTCGAATGCCATCAAGAATGGAAAGGCCGGAATGGGAGGCAGTACGTTGGACCAGGGAACTGCCGTGAAATCACCGTTAGCAGATCCGAAGGCCACCCAACTGCCGCAGGGATCGCTTACAAGCACATCCTCGAACCTATCATCGTTCATATGCCCGACGGCCAAGGCGACGGGCTCGTGTTCGTTGCAACCGTTGTCAACAGGGGGGGCACTGATTTCCGACGCTCGGAAACCGTTAGCGCTCGACTGAATGAGTTCTACGGTGGTGAGCCCCACGGTCCTTGAGACGAATGCCACTGGAGCGGTGGGCAATGAAATTTTTTGCAGATCGTTGTTCGCGTAGATTAGGGTTCCCACACGCGTGATGACCTCACCCTTGGACGGTGGTGAGGCGGACGAACTTGCCGAGCAACCGTTGGCCAAAAGCATCGCCAACCCTCCAAAGCGCAATGGCCAAGTGCTATGCAGGGCGAGCATGTGGGTTCCCTCAGGGTTGCGGTCGCGGGTCACCAGTGGCGCCGGGATTTGGCGTCGGCCAAACAACGGGCGAAGCAGCCGCATCCTCCAACGAGTAATGCAAGTACTGAAGGCGACCATGCATAGTTTTTCCGTTGGGTAGAGTTGTATTTGACGAAACTGTATACGTTTGGGTCGGTGCCACAACCGCGTCTACTCCATCCGCTGGCTTGTACACCAATCCGAGAGGTTTAATCGTTGCGCCTGGATATTCTCGCTGGACTCGAGAAGCGAGGTCGGTGTCCGGGACCGTGCGCGTGACCTTCCGCCCGGCTCGCCGTGGCACTTCCACTCCCTGTACTACATCCGCTTCTACGGTCGGACCACTGACGTTGATTAGCGTGACCACGCCGGTCCGGTGCACGTTAACTCGCACTCCCGCATCCATTAGAGGAATACCGTTGATTCGCCTCTGCGCGAAAAAAGAATATTCTTTGACCATTTCAGATCGAAAGCTGCCATCGCTTCGGCCAATTACTTGCTTGATGAGCGAGACCTCGGCGGCATCAGGGTCGAGGTTGAGTCCGGTAGGTGCAACTAGCGACTCGCTTAGAACACGCGCCAGAGTCGACTTGAACATGCCCTTAGCAGCGCCGAGCCCTATGTCTTTCGGTGAGGTGTAGTCATTCATTGCGCTCTCGTTCCAGGCCCAGATCTCGTCCCGGGAGCTATCGTAGCCGGCTGTAAGACCATCATGGCCACGCAGGCCTAGGTGCACCCTACCTGGAAACGAGGGCGAGGCGACAGCCGTAGCGATCGGCGATAGTGCGTCAGAATCAAGGGGTTGGCCGCTGACAATGCCGGCCAGAATCTGAGCGCGGTTGGCGATTTCACCGCTTGAGCGCCTTGGATGCCTCAACTCAAAGGCACTCTGTGACGCCGCTGAAAGAGCAGAGCGGGTGTCGGCTGGCTCACTCGGATCGGACGGAGCGGAACTGCAGGAGAGTACCAGTACCGAGGTGGGCATCAAAAACATCATTGTCCCGAAGAGCAGTCGAACTGGGGTGTTTGAGAGTTTCATAAAAGAATTCCTTTTCATTTTTAGTAACAGAACCCTTATGTTCCAACAACGTAGGTCGACTTCCACCAGAAACCTGGTTGGGCGGATTGACAACTATTCCATCCGCCGCGCGCCCCGAGGAAAGTTCGCTGGTACATTTGTGCGGAGTTGTGCACCAAATCAATTCGGGTTGAGGTGTCGCCGTACGAGATTGCCACAGGGCCGCGGCCCTGGTTGTTGAATTTGTTAATCCACGCGTTTACGTTGCTACTGGTATTTGTTGCGTTAAAAAAATCTCTTGCCTCGTTGTCCCCAATCCTAATTGTATTGTTGAATCCGAACTGCTGCTGCAGCCACTGGGAGTTGGCCTGATTGTCCCAACTGCTGGGACCGTCGATAGACAGCGAATCGCAACTCAGCCAGATACCCACGGTGGCCTGAGAGCCGGACATCGCGCCTAAACGCATGTTGCTGCTCATCTGAGTGTAACATTGTCCCCACCACGGCGTCTGAAAATAGAAGAATCCGGCACCTCCGTGGCCCGCAAAAACTACGACACTTTTTGAATCTCCGTAGATCGAATCTAATCCAGCGTGGACGCCGCCCACTCCGAACGAAGGCGAACACGACTCGGTAAAGTCAGCTGATATTGCGGAGCTGTTGACATATCGGGCCCCCGTAAAGCTGCGGGCGTCCATCGCGGTTTTGAGGCTCGCTGAAACGACATTGAGGTTCTCGGCGTTACTGCACGAGCCCGCGTAGGCTGTGCTTTCATCGATAAAGTAGGTGCTCGCGGCCCCTGCGTTCTCGGTAAAAGCGACGCTCGCGAGCGCGACGACCCCAAAAATTGATCTGCTTGTAATCGGCCTCATGTAGTCCTCCGGTTTGTAACAATTGGGGGAGAACTCCGAGCAAACCTTGGCAGCGTGAAATACGCCGATTCAGATTACCCGCGGAACGCCTCCCGCCCACTAGCTCTGCATTTCCATAATCCCCCCCCCCTTGTCACGGGAAAATAGCCGTCTGAACAAATTACTATGCTAGCTCTTCCCATTTATTCGCGGGCCGTTGGGAAGAACATCCGCGCATCTTGCCTTTTTGATCACATCAAGAATTGAGGACGTTTTTGGATCAATCTCAATTGGTTCACGGCATCCCATCCGTCAATTCGATCACCACCGGGATGTGGTCCGATGGCTTGTCCCTGAGTCGCATTTCCTTCACCATTTCTGCCGATGTGCAGCGCTCTTTCAGCGCATGGCTGAGGAACAGATAATCAATGCGTAGGCCTTGATTGAGTCGCAAGGAAGCGCCTCGATAATCCCACCAGCTGAACAGCTGACCTGCCGCATGATGCAGTCTGAACGCGTCGCAGAGTCCAAAATCTAGCAGGTGCTTGAGCGCGGCATGCTCCTTTTCATGGAAGTGGAGTTGTCCGCGCATGCGTTCGGCGTCGTAAACATCGCGTTCGTCGGCGGCGATGTTGAAATCTCCGCTCAGCACAATGGGCATCCCTCCCAGAATGCGCACATCGAGCGTCTTGCGCAGGGCCGCTAGCCACTTCAGCTTATCTGCGAAGGATGGAGAATCGATGCTTTTACCGTTTGGAATGTACGCGCTCAGGATCCGAACACCGCGAATGGTGGCAGCAATCAGGCGCTTCTCGGTGGGGAGTGGATCGTCCACCAAGCCCACTTCGATATCCTTCATGGGCAGTCGGGAAGCGATCGCCACACCGTTATAGGCGCGCTGACCGACCATCGCCACGGAGTAGCCCAGCATTTGCAGCTCAAGCGTCGGAAAATCCTCGTCGGTGACTTTCGTCTCCTGCAGGCACACCACGTCGGGTGTCGAAGTTTTCAGCCAATCGAGCAGCAAGTCGAAGCGCGCGCGGATGCTATTGACGTTCCAGGTAGCTATCTTCAAGGTATTTCGGGCCGTAGCGCTCCTGAGATACGAGGGCAAGACTTGCTGGAGGCACGGCTTCGCGTTAGGTCTGCGGGGCGGTGAAAGTAACGACGGCCCTCCCTTGGTTCAGTGCTTTGGCAACGCTGCTTTGGACGGCTTGGGCCGGAGCCCAACCGCCGGCAGCCGCGGCAGATGCGGGTTCGGGGGCGCCTGGTGGTGCGCCAGAGTCACCGAAGAAGCCGCAAATTAAGACGCCGGAGATTCAACACTTTGAGTCGGCCCCTTATCCAGCGGCCGCTCAAGCTCAAGGTATTACTGCCGACGTGGTGCTTCGGCTCACCATTGATGCTGAAGGCAATGTGAGCGCAGCTGAAGTGGTGGAGCCGGCGGGCAATGGCTTCGATCAAGCAGCGCAGGCAGCGGCCTTGAAGTTTCGTTTTTCGCCTGCCGAGCGCGATGGAAAAGCTGTTCCGGTCCAAATCCTTTACAAATACGCGTTCACACTCAAGGAGGTTGAAGCTGCGGCGCCGGAAGCTGCTCCCACGGTTGGCAACCTGGGCGGCAGGATTTTCATCGCCGCTACGGATGTCCCGTTGGCTGGGGCCAAGGTGATGGTCACGGGGCCGACCCAGCAAAGCTTTGAATCGCTCACCGATGCCCGAGGGAATTGGGAGCTCGTGGGGCTCGCGCCGGGGAGCTATTCAGTTCAGGTTTCCGCCTCAGGCTTTCAGGGGTTAACCAGCGATGAAGCTGTCACGCTGGGTGAAGCTACCGAGATCACGTTGCGGCTCGCACCCGAAGGCGAAGGCTTAGAAGTGACGGTGGTCGGGGAACGCCCCCCGCGTGAAGTCACGCGCCGTACGTTGGCGCGCCGCGAGATTTCCCGCATCCCCGGCACGAATGGCGATGCGCTGCGCTCCATTCAGAGTTTACCAGGTGTGGCGCGGCCGCCGGGCTTGGCAGGCCTTTTGATTGTGCGTGGTTCGGCGCCTCAAGATACGTTGACGTTTATTGACGGCACCGAAGTGCCACTCATCTATCATTTCGGCGGCCTCTCGAGCGTTATCCCGACCGAGCTGCTCGAGAAGATCGATTTTTACCCCGGCAACTTCAGTGCGCGTTATGGGCTTGCTTCGGGTGGTATCGTGGATGTCGCGATCGCTCGCCCGGACACGGTGTGTAAAGATAAGAAGGGTGCGCCGATCGAGGGGGACCAGTGTTATCATGGGCTGGCGCAGGGCGATCTGATCGACACGCGCTTCCTGCTCCAGGGGCCGATTGCCAATTCTAAGACCTGGAGCTTCGCCGCGGCCGGGCGCCGCAGTTGGGTGGATGTTTGGCTCAAGCCTGTGCTGGAGGAAGCGGGCGCCAGCGTCACGAGTGCACCTGTTTATAAAGATTATCAGCTCATTTTACACGACCAAATCGACGCCGATACCTCGTGGAGGCTTCAGGCGTACGGTTCAGACGACGAACTCAAGCTGATTATCAATGATCCCTCCACCCAAGATCCAGGGTTTGGTGGTAGCCTCACGCTTTCGACCGGGTTCTACGAGGTTCAGAGCGTTTACAAGGACCAGCTGACCCGCAATGTCCGTCTCGAATCCATGTTTGCGGTGGGCGAGCAGAACATCGGGTTCTCGCTCGGCACCTTCTTGTTCGATCTCAAGGTGAACCCGATTACGTTACGCAACGAGTTTGGTTTTCAGCTCAATCCCGGCATGACGCTGAATGTGGGAATGGATTTCGCGCTGCTACCCTTTGAAGTGACGGTGCGTGCGCCACCGCCACCGAATCCCGGCGAAGCCGATCCAGGCCCGTTTGCAACGCGGCCCTCGCTTGAGACCTACCAGAAGACCACCGGCTTCCGGCCAGGCTGGTACACGGAGTTTGAATGGCAAACAACCCAAAAGCTGAGGGTTGTGCCCTCCGTGCGCTTTGATTACGCACGGGATTCTGGCCAAACCGATGTGAGCCCACGTTTGAATGCTCGCTATGAATTGACGGGTAAGACCAACGCTGATGGTTCGCCAACACACCAAACAATCCTCAAGGGTGGCGTTGGGGTCTTTCATCAGCCGCCGCAGTTTCAGGAAACGGATCCTGTTTTCGGCACACCGGGCATCGAATCCAATCGCTCGATCCACTACGCCGTTGGTCTGGAGCGGGAGCTCTGGGATCAGGTGGATCTGAGCATCGAGGCCTTTTATAAAGACAAACAGAATCTGGTGTCACGTGCGGCTGGCAACAACGGCACCTTTCGGTATGACAACGAGGGCCGCGGGCATGCGATGGGGATCGAAACGCTCTTCAAGTATCGCGCTGATTCTCGCTTCTTTGGCTGGGTTGCTTACACGCTGTCACGCAGTGTGTTGCGCGACCGGCCTGAGCAGAGGGAGCGCCTGTTTGAATTCGATCAAACCCACAATCTCACCATGCTGGGCAGCTATCAGCTGGGGCGGGGTTGGGAGTTTGGCTCAAGGTTTCGCGTGATCTCGGGCAATCTTGCGACGCCCGTCGTGCCGCAGGGCCTGCCCGCGTTGTATGCTGCAGACGCGGGTGCATATGCACCCCTCCAGGCTGATCTCTACAGCCGGCGCCTGCCGCTCTTTCATCAGTTGGATATTCGCGTGGATAAGCGCTGGCGCTTTGAGCTGTGGAGCCTCTCCACGTACCTCGACGTCCAAAACGTCTACAATAATCAGGCGGTCGAGGCGCTGGTTTACAACTACAATTTCAGCCAAGAATCCTTCCAGACGGGTCTGCCGTTGATCCCCAGCCTTGGGTTGCGAGGTGAATTTTGAAACGGATAGCTATCCTTCTTGCGTTCGGATTGATGGGTTGCGGTATCGATTTCGATCCCGGAGCTGAGGTGAATTCTCTGCGGGTTTTCGCGGTGCAGAAAGACCATGCGTACGCTCGTCCGGGTGAGGAGGTCACGCTGCGGTTGCTCTGGAGTGATGGTTCGAAGGAGCCAGGCCGTCCGATTCAGCGACTGTGGCTTTCTGGTTGCGTGAATCCCCCCGCTGATCTCTACGCGGGCTGCCTAGGAAGTTTCGCGGGGCTAGCGAGCGATCCTATGAGTGCAGCACCGCCACCGGGGATATCGATTGGGCAGAAAGATGATTTCACGTTTAAGCTGCCGGACGATATTATCACCACCCACGCACCTTCGCCGGATCCCAGCCAGCCCGCATTTGGGAGTGCGTTTGTGTTCTTTGCGGCGTGCGCGGGAACCTTGGAGTTGGCAGCGCCGGGCGGGAAAGTGGGCTTTCCCTTGGAGTGTAAGGGGGCGGACGGAGCGCTGCTTGGCGCGGATGATTTCGTCGCCGGATATACGCAAATCTTTGCCTATGAAGAGCTTCGCAACGAAAACCCAAAGCTCACCGGCTTTGAGTTCAATGGCAAAGAAGTGGTTCCCGATTGTATCGATGCTGCGTGCCTCGGCCTGGAGACTCCCGCGCCTGATTGCGAAAAGACTCCGGACCTCTGCGTTGCAGCGTGTGCCAAAGATGGAGATCTGAAGTGCCCGGATATCCCGTTCAGACCCTTTGTCGACAAGTTGAGTGTGGAGCCGGATGCAATTGCTGTTAACCGCGGTCGCAACTACCAAGAACAAATGTGGGTGAATTACTACACAGATCGCGGCGGCTTGAGCTCCGGGGTGAAGCTCGTGAACGACGCGGTCACAGGCTTCAACGACGACTACGTGACCAAGCTGGCAGCGCCGAAAGCTCCCGGGCCGCTACGCCTTTGGGCCGTGGTTCGAGATAACCGTGGTGGTTCGGCCTGGGCTCGGCTTACCATTTCTGTGAAGTAGCGAGTGTGGTTCAAAAGGTGGAACGTACCGGCTTGGCTTGGGCCATGACGACTTTGTTCCCGTACGCAGGAGGGGGCGCGATCAGCTCGGGCTGTAGGTCCCGTTTTTTAGGCTTGGGCGAAATTTGAGATCGCGAGTCTTTGGGGATAGGCGGGGGTGCCTGGATCTCGGGAGCCGCTCGCTGAGCACAGCCAAAAGACAGAAAGGTTGCAGCAACCAAAACCCAAAAAGAGGTACGGAGGCGCGGCATGAGAGAATACTAGCACTCCGCGCGGCAAGCGCATGCTGACGTGGCCCACTCGATGGCGTGCCTTTGCCCACACCGGGGTATAACGGGCTCACTGTTCGCGCTTTGCACCGGAGTGATTGCCATGTTTCGACTGATATATGTGATCGTCGCCAATCTGTGGGCACTGATAAGCTTGCCTTTCTGGGGGTTCCGCTATCGATTTGCTGCAGCGCGGCGTGGGATCCTTCGATTCCGGATCGACGGCACAGTTCCAGAGATCGCGAGGCCTTTTTTGTTTGGTTTTGGCAAACGGGGCTTAACTTTAGAAATCCTACGTGAAGCGATTGACCGCGCCGGCAGGGACGCACGTGTCACAGGGCTCTGTGTTTCGCTGGAACACTTTGCTGGCGGCCCCGCCCAAGCGCTGAGCCTCCGCAGGGCGCTCGCGAGGGCACGACAGCGCGGCCTCGGGCTTGCGGTGCACCTGCCTTTCGGTGCTGGAACGTGGGAATACTTCATCGCAACCGCGGCGGATCGGGTTGTTCTCGGCACGGGCAGCCAGCTTGGCCCCGTCGGCTTTGCAAGCCAATCGTTTTTCCTGAAGAACGCGTTGGCGCCCTTGGGGATCGAGCCAGAGGTGATGGCCATCGGGAAGTACAAGAGCGCGGGCGATATGTTGACGCGTGAATCGATGAGTGAAGCCGAGCGTGAGCAGCGCACAGAGTATCTGGACGTGATCTGGGAGACGGTGCGGGAAGGCATCGCAGCGGGGCGAGGCGTCAGCGCCGAAGTGGCAGAGCGCTGGCTGAATCAGGGCTTATTCACCGCTAAGGAAGCGCTTGAGTCGCGTTTGGTGGATCACGTGGCGCACGAAGATGAGCTGCTCGAGTTGTTGGGGGGTACATCGGGTCCGTCGAGGTTCGTAGATTTGGAGTTCTATCGGCGTTGTCGGCGCACGCGCTTCGTGGGTTTCCGACGTCCGGCGACGGTGGCTGTTATCCCCGTGTTTGGAACGATTTCTCAGGGGAGCTCCGCCGCGTTTTCCGTCGCCGATGAAGCCTCAGTGGTTGCGGCATTGGAGTGCGCCGAAGAGACTCCGGAGTGTCGCGGGGCCGTTGTCCTGATCAACTCGCGGGGAGGTGGCGCGCTCACCTCCGAGAGAATTCACCGCAAGGTAGCTCTGCTATCCAAGAAAAAGCCGGTGGTTGCCTGTTTCAGTGATGCCGCTGCCAGCGGTGGCTACATGATCGGCGTTGCGGCTCATTGCATCGTAGCCGAGCCAACGACGCTGACGGGCTCGATCGGCGTGGTTTCCGCACGGCTTTCGGTTTCTGAAATCGCCAAGCGTTTGAGGGTCGGGGTCGAGAGCCTGCAGCGTGGAGACCACGCGTTGGTGAACTCTGTGTTTCACTCACTGAGTGAGGCGGAACGCGAGCTGCTGGAGCGCGAGCTCCAGGCCACTTACGAAGGGTTTGTGCGCATCGTCGCCGAAGGGCGGCGCCGGCCGATTTCCGAGGTGGAACCCTTGGCGGGTGGGCGGGTGTACAGTGGCCTCGCCGCGCAGCGTCTTGGGTTGGTGGATAAGGTGGGCGGTTTCGAGCTCGCAGTGTCGGAGGTCAGCAGGTTGGCCGGGCGCAGCGTTGTGCCTAAGCTGATTGCTCCGCGGGCCTGGCCGAAGCCCCTCGCACTGTTACTCGGGGAGCGTTTTGGGTGGGTTCCGGGGCAGTCCGGCCTGCCGGACATCGCATTCCTGCTTTCCGGTTTAGGTCGCGAGCGGGTGCTCGCACTCTGTCCCACCGTGATTTCGCCGTGATCGGGTGCGAAGTTTGGGGCTCGCGCGTCTACCAAGCTTTCTCTGCTTCCGTTGAGAATATCGACCGTTGCAGTGACCGCGCAAATCGGGGACGCTAGCTCACAGCTCCGGAAGTCCTAGGATGGCGCAACCGACTCGCAGTGCGAGCCCGCTTACAGAGGGCACAATCGTCAATGATCGTTACGAAATCCGACATAGTCTCGGTAAGGGCGGCATGGGCGAAGTCTTTCTTGCGTACGATGGCTCCACGCAGCAGGCGGTAGCGCTCAAGGTCGTCCGCGAAGAGTCGCGGATGCCGGGCGACGACGAAGCGCTGCGTCAGGAGCTGCTGCTGGCGCGTTCGATCAGCCACCCGAATGTGTGTCGGGTCCACGACCTGGCTCCAAGCGCTTGGGGGCCAATCTTGGTGATGGAGCACATCGCCGGGCAGACCCTGCACACTCACATTCGAAAGCGCAAGGCTCAAGGCGGCTACACATCAGACGAGTTCCGAAAGACGGCCAGCGAAGCCAGCGCCGGCTTGGCTGCGATTCACGCACAAGGGTTGGTGCATGGCGATCTTAAGCCCGGCAACGTGATGGTCACTGAAGATCGCGCCATCATTCTAGATTTCGGGTTTGCGCAGGAGCGCGCTCGTGTGAGCAAACGGCGACCAGGTGCGCCTCCCGACGGAGGCACTCCAAACTACATGTCACCCGAGCGTTTGCGTTCAGGTGGAGCTAGCCCCGAGGATGATATGTACGCGCTCGGCCTCACACTCTGGGAAATGTGGACTTGCCGTGTGCCGGAGCCGGGCTCTCGACCGAGATCGAAGCCGATGCGTGCCCAGATCATGTTCGATGTGCCCGCCGGGCTGAGCGTCGACGAAGTGAAGCAAATCTATCGCTGCCTGAGCGACGACCCAGTGCTGCGACCGGGCGCACGCCATCTGAGATTTTTTAATCCAACGGCGCTCACCACGAGCCAGGTGCAAATACCCCGCGAACGGCTCGCTCCCGGACCCCCGTTGGGGCGCTCGGTCTCCGAAACATTCCTTCCCGGGACCCAGTCCTTGCTCATGACGTACGCCACCAATGCCCCGATGGCGGCCGGTGAGCTCTACCCCCTCGACAAGCCGTTGATGACGCTCGGTCGTCGCAGTGGGCAAGATCTCTCGTTGCCGGAAGCCACGGTTTCTGGCGCCCACGCTGTGATTCGTTGGCAGTCTGGCTCGTGGGTGGTTGAAGACGTCGGGAGTACCAACGGAACCTACGCCGACCACAGCTTCGAACGAAAAAAGACCGTAACGATGCTGCATGGTGGCGAGGTGCAGCTCGGGGAATGTCGTATCAAGCTGGTGAGTTTCACCAAATCGTCGCCGCATCATGCACGCGCGCGTGCCTATTTGAGTCGGCGCGATGGGCTCACTGGGCTCCTGCACCGGACCCATTTCCTGCAGGCACTCGAAGAGGAGCGTGGGTTCGCAGAATGGACGAACATTCCGCTCTCGGTTGCTCGCTATCACGTGCGTGGGCCCAACCGCCACGTGAGCGAACGACCGACAATTTCAGAAATGCTCGCTCTGCGTCGCGCCGCTCAGCGTGTCATTGAGCTTACGGAGATGCTCCTCTTGAGTATCGTGCCGATAACTGGAGGACGAATCGCGCCACTCAAATTTGCAGTCGCGATGACCGGTCCGAACGTCGAAGAATCGCGCAACGTCGTCGAGCAAGTCGTTTCACAAGTACAAGGGCTCATGCCTGAGTCGCTCGAGCTTTCCGCTACCTTTGTGCGAGCGGAGCCTGGGCAGCCTCTGGACGCCCTCTTGGACGAGTAAGATACGGGGAAACGATGCCCACTCCACCGCGACCAACCTTCGGGTCCATTCCTAGTGAGCCCAGTCTTCGCCGCTTGGGCGTAGGTGGCAGCACCACCAATGAGCGCCCGATGCGCGCCCAATTAGTCGTTGCGGCAGCGGTGAGCTTGATGTTGGTGGCCGTTCCTCTATACCTGTGGCGGCGTCCTGGGTTGGCGAGTCAAGCTGATGCACCCACGGCCGCTGAGGCCAACAAGGTGGCTGTCGCGGTTGCGGCTAAGCCTCTCACGGAACCAAAGGTCAGCCATGCCGTTGAATCGGGGCTTAAGCTCGAGCCCGTGGTTCGCGTCAGCTGCGGTTCTGCGGCGAATCGTTTGTCAACGTTGGGGGAGCTTTGTGACCGTCTTCCTCCACTGGAAGAGGCGCTCATTCGCGCCATCCAAGAGTCTCAGGTGTGCGTGCCAAAGAGCGCAAGGTGGCTGTCGCGGTTGCGGCTAAGCCTCTCACGGAACCAAAGGTCAGCCAT
>CAZSUA010000004.1:0-16402 GCA_964609655.1 uncultured Polyangiaceae bacterium | reverse complement strand
AAGAGGCGCTCATTCGCGCCATCCAAGAGTCTCAGGTGTGCGTGCCAAAGAGCGCCAAGAAAAGCGCCATCAACCACGTCCTCACCGTTGATTTTACCACCCAGCGTTTACACATCTTTCCTGGCAAGAGCGGTGATTGGAAGGGCCGGAGCGCGCGCAAGGTGACAGACTGCGTGACCCGCGCACTCCCCAAGGTAGATTGGGGTGCCATCACCCATAAATACCGCTACTACGTGATTGGCCAGATGGTGAAGTACCCCGGGCCGCCGCCGATCCCCGGGCCCGCCGACGCCCCTTTGTTCGAGTGAAGCCGCTAGGGGGTCAATCCTCAAGCTGCAGATCGCCCAAGATACGCACATGCTGGATCGCTTCGCGAACTTCGGCAGCGCGCTCAGGCGGAGCCGCGCGGGCGCGGATCGCCGCTACTTTTTCCGCAAATCGCTCAAGGTTTGCGCGGTTGAACAGACTCTCGAGTTCGTCCCTGAGCTTCCTCCCGAGGCCCGGAGCGCGGCCCTCAGTGGAAATCGCAACCGTCACCAGGCCAGCTTTAGCTAACGCCATATGCGCGAAGGAGTTGCGGGATGGCTGATCAATGGCACAGAAGAAAACCCGCTCTTGCTCGGCCAATTTCCCCATTTCATCCGCCAGATCGCCATCGCGTGTCGTCAAGATTGCTAACCACAGATTCTGCATATCCTGAGGCAGGAAGGAACGTGCAGCGAGCGTGAGCCTGCCTTGGCGTGAATACTCCACGAGCGGTGGCGTCGGTGAATCTGTGACGAGCAAAACCTCGGCCCCAGATCCCAACAATGCCTGCACGCGGCGTTCAGCCTCGCTCCCAGTACCGACCACCAGGCAGCGTCTGCCGGTTAGATTCAGGGCTGCAAAAAATGAAGCTGATTTCATGGGCGGGCTCCTTTGGCGGATTGTTGCGTGGCCTTGCCCAGAGCCAGACTGGGCACGCTCGGGCGAGTGTCGAACTCTAGCTCACGCTCCGCGTCGCCGATTCGTCTGAGAAATAGGCCTGCAAAGGTGCTAAATAGTGCGTCCCCGGGCGCTGCGGTGGCGGTTGCCGCTGGTCGGCTGACCCAGCGCCGGATTTTTTGCAGAATCTCTGGGCTGACGGGGTTGATGACCAACTTGGCGTGCAAAAAAAGCGCAGTGTTGATAGGAACCTGTTCGCGCGTGGCAGCCAACAGTCTTCTTACTTCAGCACAGCGGCGTAGCACGCCTTGGAGCGTGGTTGTCCAGCCAGCGACAGTCTCCCCCGGACGAGTAACTTCAACACGGTAGGCTTCCTCCCAAACATGCCAAGTGATTTTGCAGGTTTGCGCAGTGGTGGCCAGTGGCTCGGCCCTTCCAACCTGATGAACTGTCGCGGTGAAGACAATGGTGGTGGGCAAGCCACGACTCAATTTTTGCCGGATGGATTCGTCGATGAGATCTCGGTAGTTGAGCGAAACGCGAAGTTTGGCTTGCGTCTCATCCCATTCAAATCGTGACGGTCGTGCGGATGCAGCTTGGCCTAGAGCCACGAGCGGACGCAGCCAGAAACCGAGGCTTATCAGGACCAGCAGCCCGAAGCGCAGCGCCGCTCGTGGCGAGCTGAGAGACGACCTGAATCTTCGCGCACCCCTCACCGCTGGCTGCCCTCACCGCGCACCGGGATGAAGCCCAGGATATTGGAGAAGGCAAACGCGAAACCGCCGATGCTGGTATCCATGCGAAAGCCCAGGTTGAGAGTCACGTCAATTGGGATTTGAGATAGCCCCGAGTAGCCCGCAGGAGGGCTCTTTACGTCGCGCTGGCTCGCCAATGTGTAGACGCCCCCTCCGCCAAAGAAATCGATTCCAAACACCGAGCGAGTCCCCTGATAAAGCGGGATTCGATACTCCGCGTCGAGCTTGGCAGCGAACTCTCCGTAGCGCACTTCGACAATGTCTGTCCCGAGGAAGTTGGGAGCAGGGCGGCGGTCGAAGTTCATGCCGAGTAATCGTGAGGGCAGAAAATCACTCAGATCGCCGATGAAGTATTGCTCAAAGAAGGGGGAAGAGCCGGAAAGCGCGCCACCAAATCCTTCCAATTTCAATACATGGCGCTTCCAGGGTAACTTCCAATAATGTGCGGCGCGGGCCTCCAGCCGTAGGAAGTCGTAGTCACTCCCTAGCTGGGGCAGGGAGGTTTCCGTAGACACGGTGGCGAGCCAACCTTGGGTAGGCAAGACGGGCTGATCCCGAGTATCGATTCTCAGGCTGGCGCGGAGTGTGGAGAGTAAGCTCGTGCCACGAATGATACTAAAATCGATGGGTTCACGCCGGGTTCCGCGCAGGTGCGATGCCTCCAGGGGAAAGCTCGCGTCAACGCGTTCTAAGCGGTAGTTGAGCCAAAATTGGGTGATAAGGCTCAAATCGCGACCGACCCCTAGCGTGCCCCCGAAACGATCGTAGCGCACCACAGCGTGGTCCGCGCGCTTGTCGAGTGAGGCGGGATCGGAATAGAGGACTTCAGCATTACCAAAGAAATCGCGAGCCTTCATGACTTGGAGCGAACTCGACGTCATCCAGGGTGAGCCCGCGAGCGCTGGCTCTACGAAGCGAAGTTGGAGTGCAAATTGATCCTGTCCTAAAGCCAGTGCCGAGCCGAGCGTGATACCGCTCCCCGCGAGATTTAGCTCCGTGACATCGATTCCCGCGTAAGCCGTGAGGGGGCGGGCGTTACCTTGGGTATCTGCGTCGGCTGAAAGACCCATGCGCACGTCATTCAGGATGATGGTGTTGCGCTCAGTGACCTCAACAACAAACACCACCTGTCCGCGCTTTGAACCTTTGCGCAGGGAGAACTCCACACTGCGAAAAAAACCAGTGGTTAACAGTCGAAAGCGAGCCAGCTCGACAGCAGGATCATCGACGTCGAGCACATCTCCGGGATGAAACGGAAAATAGCGCAAAATCACGTGCGTGCTGGTGCGGGAATTGCCGCGGATCTCCACCGACTGGATCGTGTAACGGAGATTCAGGTCTTCCGCAGGACTCCTGGCATCGGCAGCAACTACCGAGGCGGTCGGAAGCCGGGAATAGGCAGGTGGAGCAGGAGCTTTAGGTGGAGCAGGAGCTTTAGGTGAAGCTTGTGACTGCTCCAGAGAGGCAGGGAGAGGGAGCGCTGCTGTTCCGGGATCGGCTACTCCATCAACGGCGCTGCTGATTCGAGCGGCGCCGAGCAGGTAGATTGCGATTGTCGAAGCTACGCCACGCAGCTGCCAAGGACCAAGCTTCACCGTAGGCAGGTTAGCCCCGATCGGTGGGAGGACTCAATTACTTGCGACCGCGAGCCTTCTTACGCCCGGCAGGCTTACGCCCGGCAGGCTTGCGTCCGGCAGGCTGGGCCTTTGCTGCCGGTGCGGTCTTACGCCTTGGGAGCGTTGGAGTTTTGATGACAGGGGCGGCAGTGCGCGCCTTCGCTCCGCCTCGGGTGTTAGCGCGTGCTCCACCAGAAAAATACTTCGTAGCTCGCTTCTGTCCCTCGGTCCGCAGATCCCCCTGGCCAACCAGTTTTCGAATAGGGAGTGTGAGCTCCTTTGAGCTGATGCCGAGCGCTGAAGAGATCTGCTCGACCCCTTGACCGGGATTTTCGCTGATGTGATTCAGGATCTCGCTGCTCATCGCCTCGATCTCATCCGGCGAGCGCTTACCCCCACGGCGTCCCGCGACCACTGCCGGAAACGAAGCAGCACTCCGCCCACGCGGCGCGCCGCGGCTGCCGCCTCGAGTGCGTGTCTCGACCGCCCCAAGCGTAGCGTAGACGGACTCGAGAGTCGCTTGGCGGACAAGCTCGGCGATCTCACTCACGAAGCCTTCGATCCGTGAACGGAGCTGTTGGTTGATATCGGTCATGTCGGCTGCTTATTCGCGTTGTCGCAGTGCTGTCAAGGGCGCCAAGAGAGCGGCATTGGGCAGTTGGTCGGGGCTGCGTCGGCCAATGAATAGTGTTTCGGGGGCGGCCCTTCCCCTTCCTTGGCGCTTCTTCTACCATCCGCCCGCATGAAGCGTTGCCGAATCGTTGGGTCCGTTTTAGCTGTGCTGTTTTGCGTCACCGCGTGTAAGAAGAAGGAAGAGCCCGCGCCTGCGGAAGCAGCCAGCAGCCAGCCGCCTTCGGAGCTTAAGTTGGACGCGCCGCAGAAGGCCGTGAATCCGACGCCGAGCCCGGCAGCCGCGGGTCAGGGTAGCGAGGGGCTGCAGGTCGCGTGGCAGGTGCCCGATGGCTGGCGGAGCGAGAAACCAAAGAGTGCGATGCGCAAAGCAACCTACGGTGTCCCGCATGTGAAGGGTGACAAGGAGGATGCTGAGGTCGCAGTCTTTTATTTCGGGCCAGGCCAGGGTGGTACGATTGATGCGAACGCGCAGCGTTGGATTGGCCAGTTTTCGAATGTGAAGGACGGCGACACCAAGCGAAGTGATCGAGAGGCGAACGGAATGCATCAACACCTGGTTGAGGTCATTAAGGGCGCTTACGGCTCCGGAATGCCTGGAGACACCGGAGTCAAGGAGGGGTACGGCATGGTGGCCGCAATTGTGGGGACCCCGTCTGGCTCCTACTTCTTTAAGCTGATCGGGCCGTCGGAGACGGTGCAGGCTTCGCGCGGGGCGCTCTTGGCACTGCTCGATAGCATCAAGCCTGTCCACTGACGGCGAGGGGCGGCATGGTTGCGCTTCAGGCGGATCGCGTGCTCGCAGCCTGGGTCGAACGGGTTTTCCCCGGGGCACGCCTGCGTCAGGTGCGGGCGTTTGGCGTTGATGATGCCGTGCTAACCGGCGGAGCAACACAGAAGGCAGTTGGTTACGGCGATCCGTTGCGCTTGAGTGTAGAGCAGGCGGATGGGGGACTGAAAGAGTTCGTTTTTCACACGGCCCATGCCGACGGTTTTGGTCACGACAGGCGGGCTGATCGTGCCGCGGGGATGCTGCTCGCCTTTGATACGCTAAGTGGCATTCCTTCGCACGTGAAGCCCGTGGATGTCGGCGCCATCACCAGCGACGGTTCTGGGTTAACGTCTCTCGCAGGCCACGCTGAGTTCTACCTGGTCACGGAGTATGAACCTGGCACGCTCTACGCGGATGAGTTGCGTGCGCTCGGAGCACCCGCCCAAGTGCCTGCGGCGTTGGCACATTCAGTCTCATTGGCGCGCTACCTGGCCGATTTGCATTCGGTAAAGTTGTTCGATGAAGCCCGCTATGCCCGGGCGATTCGAGATACGGTGGGTTCAGGAGAGGGTATCTTTGGCATGCTCGACGGCTTTGCCCTTGATGTTCCCGGAGCTCCCCGCTCGCTGCTCGACAAGATTGAAATGCTTGCCGTCGGCTGGCGGCAGCGCCTGAAGGGGAAACACCATCGATTGTCACGAACGCACGGGGATTTTCATCCCTTCAATATCGTGTTTCGCCCCGATCAGAGTTTGGCCCTCTTAGATGCCAGTCGCGGCTGCGTTGGCGATCCAGCCGATGATGTAGCAGCCTTGGCTATCAACTTTATATTTTTTGCGCTTGAGCGACCCAGCCTCTGGGTCAGCGTCTATCGGCCACTTTGGCAGCGGTTCTTTGGGAGCTACCTGGAGGCTTCGGGCGATCAGGAATTGCTCACCGTGATTCCGCTGTTCCTAGCTTGGCGAGGCCTTGTCGTGGCAAATCCCAAGTGGTACCCAGGCCTCTCAGCCGCCTCGCGTGAGCAGGTGCTGCGCTTCATCGAGCAGTCCTTGTCCGCCCCCGAGCTTGACCTTGATTCTGCCGATCGGCTGTTTTAGAGGCTGGCGTTTTCGCATTTCTTGCCGGCTGAGCTATGGCCACGCACACTTAGCGCCAGCGTATGTCGGGTGCCGTTATCTGGATCACGGGGATGCCTTCCTCAGGGAAGAGCACGTTTGCGCTGCTCCTCGCGCAGCGACTGCGAGCAGCAGGCGTCGCGCTGATTGTGTTGGACGGGGACAGTGTTCGCTCGGCAGTAGTTCCCGAGTTTGGCTACTCTGCACCCGAGCGAGAAAATTTCTATCGGACTCTGGCCAATTTGGCCGTCTACTTTGAAAGTCAGAACCTGTTCGTGCTCGTGCCAGCGACGGCGCACCAGCGGCGTTTTCGTGAATTTGCGCGCTCTCGCGCCAGGCGTTTCTTGGAGGTGTTTGTGCGCGTGCCGCAGGCCGTGGTTGAAGAGCGGGACGCTAAAGGTCTCTATCAGGCTGTGAAGACGGGCGTTGTGAGTCAATTGCCCGGTGGCGATCTGGCGTACGAGGAGCCAGTGGCCCCGGATGTGATTGCGGAAGGTGGACTGGATAGCGCCGCCCTTTTGCGGATCACCGAGCTCATGCAGAAAGTTGGGTAACTTTCGTTAAACTTTCAGCTCCATGCCCTCGCGGGCACCAAAAATCACCAAATTGCTCCCGTGGCGCCGCGCCCGTTCCTCGGCGCGCTCAAGCTTTCGGTCGACGTCATCGTCTGTCTGCATCGGATCATGGTGGAAGATGGCGCACTGCTTGACTCCCGCTTGAACTGCCAGATCCACGACCGTGTTAGTGCGGGCATGGCCCCAGCCGATCCGTGTTGGATACTCCTCTTCAGTATACTGACCATCCGCGATCAAAAGATCGGCGTTGCGTACGAAGTCCACAAACTCGCTCGGCAGGATGCGGAGGCTCTCGGGGGAGGTGATACACAAATTGGGGTCAGCGAGCCACAGATCCAGCTCGTTGTCCGTGGAATACACGACCTTCTTCCCGCCTTGCTCGAAGCTATAGGCATACGATGTTCCGGGATGATGCTGCGAAATACAGCGCACCTTCACCCCATCAATCAGCTTGCCTTGATGTTCCAAATAGCCGGATTGAATTTTCGCCCCGAGATCACAAAAGCTCACCGGAAAATACTCTGAGCGCATCTGACCAGTCAGAAGCTCCCGAATCCGCGTTTGGCCTGGCGCAATTTCATACACGGAGAGCACATTGTGATCGGCGTAGGCTGGCACGAAGAATGGAAAACCTTGAATGTGATCCCAATGCATATGGCTGAAAAATAGGTGCATCGGTGGAGGTGTCGCGCGGCGGATCAGATCTTGGCCCAATTCCCGCAAACCGGTGCCTCCATCACAGATGAAGACGGACTCGTCCGTGCGTACTTCGACGCAAGAGGTGTTCCCACCGTAGCGCTTGGTTTTGAAACCTGGAGTTGGGATAGAGCCCCGCGTGCCCCAAAAACGCACAAAGAGCGCCATTACCTGCCCTCGTGGAACAGCAGCACAACATCCCCAATTTGAAGGGTGTCGCCCTCGTGGAGCAATGCGGAATGAACCTTGACGCCGTTTAGATAAACCCCATTTGAGCTGTCAAGGTCACGGCAAGTGACCTCCGGTCCGTTCTGCACGAAAACGGCGTGGCGTCGTGAGATCAGGGAGCTTTCAATCGCGAAATCCACGTCGCTGGCGCGCCCCACGACGCTTTCTGGTTGCTGCAAGAGAAAACGCGCCGGTGCTCCGGGGCCCTCACGTTGCTCCAGCCAACTCGGCTCCACGCTTCGGTCGAGCGGATCGTGAATGCGGACGCCGAGCACGTTCGTGGCGTCGTCTCGGAGCGGGCGCTTAGTGGGAGAGTCCGTCACGGCAGCCAACGATAACATCGAAATCGTGCCAGCGGGGCGGTTTTTCTAGGCTTCTGGTTCGGCCCGGACGACGAGAACCGAGCAGGGCGCCTCATGCAGAACCTTCTGGCTCACGGAGCCCAAGAGCGCCTGTTCAAGCGCACCTTTGCCATGCGTCCCGACCACGATCAGATTCGCATTCACATCCTTGGCAATCTGCACCAAACGCGCCGCTGGGTCGCCAAAATCAGCGATAGCGAAGATGCTCTTTCGGTTGAAGAGGTTTTGGCGTTTGCTGAGCTGCTCGTCGATATAGCATTCCAGGGTGGCTTTGGCTTCGTTCAGAAAATTCGTTGTGGCCTCGGCGCTGAGAGCTTCAGTCACTGCGGCCGGATAGCCTTCCGCGACTGCCACGACATGCACATGCGAGCCGGTGCGTCGCCGCGCCATGTCGAGCGCAGTCTGGAGAGCTTGCTCGGAGGGGCCCGAGTAATCCACCCCCACCACGACTTCGTACACCTTCACACTCGGTAGACGTTTCGGCTCTTTGCTGGTCATAGGCCGATGATTCAAGCGCGGGATGCATTCGCTTGGCAACAGCTGGCACGGCGCTATGCGCGTGAGCCCCCCATCAGGCCGGCGAATAGTGCGTGTTATGGGCCAGAGTTGGCGGAAGTGTCAGTGTTTCTTATGGTCAGCTCACCATGGACTTGCCTGCACATTGCCTCACCCTCTACCGAGTCCGCGCCCGTTTCGCTGAGACCGATCTGATGGGGGTCATTCATCACGCTGCGTTTCTCGGTTATCTTGAGGCTGCGCGCATTGAATACTTGCGCAGGCGCGGCATTACTTACCTGAGCTGGGCACAGCAGGGCGTCCACCTAGCGGTCGTTGAGACTTGGATTCGGCACCGACGGCCGGTTTTTTTCGATGACGTGATCTCTGTTGAAGTGCGGTTGGTTGAGCTTGGGCGCGTCAAGGCGCGCTTCGAATACAAACTGACCGTGCTGCGCGGTGCCACGGCCGAGCTTGTCGCGGAAGGCGCGACCCTGCTCGCGTGCGTCGACTCCGTTCAAAAGCCTCGAAGGATTCCGCCGGAGGCCGTTTTTACACTCACCGAAGCCGAAACGGTGGGTGCTGAGCTGCTGGGGTAGTGGTGTCTCACGGGTAAGCTGGTATCGTGCTTGGCAGGATGGTCGAGGAGCTAAAGAAATATCCCTCCGTGCGCGCCACCATCATGGATGATGGTTGGTCGGCTCCGCCGGCCAGCGGGGAAACCGTTGAAGTCACGGCCGCCGAGCCCACGCCAGAGTTTGAAGCGCCCGTGGCACCTCATGCCGGAGTGGTCGACGTGCCGATAGTCAAAGCGGTGTCGCAGCCTGCCGTTCCGGTGTTGCTTCCCCGCCCTCTCGTGGCGCCCACCGCGCAAAGGCCTGCTAGTAGCCGAGAAGTGTCGGAGGTTCCTACTCTGGGCCAAGCCTTGGGTCGACCCGTTCGGCTCTTTGGGCTAACGCTTTCGCTGTGGATGGTGCTGGGCGTCGTGTTGCTTGGCGTCGCGGGGTCGTCATTTTTTTTTGCTAAAGCGAGCACGGGCCGGAAGTCCACTGCTCGGGGAACACCCGCGGAGGACGTTTTGCTGGCCACGCCAACGAGTGCACTCCAGGAAATTCCGACTGTTGCTCGCCCTGAACCCGAGCCGTTGCCAGATGCTTCGAACTGGCAACGGCTCGCCGCCAAACCGAAGCGGGAACTTAGCGCGGAAGAGGCGCTTGAGCTCACCGCCGCTGGTCGGGCCGAAGCCTTGATGAGCGCGCAACAGCTCGCCCTCAAGTTCACTCAGGAGCCCGGCCTCGTGAACGTTGCTGGGCCGCTCAAGCAATTCAAAGAGTTTGCGACGAATGAGCGCACTTCTGACGTGACGCTTCGCGCCATGGCAGGCCTACCCGGCGAGATTGCCGCGGATCTCTTGTATGATGTCTGGACAAGCAGTGCGGACCGCAGCTCCGTTACGTCGCTGGCTCAACTCTTAGTGTACAGCACGGATGTCTTGCCCAAAGCGTCCCAAGCTTTGCGCGTGGCTTTGGACCTACGGGACTCAGAAACCTGCGAACAGAATCGCGCGCTCCTCCCCCGTGCGATTGAATTCGGGGATCGCCGCAGCTTACACTTGCTAGCTTTTCTGCAGAGGAATTATGGCTGCGGGCTCAAGCGCAAAGATGATTGCTACGCCTGCCTGCGTCATGGAAGTGAGCTTGAGAAGGCTATTCGAGCGGTTAGAGGCCGTGCTGCGCCAGACCTGTAGGATTCGGGTTAGAGAGCCTTGGCGCTTTCGGAACGCTTCTGCAACGCTTGATTCATGTAGACGAAACCGCGGCCTGTTAAGGTGAAGGTGCGGCCGAGAAACTTTGTCAGCACTCCCGAGAAATCCTCCCCTTGGACAAACCGCGTGCTGCCGTCGGGTTGGGCGTGGAGTTCGAAAAAATGGTAGCCAGAAAAGAGCCACGGGAAGCCGAGCTGTCCGCGCCAAGCTAGCCGCTCTGCTGGCTCGCAGGCAGTGATGATAGGGCGGAATGTATGGGTGCTGCCGTCTTCGGGTAGCGCAAGGCACACCTTCAGGGCGCTCCCGAGCTGTGCCACGCCTTCGGCAGAAACGATGAAGGGGTTCCATTCGGGGTAACGGCTGAAATCAAGTAGGATGTCCCAGATCCTCTGCGGGGGGGCGAGGATGATCAGCTCGGTTCTCAGCTGCATAGGCGGCGGCCGTTGTAGCCTACTTCGCAACGATTGCCGATCCGTTCTTGAGTGAATTCGGTTATGCTCGGGAAGCTGTGCGGTTGCTGCTTGCCGATCTCACCCATGTGGGGCCCTTCAACACCGCGAGTCTTTCCTTGGATGAAGGCGAGGGGAAAGCTCGTTCATTGACCGTGATTCACGGTGCGGGCGGCGTCGGGAAATCGAGCTTGCTTCAGGCCATCGCGAGCACCCGGCCTGGCCAGGTGAGCACACTCCAGCCCGCAGCAAGCGAGCGGGCGTTTTCGTTGGGGCATGAGGAGCGTGAGGCTCTTCCCCACGCCGTAACGTACTGGCTGCTCGGGCAGGATGACGCAGAGCGCCAGCACCCGTTGTGTCTTGCAAGCCCGAACACTCGAGTGCACGCGAGCGAAGAGCTTGAGCTGGTAAGGCGGCGTGAGCAGGCCGTCTTCGATCGGGTTGCGAGGGAAGGTGGTTTTGCCTACCTGGCGATTCCAAGCAATCGTTGGTTCTCTACGCACCCGATAGCCATTAATGCGCCGCTTCGCACGGTGGCGCGCTACGACGTGCGGGGCTCGCTCTCCTTCGAGGATCGCCTCGATCTGGCCAGAGAAACCAAACAGGCGCTTGCCTACGCTGAAATAGGGGCGGCGCTTCAACGCATCTCGGGGGCCGAGCATCCCGATCAAAGGTTGTTTGCCGCTGCGATGAGCCACGTGGTGAACACGCTCCTTGAATCGGTCGGTTTTTCGTACCTGGGGCTCGATAGTCTCTCATTTGAGCCGATGTTCACCGGCTCACAGCGCGCGGCCGTGCCCTTCGATGCTCTGCCGACCGGCGTGCGCCATTTAGTCGCCCTCGGGGCACTTCCCACCCGAACGCTCTGGGGAGCGTACCCGGGGCGCGATCCGCGTCGAGCGGAAGGGGTCGTCACCATCGATGAACCCGAGCTCCATCAGGACAATTGCGTCCAAGCCCAGTTGATGTCGGCCCTTGAAGAAGCCTTGCCCTCTGTTCAATGGCTCGTCGCTACGGCCTCGCCGCTGGTGGCCAGTTCCGTGGATGCCTCGGCGGTGATTGCGCTTCGGCGCTCGGAGGTGGGCAACGATGTCGAACTTTTTAGCGGGTTTGAGGCTCGGACCCACTAGCTCGCGGTGGAGCTCAAGGGATATTCCTAGGGTTGTCGTTCGGTGGGATCGTGCTAGTCGCTGGCGAATGATTCGCTGGCTGTTAGGACTGGGTTTTGGGGGGGTGCTGGGTATGGCGGTGGGTTGCATTGCCCCACGACACGGTTCGGTGCCGATAGGCGGTGCGACCGCACCGGAAGGGAACGCAGCCCCGACTGTTTTTGATGATGGTGACGCGGTGTTGCCCGAAGCGAGCGCAGCGGGGGGTACCCCGAGTAGCGCCACACATGCGACTCCCGGCAAAGGTTTGGCTCCGAGCTGTGAATTTCAGCGCGTGGTGGTTGACCGCCAAGGTGGCGTCCTCTTAGACGGTGCAGCGGCAGGCAAGACATCCTGGGTGGGTCCTCCGGCGTTAGCGCGTGGCCTGTGGCAGCGCTTGGGGTCCTGTTTTCTGCAAGTCCGCGAGGGCATCGGCACCGCGCCGCATGCCGTAGAAGTGCCTGAGAATGCTACGTTGCGCCAGGCGGTCAGCGTTTTTTCGACGTTGGCACACGCAGGTTATCAGAGCCTCCACGTTCAGAGCGGTCCCGATCAGCTAGCGTTTCGGACATCCGTATTGAGCGGCCCCCTTGGGGGCGGCGCCTCCGTACCGGTTCCGGCGGACCGCGCCTCCGTGCCGGTAGTTCGTCGGGAGCAGTCGCCGTTCTCGATGCAGCGGCCCAAGCGGCTGTTATTGGTGCGTCTGGAGGGGCAGCAGTTTGAGTTGGTGTGGGCCGATCAGTTAACCGAACAATCCACAGCCAAGCATTTGTATCTTCCCTTGAGCACCCCACCGGGCGAGCTCCGTCAACGCCTGGCGAAGGAATGCGCTGATTCGAAGGTTACCTGTAAGCGGGTTGTGGTTGAGGCTGCGCCCGACACCCCTCTTTCCAGTATTTTCGCGCTGGGTAACGCGCTGCCCAGCGGCGCGCAGGCACCGCTTTTGGAGTTTGCCTTTCTCGATCAAAGTGTGACGGGGCGGATGAAAGCCGCCGATTTGTTGGGCAACCAGTTGGATACCGGAACGATTGATCAAGCTCGAGTTCTTACTCAGATCAATGCACAGCTGCCAAAAGTAACAACCTGTTATCAGCGAGCGCTCACGCGCCTTCCCACGTTGCGAGGGCGCCTAGTGCTCCGTTTTCAGATTGAGCAGGATGGGTCGCTCACGGACGTGATCGACGCGCGAACCGGCTCCCTACCCATGGGGGCCATCCTGGGTCGAGCAGATACTGAACTCGCATCAACCGACGCGCTCAATCGCGGGGCCGCACCCGAGGCCGCACCGATCCTTCAGGATAATGAACTGGCGACCTGCGTGCGGGATATCTTCACGCCCCTGACTCTCCCCAAACCTGAAGCAGGTCCCGTGCTGGTCATCTACCCATTTACGCTTGAGCCTGGTTAACGCTAGAGCCAACCAAACAAGCCCACGGACATCAAGCCAAGCGAGACTCCCTCGGCGCCTTCACCGACGATCCCAAGATCTGCGGTGGGTCCAAACGTGAGCCCAAATTGTTGTCCAAGTGCGCCGTAGAACGTGGCTTCGGCAGTGATGCCAAACTCATCATCAGTCCCGAGGTCCCAAAAATTGATGCCGCCTCGTGGCCAAAATCCAAAACCATCCGTGAACGGAAGAACATAGCCAACGCGCGGTGCCACCAAGTACCCGTTCGCTCGGTTTCTGCGGCCTTCGACGGTCGCCCCGCTCTTGAGCCAGAATGCCAAGGTGCCGCCAACGCTGAGCGAGGGGTTCACAAAGTGATCCACCGCAAAGCGGGTACTTGTGTACGGTTGCGGAGCAAAAACAGGCGCAGCTCCAACTCCAAGCTGGAGCGCACTGCTTCCCACATCGACTAAGTAGAGGCCCGTCAAGCGATCAGCGCCCAGGCTGGTCACCCCTTGGCGACCGAATTCTTCAGCCTGAGCGTTGGAGCACACAGCGCAAGCGGCAATACCCCACGCAACCAAAGACAGCAGCTTCTTCATAGGTGCGGGTGATAACACCGGCACTGCTGTGGGCCAAGCTAGGCGAGCGCGATGCGAGAACGGAACTCTTCGCGGCCTCGATGCGGAACGGCGATCTTGAAAAGTGCGCCCGCGCGATCGCTCTCCTGGGCCTCGGGAGTGCCCCCAGCGGACGTCACGTAAAGCTCATTTAAGTCTCGGCCCCCAAACGCAACACTCGTTACTTGCGGCGTACCCAGCTCGAAACGCTCCAGTGTTTCCCCGAGTGGCGAGTAACGCACTACCAATCCAGCCTCGATTCGCGCAGACCAAATACAGCCATCGTAGGCCACCGTCATGCCGTCCGAGCGCCCCACGTCCTTCACCGACGAGGCGGCGATCTCCTGCCAAGTTTGCTGATTGTTGATGGCGCCGTTCAGCCTCTCAAAGTCGAAGCTATAGATCCTGCGCAGGCGCGAGTCCGTGAAATAGAACTTCGACAAGTCTGGGCTGAATCCCATGCCGTTGGGTGTGCCGTGCCCTTCGGAAACCTGCACGTAGCTGCCGTCCGGCTCGAAGCGCAACAGTTGTCCGTTGTTGACACCTCCGAAAGACATCGTTCCTGCGAACACACGTCCTTCGGGATCGGCGATCACGTCGTTGAAGCGGGTGGTCTCAAGCCCCGGGATACCTTCAAGAATCGTGCGCTCGATTTTCCCATGTCTAAAACTCACCACGTTGCCCCGATCCCGGAAGAGCAAGAGGGAGCCGTCCGCCTGAATCGTGAACCCTCCGACAGGCCGATCTTCGTAGCAGCAAGAACTCTTGCCCGTGTCAGGCTCATAATAATAAAGCTTGCCGGCGGGGATGTCGGTCCAATACAGACGCTGCTCGTCGCTGTGCCAGCGTGGGCACTCCCCAGTAGCGCAATGAAAGTGTGCAGCGAGGGCGAAGCTCATAGGGTGAGCTTCACGTTCCTCCCCAAGGGCCCACGGATCAATAGGGGATCGATGGCCGGTCGGTGGCGCCGCCCGCAATTGCCTGCGAGAGCTCGATGAGTCGCGACACGCGGTGCAGGAAGATGCGTTCGTCTCCCGTCTTCTGGACCGCGCCTAAGGCCGAGAGCCGATGCGCTTGCTGATAGAGCTCCGTGGCTGACACTGCAGAGTGCAAGATGACGCGCCGTTCGCGAGTTTGGAGCGCCCGCTGAAAGTAGCCAACTACATCGGCCGTGACCACTTGTTCACCGATAGTGATGTCAAGCAGCACGAAGTCAGGCTGCTCTTCTTCCGCGAGCCGCAACGCCTGAGCAATGTTCTCGGCGGTGAATGCGGTCGCCTCGGCGCGAACCAGCCGCTCCTCGCTGCTTGCAAGGACCAACGGATCGTCATCAACGATGAGAAACCGGCGGTCAGCGATCAGAGCTAGCTCACTCATGTGATCATTGAGATCGGCCGTTCGCTTCGCGATTTAAGCGTTCTCAAACTGGAACGTAGCGCGGCCTGCATTGGTGGCGTGTTGCCAGGCACGTGGGCACGCGACGTGTGTTTCAGAGTGGGGCGGTCTGCTGCACTGCATCGTAGGGCGTCTGCGCTCCGGTGCTGTCGTCGGTGGGGGGCGTTTGCCAACTAGTGGGGAGGCCGTCAGCCGATGCTTTAGTGGGCTCTTCTCAGGGGAAGTTGGCTGCAACCGGTGGCGGAAGCCGTGTGGTTGGCCCGTGGCAGCGGCGTTCAGTTTGCAGCCTGATTCTGCCAGTTGACATCGGCTGGGGGTGGAACGAGAGTGCGCCCGCGCCCCACATTCGGGCTGATCCGGGAATTGAAGGTTACATGAGGAACCTGATGACGAATAAAGTATTGGCGGCAGGCTTCGTAGCGCTCCCCTTGGTTTGGTCGGCCGCTGTCGTGACGGGCGTGACGGGCCTGGCTGGTTGTGCTGGCCAACGCGGTGCAACACAGCAGGCAATGGCACGTGCCAGAACCAGCCAGGCAGAGGGGTCGAAAGTGTACTCCGAGAACTGCACCATTTGCCACGGTGACGTCGGTCAGGGTGGCCCCGGGGCACCGCCGGTGATGGGTGGAAGTGCTTTACCCGTGAAGGTTCGCATCCGCCGCGATCACCAGGTCGACTCATTGAAAGCCGACGACGCGCGGCGCAGGCAATTCGAAGACAGCAAGGTTGCCGGTTCAGGCGAGCGCGAGCAGCGGATGCGCTTCCGGACGGCGCAAGATATTTTTGTTTTCACGACGGAGAAGCACCCGCCGATGAGCGCTTCGCTGGATCCCGAGCAGTACTGGTCGGTTCTTTCTTTCGTTCTGGATGCCCATGGCTTGAAGGTGCCCGCTGGCGGATTGAACGAGAAAAACGCGGTATCAGTGGAGAACGAACGCTGAAGCCCGCCTTGCGATCCATGCAATCTCTTTGCAAATATGAGGGCCACCCCTTGCTACAGTTCGTCGCGTTAACTGAGGGTGGTCCAATTGACTCTTCAACGGTACCAAGCAGCGGTGTGTTTTCAGAAGCACGCCTTGGCGGGGTTGGGTGAAGAAGTTTTCGCTCGTATTTGCACTCGCAGTGTGCGAAAACAGTCCTCGCCTCATGTCCTCGCGGGCTCAAGGCAGGTTCCACCGTCCGGCGGATGCGGATTGCCGGCAGGTGCCGTGATGTGCGAAGAAAGAAGGAACGAATGATTCGCGGCTTTCAAATCCCAATCCTTCTTGTGGGAACCTGTGTTGGCTTGACGAGCGTGGGGCGTGTTAGTGGCGCTGTCGCTGCCGCAGCGGAAGAGCCGGCGCCCTCCGTTGGAACCGAAGCTGTGCCGTTGCAGGCTCCCCCCGGCGCGCCAAGCGATGCTGCCCCGGCTCCGGTGGCGCCCGCTCCAGCGGCGCCCGCCACGCCCCCCAGCGCGCCGGCGATCCCCGCACC
>CAZSUA010000003.1:30038-70102 GCA_964609655.1 uncultured Polyangiaceae bacterium | reverse complement strand
CACATGGCGCCCGAGCAAATCGAAGGGGCGGCCGTGGATGAGCGTGCCGACATTTTTGGCTTAGGAGTGATGCTTTACGAGTGCATGACGGGCCGCTTGCCGTTCGAGGGTAACAATCCGGCGCAGGTGCTGCGTCGCGTGCTGGATGGGTCGTTTGTTGCCGCAGATCGAGTGCGGGCGGCCGTGGGCGGTCCTTTTGCTCGCATTGTGGGCAAAGCGCTGGCTCACAATCCCGAAGATCGATTCCGCCACGCGAGCGAGCTGAAGAGCGCGCTGGCTGACGAGCTCAACCGCCTCACGATCGACGGCGAAGCGTTGCTCGCCCAATACGTGGAAAATCCCGAAGGCGTAGCGGCAACCTACGCGGCTCAGGTGGTACCAAAATTGGTGGCGACAGCACGCCAGGCGCGAAAGCTGAGGCGGGTGCGAAACGCCGCCGATGATTTCAACCGAGCTCTGGCTTATCACCCGGACGACAAGGAACTCCTGGCCGAAGTGGCTCAGCTTGGACGCTACCTGGGGTTGCGGGTGTGGGGCTTGCGCGCAGTATTTTCACTGCTCATCCTTTCGGTGCTCGGAGTTGGGGCCGTTCGTCTTTGGCAGCAACGCGAACTCACAGCCAACGAAACGGCGGTCCGTGCCCGGGGGGCGAGCATGAAGCGTGCCGACGCTCAGAAGAAGCTACCGATTTTGGGCATTCCGAAGGTATCGTCGACCGAGGTGAACCTGGGAACGCGGTGGCCCGCCCCAACCAGCACCAGAGCAGCAAGCCCACCGGAGCGGCCCCGACTCGAGGCTACACGCTCGGTGAAGATTGTGGTTTCTGGACCTCAGAACCCGATTGTTAAACTGGATTCCCAGGAGGTGGAGTGGTTTGGGCGGCAGTTCAAGTTAACGGTGGGCCCCCACACGTTTGAATTTCTGCCCCCGAACGAAACCTGTTGTGAAGGGCCAGTGAAGATCACTAGGGATATTGAGGCCTCAGCGGACCCTGAAAGTGAACAGATCGTGGCCGGGCGCATTGAGCTCCGCCCAGCCACACTCGCGCTTCGAGCCCCTCAGGGGGTGCAGGCAAGTTGTGGCCAGCTCGGTGAAATCGCGGCCTCTGAGGAAAGGAAATTGGCCATGGATAAGCCGGTCGTTGAGGGGCATTGCACGGTTTTTCCGGCGCGGGGCAGTACCCTCACACCAAAACGCATTGACGTTACCCTCCGGGCTGGAGAACTCTTCGTCATCCCCTGGCCCTAACCCCCGGCCGGCGTCGGGCGGTTCCGCCGCGCTCAATGTTCCCACGTTTCCTCATACTTCTAACGGTTTTGGGAGTTGTCTCCCTGGGGTTGCCTTCGAAGGCCGTTGCCCAAAAGCCAGAAGTGAGCAAGCGGGCTCAGAGCCAGCCAGCGAACACTCCGCTCTCGGACGACGCGCGCGTAGAAAAAGCGATCACGCTCTACCAAAGTGGAGAGTACGCTCAGTGCGCTTCGGAGCTCAACGTCCTGCTGGATGGCGAGCCAGCGCTTCGCATCCAGGAGGCGAGCGCACTTGAAAAAGGCCGGCTTTGGCTGGCGACGTGCCTGATTGGAGATGGGCAGCCGGCCAAAGCGGAAACGGTGTTGGAAGCGGCGCTCCGTGCCCGGCCAGGGATGCGAGCCCCCGATCCTCTGACGTTTCCTCGCGCATTAGTCGATCTTTTCATTCAAGCGCAGGATCGCTTGCGATTCATGCTGCAGGAGGAGGAAGAAAAACGGATTGCTACGGCAACGCAACAAACTGACCAAGCGCAGGTGGATGCGAACCAGGAAAGCAAACGAGTAGAAGGGCTCGAGCTTTTTGCAACTACGGAGCGTGTGGTCCACCAGAATCACCGCTTCATCGCGGCACTGCCTTTCGGGGTTGGTCAATTTCAGAACGGCAAAGATGGACTGGGTTGGGTGCTGCTGAGCAGCGAACTCGTGCTGAGCGGGGCTGCGCTCGTGTCGACGGTTGCGTTTGTGAACCTCCAAACACGCGGCGTGAACGCGCTCAATTCACGCTCCAACGCTACCGAGCAAGCGTTTCTAAGCAGTCAGGTGGATAGCGAATTGCGCGCTTGGTACACGGTGATGAACGTGAGCAGCTACGGGTTTGCCGCGGCCGCGCTCGGAGGCATTCTAGAAGCGCAGCTGAACTTCGTTCCGGAGGTGACCGTCATACGTCGTCGCGAGTTACCAAAAAACCTGCGACGAACAAAAGGCGAATCTGAACGCCGCGCTCAGGCTACGCTGCTTCAGCTTTCACCGCGCGTGCTGGCAACCGACACTGAGATGTATCTGGGAATTTTCGGGAAATTCTAAAGCTTTTTCCAGGCCACGACATAGAACCCACCCAACTCTTTGAGTGGAGAATCAGCGAGTGCCCTTTCGGCGTACCGCAGAAGCTGGCGGAGCCCCGGGATGCGCATCAGGTGTGCGGTGGGCGTGAGGATTCGAACACCGCGTGCCGCAACGAGCTCAGTTCCTTTGGGTAGCAAACGCGCGACGGCTGCTGGCGAATCGAAGCGAGTCAACACATCGCTCTCGCGCTTACCTTGCGCAATGCTTCGGGCAGGGAACAGGCGCTTCACCCAACCGCGCAGACTGTTTGGGTTGTAAAATTCGGCAATCACATGGCCACCTGGGCGAACCACTCGGGTGAGCTCTCGGAGTGCGAGCTCAATCTCGCTGATGTGTGCCAGGACTTTGAAAGAGCACACCACGTCAAAGCTTTGGTCGGCGAAGGGAAGCGCGGTCGCACTCCCGAGGATCACGTCGAGCCCGCGTGCACGCGCTTTTTCAAGCATACCGGGAGAGAGGTCGAGGCCCTGAGCACTCTTGGCAAAGCGCCGGATGCGCTCCAGCACGAGCCCCGTCCCACAGCCGACTTCAAGGACATCCTTCCCCCTGCCGAAGCGCTCGACAAACTCGCTCTCCAATTCGTCCAGCAGCTCGTGGTAGCCCCCGGGGTCGTTCGCGCCCCGGACTTGCTCGTAGTTTTTGCTGAAAGCGTTGTAATAAGCGCGGTTCTCCGAGTCTTGGCCGGGCGAGTCCATGCCAGCGGATGTAGTGCACTCTTGGGGGCAGCGGCAATTGCCGTCCCCGCGCCTCCAGTGCTTGCAAGCTCAAAACCCCTCCGCTAGGCTCCCCCCCGGTGGAGCCCCCGGGCCGCTCGTAAAGAGGGTCCTTTTTTTTTGCCATGAGTCCCATTGCCCACACTAAAATCAGCGGTCTTGATAGCGAACGCCTCGTCGCGGCTATTGAGCCGGTGTTGCTTTCGCACGGTGTCGTGGGCGTCGAATTGCTCTGGAAAACAGATCGAAGTGGTCGTGTGCTTGAACTCACGATCGAGCGACCCGATTCGAATGAACCCGGAGGCGGCGTGACGCTCGATCTGTGCGGCGAGATTTCTCGCGATTTGTCGGCGGTGCTGGATGTCACCGACGTGATCCCCTCCCGGTATTCGTTGTTGGTCGGTTCGCCCGGGTTGGAGCGTGGGCTGTACTCGGCCAAGGATTATGAGCGTTTTTGCGGCCGGCGCGCCCGCATCAAATTAGTGGAGCCGCTGGCAGGTCAGATGGTGGTTCACGCCGAGCTTCTAGGCTTGGACGCGGGGGGTGACCCCAAGTTGGGCACAGATTTTGGCGAGCACACGGTGCCGCTCAAAAATATTGACCAGGCACGGCTCGTGTTTGAGTGGTCTGGTTCCAAAGTGGCTGGCTCCCCCGGGAGCCGAAGAGCAAACGGAAATGGCAAAAAGCAACCGTTTCGGCAAAAGAGGTAGGTTAAGAGATGGCAACGCAGGCAGCGGCCTTTGGCTTTGATTTAGGTTCGGTCGTCGATCAGGTGGCCCAAGAAAAGGGCATTAACAAGCAGGTTCTCATTGAGACGATGGAGGCCGCCATTTTGAAAGCGGCTCAAGCCGCTTTCGGTGCTGAGCGTGAGCTCGAGGCTCGCTTCAACCCGGACACCGGCAACATCGACCTCTTTCAGTACATGACGGTGGTCGACGAGGTCGACATCGACGATCGCGAAATCGCGATTGATGTCGCTCGGAAGCACGGTCTCGACGCGGAAATTGGCGAAGAGCTGGGCTTTCAGGTGTTTTGGCACCCCCGCGACGCGGAGCGAGCGAAGCAGCAGGATCAGGAGTTTGGTGCCGTCCTCGATATGTCGCAGGCCCGCAGCACATTTGGTCGAATTGCCGCCCAAACGGCTAAGCAGGTGTTGCTGCAGCGCGTTCGGGATGCTGAACGCGACCTGATTTTTGAGGAGTTCAAAGATCGTCAGGGGCAGCTCATTCGCGGCATTGTTCGGCGCTTCGAACGGGGCCACAACATCGTGGTGGACCTTGGCAAGACGGAGGGCGTTTTGCCGGGCCGCGAACAGACGCCCCGAGAAACGTATCGTCCCGGTGATCGCATTGTCGCCTACGTGAAGAATATCGATCGCGAGTCACGCGGGCCTATGATCATTTTGAGCCGTTCCGCTCCGCAGCTCGTTGAAAAGCTGTTTGAGGCTGAGGTCCCAGAAATCTACGAAGGCATTGTGCGGATCGTGGGCGTGGCACGCGAGCCCGGGGCGCGCAGCAAAATTGCCGTAGCTAGCCGTGATTCGGACGTGGATCCGGTGGGTGCCTGTGTGGGCATCAAGGGCTCACGGGTTCAGGCTGTTGTGATGGAGCTTCGCGGCGAGAAGATAGACATCGTTCCTTACGATGAAGATCCGGCTCGGTACATCATCAACGCCATTCAACCGGCCGAAGTGAATAAAGTCATCTTGGATGAGAGTGGGCACCGGATGGAGTTGGTGGTGCCCGATGAGAAGCTATCGTTAGCGATTGGTCGCAAGGGTCAAAACGTGCGGCTCGCGTCGCAGCTAACACGTTGGAAGCTCGACATCATCAGTGAGAGCAAGTTCAAGCAGATCGAGGACGAGGCCCTGGGCGCGTTCCGAGGAGTCGCAGGCGTCGGTGAGGATTTGGCGCGAGCCATGTATCGGCTTGGGTTTCGGGCGCTCGAAGAGGTTGCTGAAGCAGCCGCCGAGGAGCTTGTCGCTATTCCTGAAGTGGGTGGCCTAGAAAAGGCTCAGGAGCTGCAGACGAACGCGCTGGGTGAGATGGAGCGTTCGCGCATCGAACGTTTGCAGAAGGCCCGGCAGCAGAGCGTGGCGCTGAGTGAGCAGGATAAGCTTCGGCTCGTCCGAGGCATTGGCGTGAGAACGCTCCAGCTCCTGGATGATGCCGGCTACAAGACGGTCAGCCATGTCGCTAACGAAGATCCCGACAAGCTGGTACTTCAGTCAGGGATCAGCGCAGCCAAGGCGAAGGAAGTTTCGGAGGCTGCACGCGAGCTCATGAAGTCCGACGGCGCGATCCTCGAACGCCGCTCGCCTCCACCTGCAGAGCTAGGTGCGCGAGCTGAATGAAGGAGCAGGTCTGAAACGGATGTTCGAAAGTACTGAAGGTGAAGTCCCGCTCGGGGACACCCCCCGAGCTCCGCAGAAATCTAGGCCGAACCGAAGCTGCGTCGGATGTGGCGAGCCGGTTGCTAGAGATGAGCACGAGGTCGTGCGCCTCGTTCTGGATGATGCTGGGGGAGCCCATGTGGACCTCCGGGGTCGCTCTTTTGGGCGCGGCGCCTGGGTCCACACCCTGCCGGCGTGCCTTGAGCGAGCCGCCAAAGTCGGGCTTTCACGTAGTTTTCGGACTCACGTGGCGGTGAATGCGCTCGATCTCGTTCGAGCGCTTCAGGCTGCCACCCATCAGAGGGTAGAGGCATTGCTGAAAACGGGAGCCCGCTCCCGAAAAATGGTGATGGGGGCTTCGGCGGTAGCTGATGCTTTCGAGCACCAGCGCGCCCACGCCGTCATCATCGCCACGGACGCACGTGCCGCTGCCTCAAGCCGAGAAGTGGCCCTGGCCGTCGTCGAAGGCCGCGCCCTCGTCTGGGGCACCAAAGATCAACTGGGCAAGATTGCCGGTCGAACCGAGGTGGGCGTGATCGCGGTGGTCGACAGGGAGCTAGCTTTGGGACTATTGCGCTGCTCCGCAGTTTTGCAGATGCCTGAACCCAACGTTCAAGAGAAGACGCACAAAAGGATAAAAAAGGTCGATGAGTAAGTTGCGCGTCTATGAAGTCGCCAAAGATTTGGGCCTCGAAAACAAGGCTCTTGTGGCGCTGTTCCAGTCTGTGGGAGTTGCGGATGTCCGCAATCACATGAGCGTTGTGGGGCTCGATTCGGTTGAAAGGGTGAAGCGGCTGATAGAGAAGCAGCACAGCTCTGAGAAATCGGTCGAGGAACGCATCCGGCCAACGGTTGTTAAACGCCGTGCTGCTCCGCGCCCCGCGGATGCGGAAACACCGGCCCAAGTCAGCCCTGCGGTTCCAACGCCTGAACCGTCTCGGCCGGCCGTGGTGGTGCGGCGCCCCGCGCCTGAGGTTGCCAGGGCCACGCCCGTGTCACCAGCGATCGTACAGCCAGCGCCCGCCGCCGTAGCGCCGGTTGTCGTTGCTCCCCCAGTTGCTGCTGTTCCCCTTGAGGCAGCTACTACAACTACAAAGGTAGTGCCTGAACCCCAGGTCGCAGAAGCCGCCGTTGCTCCCGAAGTAAGCAGTGCTGCTGCGCCCGAAAAGAGCCAGGTCGCTGTAGCGCCCATTCAAGCAGAGTCGGCCCCGGCTGCCCCGGCTGGACGGTCTGCAGCTGAGCCAGCCGCACCTAAGGTCGAAATTGCAGCACAGCCCGCGCCTGAGGTAGTTCAGGCTCAAGTGGCTGAAGCGGCACCAGAAATGCTTCAAGTAGCCCCTGCGCCGCTTCCAGCTATTCCGCCGGCCGCACTGGCACCCAGTCAACGTCCCGCCGCACCCAAGACGGGCATTGACGTCTGGGGAGGCCGTCCGGGCGTTCCCATGCCTCAGGTTCATCGCTCGACGGGGCCTGTCGCACGCCGAGTTCAGTACGACGCGAAGGCCGGCAATATTGGTGGTCGACCACGCGGAAACGCCCCGATGATGGGCGGCGGCGGCATGACGGGTGGCGCGCCCAGTGGGTCCGGTGGCGGCTCCAGAGGGCCCGCTCAGCGCGGCGGTGGGATGCGGCAGCGCGGCTTGGGGTCGCTCGGGCGCAGCAAGGGAATGGGGCAGGCCGTTACCCAGGAACGCTCTGCTCATAAGAAAGTTGTGCGCGTTGAAGAGTCGGTGCTGCTGCAGACGCTAGCCGGCAAGATGCAGATCAAGGCGACGGAAGTCTTGATGAAGCTCATGCGTCTCGGCATGACGGGCGTCAATATCAACAGCACGCTGGATGCTGAGACAGCCAAAATTGTCGCCAATGAGTTTGGCTGGGAAGTTGAGGACGTCACCGTCAGCGAAGAAGATGCGATCGTGGCAGCCCAGGGGATGGAAACGGTGGAGGACGCCGGAGGTGTTCCTAGGCCGCCAGTCGTCACAGTGATGGGCCACGTTGATCACGGTAAAACGAGCCTCTTGGATAAGATTCGGCAGGCTGCAGTCGCGGCCGGCGAAGCCGGTGGCATTACGCAACACATCGGTGCCTACACGGTTGAAACGAGGCACGGGAAAGTGGCTTTCCTGGATACGCCTGGCCACGAAGCATTTACCGCCATGCGCGCACGCGGTGCCCAAGCGACGGATATTGTGATTCTTGTGGTGGCAGCCGACGACGGCGTGATGCCGCAAACACTTGAGGCTATCAGCCATGCTCGCGCGGCCAAGGTTCCGATCCTGGTCGCCGTGAACAAATGTGATAAGCCCGATGCCCAGCCCGAGCGCGTTCGTCGTGAGCTGAGCGATGTTGGTCTGCTCCCCGAAGAGTGGGGCGGCGATACGTTATTCGCGGAAGTTTCCGCGATGACGGGTGCGGGGATCGAAGGCCTGTTAGATCAGGTCACGCTGCTTGCGGAAATGCTCGAGCTCAAGGCAAACCCCGATAAGCCAGCGTCAGGCGTGGTGATCGAGGCTCAGTTGGATCGGGGTCGTGGGCCTGTCGCGACAGTGCTGATCACCGACGGAACGCTACGTCGCGGAGATGTGATCCTGGCGGGTGGAGCGTACGGAAAGACGCGTGCGATGCTGAATTCTGCTCGCGTCTCGGTGGACGAAGCTGGTCCGTCGACACCGGTGGAGATTATCGGGTTGAATGACGTGCCGAGCGCCGGGGACCCTGTCTATGTCATTCGCGACATGAAGACGGCGCAGGCGTTGGCTGAGACGCGCAAGGTCAAAGATCGTCGCAGCCTCGGACCAAGCATGGGAGGCCAGCGGATGTCGCTGGAAGAGCTTGCCAAGGCGATGTCCGAAACCGATCGACTCGATCTCAAGGTGATCATCAAGGCGGACGTTCAAGGTTCCGTCGAAGCGCTCACCGAAGCCATTCAGAAGTTGGCGACGCCGAAGGTGCGGGTCAGCGTTGTGCACGTTGGTGTGGGCGGAATCACCGAGGGCGATGTCAACCTGGCCATCGCTTCGGGCGCGATCATCATCGGTTTCAACGCGCGTCCGGCTGGCAAAGCGAGTTCACTCGCTCAGCAAGAGAAGATCGAGATCCGGCAGTACAGCATCATCTACAATGTTGTGGACGATATCCGCGCTGCGATGGAAGGGCTGCTCGCCCCCACGCTGGTTGAGAAAATCATCGGGCGTGCGGAAGTTCGTCAGACGTTCAGGATCACCAAAGCGGGTACCGTCGCTGGCTGCATGGTCGTCGATGGCATCATCAAACGAAATGCTGGGATGCGGCTCATTCGCGAGAAGGATGTCTTGTTTACTGGCAAAGCTACCACCCTGAAGCGCTTTAAGGACGACGTGCGCGACGTCAAAGAAGGCTTTGAGTGCGGCATCTCGCTGGATGGTTTCAATGACATCAAAGAAGGCGACATCATCGAAGCCTTTGAGATGGAAGAGATCAAACAGACCCTCTAGGCCAAGCGAGCAGTCAGAGCGTTGGGCCACGTATGTTCGTAGGAGTCGCTCGTTACGTGGTTCAGATCCCCGGAGCTCAGTCGCTCAAGGATAGAAGGCAGGTAGTGAAGAGCTTGAAGGAGCGCCTCCGGGCGCGCCTGGGCCTTTCCGTTGCGGAAGTCGGCGATGTTGAGCGGTATCAGGTAGCGACGCTTGGGCTCGCCGTGGTGGGGAGGGACTCGGGCCTTTGCCGTGAAGCGCTCTCGCGTGCCACTGCGCTGGTTGGCAACGCCAAAGACTCCATCTTGGCTGACTGTCGAACCGAGGTTATCTCTTTCGGAGAGGCAGGGAAGGGGCTGAGCGAAGGCCTGGAAACGTTGGATCCGAATGAACTCGGGCTCGGCTCAGCTGGCCACGGGTCGAAAGCGAAGGACTAGTGGCAGCCAGTCGACGACCGTTGCGTGTGGCCGAATTGGTGAGGGGGTATCTAACCCAATGCCTCTTGCGCGATTTTAGTGATCGGCGTCTCTCGACGGTGATCATCACGGACGTGACGCTGACTGACGATCTCGCGTTGGCGACAGTGCGCGTGCGCATGCTGAAAGACACCGGAGTCGCCAAGGAACGGGAAAACGTATTGCGGCAATTGAGCATGGCCGCGAATCGTTTGAAGCGTGGGCTTGGCCCACACCTCGGGTTGCGCAAAGTGCCTGATCTTAGATTCTTTTACGATGAAGGCTTCGACAAGGCGCACAGGGTCGAGGAGATCTTGAGCGAGATTGCGAAAGAGCGCCGGCCGAGCGAAGAGCCGCCGGATGAGTGAGCGGCAGCGGTTCGCACTCGGCCGGAGCGCGGTAGGGCACCACGGCTGGGCATCCACTGACAAGTACATCAACGGAGATCTTTGCGCGTGCGTGGCGCCCTTGCTGCTGGGTCACACCGGAATCCGCTTCATTCGTTTACCCGCCGCTGCGTCTGCTTGTTGATGGCCTAGCCGCGGCGTTTGATGATGATCTGGACACGACGGTTCTTGGCCATGTTGGCTTCGGTTGCGTTGGGAACCAAAGGCTTCTCTGGACCGTAGCCCTTGGGCTCCAACCGATCACGCGAGACGCCGAGCCGGACAATGGCATTGACCACTGATTCAGCGCGTTGCTGGCTTAACTTGAGGTTGTAGACGGCGGCTCCGGTGTTATCCGTGTGACCTTGCACTTCAACCAATTTGATATTGAGATTCTCCTTCAAGACCTCCGCGATCTCTTCGATCAGTGCCAGGGAATCAGTCAAGATCTCGGCTGAATCAAGCTGAAAGTGTACTTCTTTGGTGAGCTTAAGCTCACGTGTGGTCACAAGTACGTTCGGCTTCTGCGGACGCTTGTTCAATTGGAGACGAGCGTCCACGTCGTTCTGTGCTCGCACTTCGAACTCCTGAGCGCCCGTCATGTAGCCGTCCGCTTCAACCGTGACTGAGGCATGCCCCGGAACGACATTCTCAAAGCGGAAGGCGCCCGCACCATCGGTGGCGAGCTCCAGCTCACGGCCGAGCTTGTCCTTGATGCGGATTCGGGCATTCGCCACCGGGGCTTTCGATTCGCCGTCCTGAACACTCCCCACGACGTTGCCAACCTTGGGCAGCGCTTCGAGCTCGCACTGCACCTCGAATACCACCGGGGCATTCGGATTGATCGGCGCTTGTGGCATCACGGCGGGTGCCACGGGTGCCTCAGGTGCGCCTGGGTACTGGGGAGCCCCCGGAGCTGGTTGCTGCGGCACGGGTGCTGGACCGTAGCCGGGCGGCACGGGTGCTGGACCGTAGCCGGGCTGCATCTGAGCGAACGGAACCGCGGGCATTCCGAACTCATTGCCGAAGCTTTGGGTAGCTCGCGACTGCGGAAACATTGGTGGCGAAGGGGCAGGGGCTGTTGGCGCGAAAGGATTCACATCGACCGGCGCGGCACCGGGGGCTCCGATGCCTGGTGCGGCTTGGCCAGGCTGAATCGTGACTGAGCACTTGCCATCCCGATAACCGGTGGCTGCCACATTGAAAGAGTAGTTGCCAGGCTCAAGGTCGACGGTGCGGAAGTGGCCAGTGGCGTCGCTGATCATCCCCGTAAGTTCACGCCCTTCGTAGCGCACCAGGGCATCTAATACTGGAGTTTGCGTTCCCTTTTCGACCACCAGCCCATTCACGACATAGCGCGGCGCGGGCGGAGCCGACACCGGGGCATCACTGGCAACCCGTTCGATGATGGGCTTGGGCTTCTCGGTGTCGTACGCGTAGCCAAGACCAAAATAGAGATTCCAGGGGGCTTCGGGCGCCACTTCTTGGATGAACTTCGATGACCCCCCCGTCGCGATCTCAACCGCACCAGTGAAAACTAAGCCGTGATCTTCCCAAGGGTACAGACCGAGACCAAGCCCTAGACGGGAAGGGCTCGTGGCAAAGCCGGCTTCTTTTCCTAAACACAGATCCCCCACCTGCGCAGCCTGGGTGACATTGCACACGTGGTTCTGTCGATTGGCTGGAAGATCGATGCTCCACTCCAAGAATGGACGAACGACAGGGTGCACGAACTCCGTGCCTAACCCGACCTGGATGCTGTCAACGCGATTCACATCCAGCCCGTAGCGTTCAATGCGCGTGATGCGCGTGCCGCGTCCCACGGGCGATTGATCCGTCTCGATGCCTTTTACAAGATTGGCTGAATTGTCGAAGAGGTAACCGAAGTTTGCGTGAAAACGCAGCGGAACCTGTGAATCGGGATGGGTTTGGTTCGAGAGATCAGCGGTGGCGAGTGCTCGGAAACCAAAGCTCGTGCCTCCGCCATCCAGACCCACACCACCGGTACCATTGAGGAGCAATAGGTCTGCTTGGCCACCGAAGCTGAAGATTTGGTCCGGTTCCCAGGGCATATACGCTTTGGCTCCCAGGTTTGAATCGCCGAGAACCTGAAGTAGCTTGGGCCGGCTGCGGCTATCCGAGGTCGCAGAGTTGTGCAACCCGAGATAAGCCTCAAGGAAGGGCAACACGGTGGCAGAGGCCACGAAATGCGCGCCAACCCGCTCTGCGGAGTCCCTAGACTTCGGTGCCTCCGTCCTCAGTGTGGGGCAGGGTGCGTCAGCGTTGCAGAGAAATCCGCTATCCGAGAACCAGGAGCCGATAAACGAGGCTCGAAACATGCCTGCAGCCCCACCTCCGGCTTCACTGACCCGCAACAGGCCGGTGGCAGCGCCAAGCCCGCTCCGTATGCCCAGCGATGTCTTCCGGAAGGCTCTTTCGCTTTCCGTGATGTCTGGCTCGGCCTCGGAATCCGCAACACCATCAGGCGGCGTTAATCCGAAGTTAACATTGCTCTCGCCGCCTAGCTGCGCGGTGGCGTTGGCAGAACCGTCGGCGGAATCGGGTGCTGCGGGCGCTGGCTGCGGTCCATAGTTGGTGGGTGCACCTGGAGCCGATGGTTGCGATGGTTGCGCTGGCCCGTACGGGTACGGTTGCGCTTCGCTTCGTGCGGCCAAAGCGAGGAGGGCAAGGCCGGTCAATTGTTGAGTGAGATGAACCCTTTTCATGCTGTGCATATCCTTTGACCGATGGCTTCACCCGGTCGGGTTTGGGTGCGAAGGCCGGGCTCTTGTAACACTTTTTCTGCGCTGAGTACCGCAGGGTAAGCCCTAAATCTGGGGATTTCAGTGCGCTGGAGGTGTCCCGAGCGTTCGCTTAAGGGTCAACCCTTCGCGACAGGATAATTTCCCACCGGCCTATTAGCCAAGGAGCTTGTCGCCAAGCACTCGCCGGGCGATGACGTGCTCAAATCTCGCGATGGGGCCTCCGACTCGGCTACACTTGAACCCAACCAGAGGTTCCGTTGGCTGAGCTACTGATCACTGTAAAAGACTTGCGCAAATCTTTTCGCCAAGGGTTCTGGATGCGTCGGGTGGACGCCGTGAGGGGAGTGTCCTTCGATGTGCCGCGGGGTTCGATTTTTGGATTTCTGGGGCCAAATGGTGCCGGGAAGACCACCACTATCAAGATCCTGACCGGGTTGATCGCTCCCACTTCGGGGCAGGCTTCTTTATTTGGGCTTCCCGTCGGGACGCGCAAGGCACGCGCTCGCCTCGGTTTTCTGCCCGAGAACCCCTATATCTACCCTTACCTTTCGCCGCGTGAGTTTGTTGAAATGTCGGCGCGATTGAGTGGAATGCCATCGCGGCAGATCGGAGCGCGCACGCGCCAGGTTCTCGACGAAGTCGGGATCTTGTACGCAGCCGAGCGTCCGGTGCGACGACTCTCAAAGGGCATGTTGCAGCGTGCTGGGCTTGCGGCTGCGCTGGTGGCCGATCCGGAACTCCTGGTGCTAGACGAGCCCATGAGTGGTCTCGATCCGGTCGGGCGCAAGGAGGTGCGTGACTTGATTTTCGATCAGCGCCATCGCGGGCGCACCATTTTCTTCTCGACCCACATTCTGTCGGATGTGGAGGTTCTCTGCGATCAAGTCTCGATCCTCCGTAAGGGCGAAGTCGTGGTGAGTGGTGAGTTGCGAACGCTGTTGAAGAGCGATGTGCGTCGAATTGATGTGGCACTCTTGGGCGCGGACGCAGGCTTTGAAACCCGCTGTCAGGCCTCGGGTCATAAAACGCGCAGGGTTGCGGAGCGGCTGATTGTCGAGGTGGAAGGCGAAGAGCGATTGGCTCCGTTGTTGCGGGATGCGCTGGATGCCAACTTGCGAATTACTGAGGTCAACTCACGTCACGAAACGCTGGAAGATTTGTTTCTGCGCGAAGCGATTGAGGAAACACACGCTTAGGCCTTCAGCCGTGTCGCCGCCGTGCAAAGATTTTTCGGAGCACTTCGAGATCAGCAATGGAAAGTTCCTTCGTTGCGATTAAAGCTACGAAATAGGTGAATCCTGCGATGGTACAGAACAAGAGTGTTCCCAGCTTGCCGACCTCTGGCAGGTGCCGCGCCAGAGCGATCGTTGCTGCGGTCACCGAGGCCGTCCTAATGAACGTGACGGGTGAGACGATGCCCCCAACAACCCGCTTGACGTAGCAGGCAGCAGCCACGGCAGCGACAAAGAGACCAACTGAGGTCCCTGCTGCAACGCGAATCAAGAGCCCCTCGCCAAAGGGTTGGTTCTGGTTGAACAAGAAAGCAGAGATGGCGCCCACCACGAGCGCACCCAACGTAATGATCAGGCTCGCGCGTTCCCGGCGGAGGCTGTTCAGAACGCTCGTCAGTACCGAAAAAATGGCGAAGAATCCGAATCCAATCGACAACAATCCCAAAGCGCGTGTCCCGAGTTCGGGGGCAGGTGAGGGAAAGACGAGCCTGAGCAGCGGGCCAGAAAGGCCGGCGATCACGCTCAGCATACCCCCCACGACAATCAAGCTGATGCGCATACCGTTTTCAACGTATTGGCGGATCTTTTTGGAATCAGCCTCTGCGTCGGCACGCGCCAGCATCGGAAAGATCACGAAAGTGAGGGCCACCAGTAACTGAAAAGGTAGGAAGGCGAAGAGCTGGATGGAGCGATAGGCGCCCACCATCGAATCCGCCGCGGTGGGCGATAGGCCAGCTGTGACGGCGCGGCTGGACGCAAGGTAGCGGAGCAGCGTGAGATCGGCCTGCAAGAGCAGGTTGAAAAGCACTTGGCCTATCCAAAGGCGCAACAGGAAACGCAGGTGCGCCTTCGGTTGAAAGCTTCCCGGTTGGTTCCTTCCGACACCAACCACCAACAGCGCCGCCGCTAGCACCAGCCCGCTCGCGATAACAAACCCGCCGGCCGCGCCCTCCACGCGGTTCCCCTCCGCAATCCCCCCAAAAAGCTCTCTCAACCAGACAGCACCAGCGAGCAGTCCAACCGTTCTTAAGGTTGCTGAGAGAATGTCGAAGGCCGCCTGGTGCACAAACCGCTTCTCGGCGTTGAGGGCGCCGACAAGCGGGGTGTAAATCGAGTAAACGAAGAGCACCAAGCTCAGGATCCGCAACGTGCCCACAATGTGCGGGGCACCGATCACCAGCGCCAAGCGCGGGGCAGCCACGAAGAAACCGAGCGCGGAAACCACGGCAAGAATTGCGTGCAGCTCCAGCAAGCGTCGGAGCACGTGGGGCTTGCTCTCCTGAGGCGCATGCGAAAGGGCACGGCTAACGCTCTGGATCGAGGTCGTTGTGATCGGGTTGTAGGTGATGCTCGCGAGCGAGAGCGCGCTGGCGAAGGCACCGTAGCCCGCGATGCCGCCCAACACGTGGGGCAGCAACATCTGCTGCGCAAACCCGGTCAGCAGAAAATAGATTTTTGCAAAGGCAATCGCTAGACCCCCGCGCCCCGCACTGCGCACGACTCTGTCATTCTCGGTTTCGGAGGTTGATGGAGGTTGCGCAGGTGAGCCTGCTTTTTCTTCCAAGGCATGCATGCACGGGGTGTCATGCCCCAGCTGGCTCATTCGGTCGACCTGCTGGGCAGGAGCGGTTCGCGGCCGGCGCTATTTATTGACGAGCGAGGTGACGTACTGATGGATTTCTTCGCGATAAGCGTCCGAAAGCTGGGTGAATTCGAGACCCACGGCCGATGCTATGCGAGCACTTTGAACCCAACGGCCTTTGACCGGAACGCGGACGAGTTGTCCGCTGATCGGGAGTGCAAACTCGGCGAAGGTGAGGAGTTCCGGCTTGCAAGCGAGCGGGAGGAGCACCAAGAGGCCACCCTCCGAGAGATCCTGATTGCGGCCAGAGAACTGCACACCATCGTGCTGGATGGTGGTCACTGGTGTCACGTAGGGAGCCCGCGCGAACCGCCGCTTCGGTCCTTCCGCGGGAACGGCTACTTCCGCGGGCTTGATGCCAAGCAGCGATTCGTCTGGACTTGGCAGTGTGCGCGCGATAGCTGCGAGGGCATCCCAAACCTTGCCAGCGTTCAGAGGGCGCTGGGCGGCATCCTTGGCTATACAAAGGTCCACCAGCTTTTGTACTTCTTGAGTAACTTCAACCCCTTTCTCGGCGAGCGAGGGGGCTGACGATTGGTGCACTTTTAGGAGCACCTGGCCAAAGGTGCCTTCAAAAGGCACAGCGCCGCTCAAGCACTCGTACAGGCTGATCCCGAGCGCATATACATCGATCCGCGGATCCGGATCCGTACTGCCGAGGAGCTGCTCCGGTGCCATGTATTCTGGCGTACCGATCAGAGCACTTTGATGCGTGATCCGTGGACCTTCTTTCACGTCAGCCAGGCTAGTGGTGCCGTAATCCAAGAGTTTGAGAATTTCCTCACCGGATTCGGTATGTGCGACAAATGCATTCCCAGGCTTGACGTCACGGTGCACCAATCCCAGGCGATGCATGCGCGCGACGGCCGCTGCCATTTGTTGCACCACCCACACCGCTTCTTCCGTTTTCAAACGCCTGCGGCTCGCCAGGAGGCCATCGAGGGAACGACCATCTAGAAGCTCCATTACCAGGTAGGGGCCGCCGGCTGCGCTGATGCCAGCGTCTAGAACCTCCACCACATTGCGATGCCGCGCCACGGTGAGCGCTTGCGCTTCTCGCAGCAGGCGTTCCCTGTGCTCAGAGCTCAACAGGTGCTGACTCGTTAATAGTTTCACCGCCACCGGGCGCTTGGTGAATTGGTGCACCGCTTGGAAGACGGCACCACCGCCGCCGCGCGCAATCTCGCGACTGAGCGTGTAGCGGCCATCGACAATGTCACCTACTTTGGGATCTGCGAGACGTTGCACGTTTCTTGGGATGAGCTGGGGGTGAGTTCTTGAATACGGACCGCTTGGGGCAGAGCCCTAGGGGGGAGCTGAAATTCACCACAAAGGTGCGGCTCCGCAGGGGCTTGTCGGGGACGAGTATTCCCGATAACTCTGGTGTAGGTCCAATGAGCCGTGATGCAGACGATACGCTGGTAGCTGTTTCGCCCCGGCATTCCGTGCGTTTGGAGCCCGAATATGCGGCGTGGGTGGCGCGCGCGCCGCGCCAGGATTTTGTGGTGCGAACGATCACACGGCGTGAGGCGAACGGCCTGCCGCTGATGTCGGCAGATATCGTGATAGCAGGCGAAGAAACGCGGACGCGCTTCCAGCTCGCTGCCCAGTATCCGTTGCATTTTCGCAAGACGTACTTTCCGGGGCGCCTGCACGGGGATCCGAAAACGGAGTTTGATCGCCAGAGTGAAGCCAGTACGATCCTCGGTCTGCCGCCGCCGATTGGGCACACGAGCTCGGTCTTTCGTAGTTGCCTGTTACCGGGGACTCCCTACAATCGCCTCTCGCCGTTTGGTAACGAACCGTTTGAGAGCAATGTGCCGATCGCGCGTAAGCTTCATCTGGCAACAGCCGCCGGCCTCTGGATGTTGCTGGAACAAGCGTTTCGCAGCCTGCGAACCCTCCAAGCCGCAGGCCTTTCCCACGGGGACGCTGAGCTCCACAATCTGATCGTATGTCCGGCACCCCTTGAGGCTCTGTTGATTGATTTTGAAGCGGCCGTTCGTCGCGAAGATGTGTCGGAGGTAGCCTGGGAGCGGCGCTGTGCCGCGGATTACGAACCAATCCTACGCGAGGCCATCTTTCTTGAATGTGCGCTCGGTCGCCAACCCGGTGAATTGGCGCAGTTGGCGATCGACCGGTTGGACCAACTTTTTAAGAATGCCGGGCGTTTTCGGCAGGAAATCGGCGACCAAACGGCGCCGCTCGCGTAACCGCTACTTAGTACGGACAAAAAGAAAAAAGGGCCGGACTTTCATCACGACCCCATTCTCGGTACCTAAGAATGCACGCTTGGATTAGCGAATAAACAGCATTTCCTGATACGTGGGCAGAGGCCAACAATCATCAGCCAGCACGCCTTCAAGCGCATCTGCATTGCCGCGCACGATCAGCATCGCCGGAAGCACCTTATCGCGCAAATGCTTGCACTCTTCGAGCAAGGAGGCTCCCGAGTGACCAGCCGCCTCGGCGAGGGCGCTCAAGCTCTGTTCCAGCTTGGTGATGAGCCCGGTGACTTCCATCGCCAGTGACGTGCTGGTGCTGAGCCCAGCCGCCTTGGCCGCGATGATGCCGTCCGAGAGCTCGCGCTGGTAGCGCAAGGCTGCTGGCAGGATTTGCGTCTTGCCAAGCTTCTCAACGAGCTTGGCCTCCACGTTGACGGTCTTCACATATTGCTCGAGGTAGATCTCGTAGCGGCTGTGAAGCTCGCGTGGCGTGAGCACGTTGTATTTGTCGAAGAGCTTGATCACTTCCGGATCGTTGAGAACTGGGAGTGCATCCACCGTGGTCCGTAGATTCGGCAAGCCGCGCTTTTCTGCTTCTGCGTGCCATTCGGCCGAGTAGCCGTTGCCGTTGAAGATCACCGCTGCGTGCTGATTGGCAAGCTCGGTGAGCAGGCCCTGAATCGCAGCGTTCAGCGTTTTCCCACTGCCGAGCGCGGCTTCGAGCTTGGTAGCCATGAAATCCAAGGATTCTGCCACGATCGTGTTGAGCGCGATGAGTGGCCCAGCGATGGATTGCCCACCGCCGACAGCGCGGAACTCGAAGCGATTACCCGTGAATGCAAATGGACTCGTCCGGTTGCGATCGCCTGCATCCCGAGGAAGCTTCGGCAGCGTGTCCACGCCAATTTCCAAGGTGCCCTTGGTCCGCGAGGACTTGGCGGCGCCCGCTTTGAGCTGGTCGAACACGTCCGAGAGTTGATCCCCGAGGTAGACGGAGATGATCGCGGGCGGCGCTTCATTCGCACCCAAGCGGTGGTCATTGCTGGCCGTCGCAATCGTGGCGCGCAGCACTGCGCCGTACTTGTGCACAGCTCGGATGACGGCGCTGCAGAACACGAGGAACTGCGCGTTCTCGTGCGGGGTATCGCCGGGATCGAGCAGGTTGCCCTGGGTTGAATTGCCGAACGAGAAATTGACGTGTTTCCCGCTGCCGTTGACACCTGCGAAGGGTTTCTCGTGAAGCAGGCATTCAAAGCCGTGGCGAACCGCGACCCGACGCATCGTGAACATAGTGAGCTGCTGATGGTCCGAAGCAATATTGGCGCTCTCGAACACGGGCGCAATCTCGAACTGCCCTGGAGCCACTTCGTTGTGGCGTGTCTTCACTGGAATACCGAGCTTGAAGAGCTCGTGCTCAACCTCCACCATGTACGCGAGTACGCGCTCAGGGATCGCACCGAAGTAGTGATCCTCAAACTCCTGGCCGCGCGGCGGATTTGTGCCAAAAAGCGTGCGGCCTGCGTTCAGAAGATCGGGGCGTGCCAAGAAGAAAAGGCGGTCGACGAGGAAGTATTCCTGTTCAGGACCGGCGTACGCCACAACCTGGGCAGGGTTCTCGTGCCCGAACAGCTTCAGCACGCGCTGGGTGTGACGGTTCAGGGCCTGCATCGAACGCAACAGGGGAGTCTTCTTATCCAGTGCTTCGCCGGTCCATGAAACGAAAGCAGTCGGAATATAAAGCGTCGAATCGACAACGTACGCAGGGCTGGTGACGTCCCATGCCGTGTAGCCACGTGCCTCGGCAGTCTGGCGGATGCCACCGTTCGGAAAGCTTGAAGCATCAGGCTCACCTTGAATGAGCGCTTTGCCAGAGAATTCTCCGAGCGCTCCCCCTTCGCCATCCGGCGAAAGAAAGGCGTCGTGCTTTTCTGCCATCCCACCGGTAAGCGGTGAAAAAATATGGGCAAAATGCGTGGCTCCGAGCACGGTGGCCCAGTCTTTCATTGCAGCTGCGACGGTGTCGGCAACCATCGGGTTCAGCGGTTCGCCTTTGTCGATCGTACGTTTCACTGAGCGAAACACTTCTTTGGGAAGGTGCTTCTTCATCGCGGCTGAATTGAAGACGTTGCAGCCGAACAGTGAGTCGGGTGACTGATCGAGAGCCGGCCCCGAAATAGCCTTTCGGCCCGCTACCTCGGAGATCGCTTGTTTGCGTACGTTACTTCCCGTCATGACGATTTCATTTCCTTTATGGTTGGGACCGCTCAAACTGGCTTGGGCGAAGATCGTACCTGTGCATCTAGCGCGTCCTTTTTTTCGGGAATGTTTCCGAAATGTCCTCTTCCAGATTTAGGCGGAACCCAGTCGGGGTCCGTCCGCTCGCATTGCAAGAGAAACGCTGCAGCTGTAACTTCGCCGGGGCGCGCGACCTGACCATCACCAATCCTGGCCCGGGGGGACGTGTGCCTGCGAGAGACGCCAGAGTCATATAGGCTTCGAGCATTCCGGGCCGTGTTAGGGGTTGTGCGAACTCGTGCTGAATTCCACTGGTCCGCTGTCTTTTTTCTTGCCTGATCTCGCGCTGGGTGGGGCTGAGCGTGTTTGGGTTAACTTTGCAAGCGGCTTGGCGGCTCGGGGCCACGCCGTGGAGCTCGTGGTGGGAGGCAGCGCCTCAGGCTATTTGAGCGAGCTGCACCGAGACGTGAATCTGGTGCGGCTACCGCCAGTCCGATTGAGTCTTCTCGCCGTGCCTCTGTCGAACTATCTCCGTAGGGTGCGGCCAAAAGCACTGCTCGCTACTATGGTGGGTGCCAATCTCGTTGCAAGTGTTGCCTGGCGTCTGGCAGGCGCGAAATCCAAGTTGATTTTTCGTGAAGCGTGCGCTCCAGCGGGGGCCAGCTCTTCGTGGCGTGAACTGCTGGACCCTACGCTGCGCTGGCTTTGCTATCGCTACGCCGATGCCATCATTGCGCCGGCAGCCGAAGTTTCCCAGCAGCTGAAGGCGCGATTGCCAGCTTCCTCACACCCTAGGATCAGGGTGATTCCAAACCCCATCGAGATCGAACGGATCCTAGAGCTCGCGGCGGAGCCCAAGCCTCAAGTGATGCAAGGGGAGCTGGCGTGTGTCCTGGGTTGCGGCCGCCTCTCGCCCAAAAAAGCCTTCGAGGTTCTGATCGAAGCTTTCGCGTTGGTGCTCAAACAGAAACCAGCGCGCCTCGTGATTCTGGGGGAAGGGAGCGAACGGGAGGCGTTGGAGAGCCTCGCGAACCGCCTCGGTATCTCGGCCAGCGTAGTCTTTGCGGGGGTGGTGGAGAATCCCTTCTGCTACTTCGCCCACGCGCAGGTGTTTGTCCTTTCATCCCGAAGCGAAGGATTTCCGAACGTGCTGCTGCAGGCGTTGGCCTGTGGTGCCAATGTGGTGTCCACCAACTGCGAAACAGGCCCTTCGGAAATTTTGGCTACCCGAGAGCAAGGCCTGCTCGTGCCGGTCGCGGATCCGCGCGCCATGGCGGATGCTATTCTTCATCAGCTTTCGGCACCCCCAAAGAATCCTGCGGCAGCGTTTCGAGCGAGAGACTTTGAAGCTTCCAAAGCGATTTTGGCTTTGGAACAGCTCATTGCTGAGCTCGGCTAAGGTGTTGAGTATTGGCCCTGAAAAGCTCTAAAGCAAGGTGCCCCCGAGCACTGCCCGGGCCACGTTGAAGTAGATCACGAGGCCCGAAAGATCGACCAGCGTGGCGACGAAGGGCGCGGAGGCGCTTGCCGGGTCGAAGCCAAAACGCCGAAGCAGGAAGGGGAGCATCGAGCCGCAAATCGTGCCAACCGTGACCACGCCCACCAGGCTAAGGCCGACGGTGATCGCGATCAACGCATGGTACTGACCGTAACTCTGAAAGAACATTTGCCAGGTGAGGATGCGCACCACTCCCAGGGCTGCGAGGATCACTCCGAGGCACACGCCCGCCGCACACTCCCGGCGAATGATACGCCACCAGTCCCGGAGCCTGACTTCACCGAGCGCCATGGCGCGGATAATCAGCGTGGAAGCCTGCGAGCCCGAATTCCCGCCGCTCGAAATAATCAAAGGAATGAACATTGCCAGCACCACGGCACGGGCAATCTCTCCTTCAAACCTTGCCATCGCGCTCGCCGTCAGCATTTCGCCAAGAAACAGGATAGAAAGCCAGCCGCCACGCTTGCGCAGCATCTCAAGGAACGCCGTCTGCAGATAAGGCGCATCCAACGCTTCCATCCCGCCGAATTTTTGAGCGTCTTCTGTGGCTTCTTCTTGAACGACATCCACGATGTCATCGATGGTGACAATCCCCTTCATGCGATTATCGTTGTCCACCACAGGCAGCGCTAGAAAGCTGTTCTGCTGAAATAGGCGGGCTACCGCTTCCTGGTCCATCTCTTCACGAACGGCGAGCGGATCGCTGTGCATGATGGCGCGCACTTCCAAATCCGGCGCGTTGGCGAAGAGCTCACGAAACGAACACACGCCGAGCAAACGCTGCTCCGCGTCGAGCACGTACGCGTAATAGATCGTTTCCAGGTGGGCACGCGCCTGGCGCTGCAGATAGCGAATCGCCTCATCCACCCGTAATTCGGGGCGTACGCGCGCAAAACGCGGACTCATCAAGCCTCCGGCTTCATCTTCTGCGTAGGCCAGAAGCGCGTTCACTTCACGGCGCGGGGCGTCATCCAGCAAGCTCATGAGTGCCTCTCGCTCTTCAATCTCCACGGCTTGCAGCACATCGGCGGCGTCATCCGGTGCCAGCACTCGCATCCAAACGCGGCGTTCTCCCGCTGGCAGGCCGAGCAGTACCTGTGACTGCTCGAGAGGAGTGAGACTCATAAAAAAATTGTCGTCGTCGCCAGCGCCGAGCAGGCGAAATCCAGCGACGCGTTCACCGGTGACCAGGGCTGGCCAGGCATCGCGCAGCTCCTCGATGGTGATGCGCGCGCGCGGCGGATCGGTTAGAGCCACAGAACCCACCCGGGGGAAGCGCTCGAACCCAAGGGGGCATGAGTGGGGGCGGTGGTCCGAAGGCAGGGCATGGTTGGGCGCTGCAGTAGCACGCCTCCCATGGCTGATAAAAGCTGGAGTCCGGGACCGGCAGCGGAGCTTGCTCGCTCGGGGCAGCCGCCTGACGTGCATCGGCGTGGTGGCGCATCAGCTTGGCGTGGAGAGGGATGCTTGCAAAAGAAAGTAGTAAGCATGCTTACTACCCTGGGTCGGCGTGGAGGGGGGGGGCTTAGTCGCCCGTGGCGCCCCCGAACTCCTTCACAAGCGTATCCGAATCCCAGGAGCCTTCATTCGCCGTTTCGAGATAACCGCTCTCAATCTTTAACACCTCTTCGAGCTGGCTGGTGCGTTGGCGCACGATGTTGACATAATTGGGTTCGTCGCGACGCACGCTGGCGAGATCGCGAAGCACGTGCTCATCGTGTCGACGAAAAGCTCGGGCCGCACGAGTGGCTTGGTATGCCGGGAAACCGAGCAAACGAAGTGACTCAGCACCTACCCGCAGCGAGGTATCGAACGTTTCGCGATAAACATGGGTTACGCCAGCGTTGACGAGGTCGTAGGCGTCGGTGCGACCTCGCGCGCGCGCCAAGATTTTGAGATTCGGGAAGTGCTTGGCAATGGTGTGAACGAGCTCGAGAGTCTTCGGAGGATCATCAAGAGCCAATACAATCAGTTTCGCGGAGTGTGCACCAGCCGCGTGCAAAAGGTCGTGGCGCGTTGCGTCCCCGTAGTAAACGCGACCGCCGAAGCGCCTTACGAGGTCAACCTGATCGGAGTCCACATCCAGCATGGTCGCCTGAACTCCATTGGCGGTGAGCAATCGGGCAACAATTTGTCCAAAGCGGCCGTAACCCGCAATGATGACAGGGTTGGCTTCATCTATGGTGTCTTCGGGGCGATCATTCGAGCCGAAGTTCTGCACTCGCGGTTGCACAAACTTCTCGTGCAAAATCATAACGAGCGGCGTTAGCGCCATGGAGATCGCAACAACGGCTACCAGCGTGGCTCCGATTTCCGCCGGGATTATCGCATGCTCAGTGGTGAACGAGAAAAGTACGAAGGCGAATTCCCCTCCTTGAGCCAGTGCAAACGAGAACAAGAAATTTTGATCGATACTCATTCGGAAAATGCGAGCCAAAATCGACAACACGGCGAATTTGGTCACCAGAAGCCCGAGCACGAGAGCCGCCATCAGCGCGGGGCTCCGCAGGATCAGCGCAAAATCGATTGAGGCGCCTACAGCAATGAAAAACAAGCCCAGCAAGATGCCCTTGAATGGTTCGATCTCGCTCTCGAGCTCGTGTTTATATTCGCTCGTCGCCAAAACCACCCCCGCCACGAATGTGCCAAGGGCGGGGCTCAAGCCCAGTTTGGTCATCAAGAGTGTGATGGCAATCACGAGCAGCAACGCCGCTGCCGTGAAAATTTCTCTCAGGCGTGTTTTGGCGATCCAGCGAAAGGCTGGCCTTACAAGGAAGCGGCCGCCCACGATCAAGCCACCCAAAGCGCCAAGAACCGCGAGTGCGGAAAGCCAGGTGGGCAAGCCATCCAGCCATGTCGTAGAATGGGCCCCTTTCGCGGTTTTCCCCAGTGCAACGGTTGAGCCCAGCAGGGGCATCAACGCCAACATAGGAATGACCGCTATATCTTGAAAGAGTAAGACCGAAAATGAGCTTTGCCCGGCCGCTGTTCTGGCCAGGTTCTTTTCCTGCAGTGTCTGCAAAACAATCGCTGTTGAAGACAACGAAAGGATCATGCCCGCGGCGATCGCCACTTTGATCTCAACACCCACAGCTAAGCCGATTGCGCCGAAGACAAGGGAGGTAACCACCACTTGCAATCCGCCTAAGCCTAAGATTGGTGCTCGCAGGCGCCACAAGCGGCTGGGTTCAAGCTCCAGGCCAACTAGGAAGAGCATCATTACTACGCCGAATTCAGCGAAGTGCATCACATCTTGCCCCTCTTCGCCCACAAGGCCAAGTGCGAAGGGGCCGATGAGCATCCCGGCTAGAAGATAACCAAGAACCGACCCAAGCCCCAACCGCTTTGCAAGGGGTACAGAAACAACGGCGGCTAAGAGGTAGATAAACGCCTGGAAAAAGAGGCTATCTTGATTCATCATTCACCTTCCGAAGGGGCTTAGGATCCGCCGAGAGAGCTCGAATTATTGACTCCATCGCGTAGCGCCTCGAGCAAGCTGCGGTATTCGAGTGCTTTTGCACGGGCTTGCTCGCGAGACATGCTGTGGGTGCCGTGAACGGCGAAAGGATTCAGGTAATTCATGCCGCACAGCTCCGCTGTTTGTGCGATTGGCGCAAGAAGCTCCAGCAGGCTTCGCTTGTGCATGCCATCTGGTTGATAGCCCTCAGCGCGCCCCCCGGTAGTGATCGCGGAGAGCAAGGTTTTGCCCTTCAACGCAGCTCCGCCCTTACCATATGCCCAGCCGTGCTCCAAAACAAGATCCTGCCACTGCTTAAGAAGTGCGGGTGTGCTGTACCAATAGAACGGATGTTGGAAGACGATAATCTGATGCTGCTCTGCGAGTTTCTGTTCCCGCTTCACGTCGATGTCGAATTCGGGATAGGCTTCGTAAAGATCGTTGAAGGTTACCCCAGCCAGGTCCCTTACTGCACGCACAAGCTCTCGATTAATTCTGGAGCTTTCCTGCGCTGGATGCGCAAACAGGATCAGAATGGCTGGGGGCTTCGCTACTGAATCCGGCATGAGTATCCCGTCATTAGCGACGATCCCAGCGAACCGCCAGAGGGCTATTGGGCAAGGACAGACCGTCAAGTCTGAGTTTTCGATTTTGCTGTGAGTGTGTCGTCGCTCAATTCAGCGTTGTGCGTTGCCCACTAGCCTGGCGTGGAGAGGGTGCCCGGGCTGCCCCCCTTTCCAGACTATGTGCTCGCGCCCGAACGTTCTCGAAGCACTTGCCCAAACTGTTGATGGAAAAGCTGTGCGTAGAGCTCACCCCGCCCCAAAAGCTCGGAATGGGTGCCCGCATCCACCACGCGACCCTTATCCAACACGATGATTTTATCGGAGCTTAGAATGGTCGAGAGGCGGTGCGCGATGATGAGCGAGGTGCGCCCCTTCAGTAGATGTTCTAGTGCGCGCTGAATCAAGAATTCACTCGTGGCGTCGAGACTGCTGGTGGCCTCGTCGAGAATCAGGATGCGAGCGTTTTTCAAGAGCGCGCGGGCAATGGCAAGGCGTTGCTTCTCGCCGCCGGAGAGGCGAAAACCACGCTCACCGACCAGTGTGTCGTAGCCTTGCGGCAGAGCCTCAATGAATTCGTGGATCTGTGCAGCCTCCGCGGCGGCTACAATCTCGGCCTGCGTAGCGTGAGGCTTGGCGTAGATGAGATTATCGCGGATCGGCGCATTGAAGAGAAAGGTCTCCTGCGTGACCATCCCGATATGTTTGCGGAGGCTCTCTTGGCCAAACTCGCGCACGTCCCGGCCGTCGATCAGGACCTTTCCCAAGGTCCCGTCGTAGAAACGAGGCAAAAGATAGGTGATGGTGGTTTTGCCCGCTCCGCTTGGCCCCACGAGAGCGACACGCTCACCCGGCTTGATCTCGAATGTCACTTCGCTCAGCAAGAAGGGAAGTTTGGTGCTCGCAGGTTTCGGCTCAACCAGAAGTGCAGAGGGTGGGGTGGGATACTGAAAAGAGACTTGCTCAAATTGGATGTGGCCTTCTGTTTCGACCAGTTCCTGGGCATCGGGGCGATCGGTCACTTCGGGAACGCGGTCGAGGTAGTCAAAAATCCGATCAAACACCGCCATAGAAGCCTGAATATCCACGTAGATGGTCGCGAGCGAGTGCATCGGGCGATACAGATTGCCGAGCAACGCCGCGAAGGCCACCACGGTGCCAATCGTGAGCTCGGCGCGCAGTACTTCAAGGCCGCCATACCAATACACGAGCGCGGGGCCCGTGACGGCAAACACGCTGAGCACCATGAACAGCCAGCGACCCACGATGGCGTTGCGAATATTGAGCTCTTTGACGCGTGCGCTTCGAGCCTCGAACACTTTCCGATCTGCATCGCCTTGGTTGAACACCTTGGTTAAAACGGAGCCGCTCAGATGCAGGTGTTCGTGCAGGAAAGCCAGGAGATCGGCTTGCCCCTCCTGCAGCTGCTTAGAAAGGCCACGGCGCATGCCGCCGACAATTCGAGACGGAAAATAGAAGGCTGGCATGATCAAGATCGCCAGCAATGCCAAACGCCAACTCATCGAAAAAACGACGAACGCCGTGACTCCGAGGGCGAGCAAGTTGCTCACGATGGAGGTGAGTGTGCTGGTGGCCACGTGCTCCACGGCATAGACGTCGTTGTTGATGCGGGAGACAATCTCGCCGCCTCGCGTTGTCGTATAAAAGTGCAACGACATCTTCTGCAGGTGTCGATACAGCTCCCGCCGGAAATCAAACAGGATGCTCTGTCCCGCACGGGCCGAAAAAGATTGTTGAAGCACGCCCACTAGGCCCAAGATGATGGCAATCGCCACCATGGCGAGCGTGAGCAGAACCAGAAGCCGGCGGTCATGCAAGGGTAGCGCATGGTCCAGAATCGCCTTCACGCACAGCGGCGGCAATACGGACAGGCCAGCCGTTACTATCAGGCAACCGAGGATGACGATCCACTCTTTGGTATACGGACGGAAGTACCTGAACACCCGGCGGAGGCGTTCGGCGCTCAGCTCCGGGCGTGGGCCGTCGAAGCGTTTCGTCAGTGTTTCGCGAGCGATACCTCCGGTGGACGGGCTGGAACCGATCCAGTCGCCTCTCATCGACTCTCCTGCAATACGGACGCACGCTGGCCGAAACTCATTTCAGCAATTTATGCCCCTGCTCTTCGGAATACCAGCCGCGCCCTGAACGACGCCGCGCTGCCGGATGAAACACCGAAAAACGGGTGGCAGAGTCTCAAGGCCTTGTGTAAGAGTCCGCCGCCTTCCGAGCACAGCCTGCGAGAATATGAGCCAAGTTCCGTCGATTTCAGAGGCTGAGTTCGTGCCTTCGGTTGCGGGTTCGGCGGACCTGCAGGCGCGAGCGATAGAGAGCCGTTGGCTGCTTGGGCTCGGTGTGGTTGCCAGCGCTGCGCTGTTAGCTATTTTTTTCGGGTTCCCTTACCTGCCGATGGTGGATTTGCCGCAGCATGCGGCTCAGATCGCTGTTTGGGTGCACCTGGGGGAAAAGTCTTTCCCGGGTGTCGAGAACTTCGAAGTGAATCTAAGAACGCCTTACTTAACCGGCTACGTGGTGGCACGGGTGTTCGCGGTCTGGCTAGGCGTTGTCTCCGGCCTCAAGTTGGGGATTTGGCTCAGTGTTGTGGGTCATTTCGTCGCGTTTGCGCTCTTGGTTCGGAAGCTTGGCCACTCAGCTTGGTTGGCGTTGCTCGGGCTGCCGCTGGCCTTGGGGTATGCGTTCTATTTCGGGTTTGTGAGCTTCATTGCGGCCGTGCCTTTCGCCATCTTAGCGCTCCTCTTCGCCCTGAGGCATCGTGAGGAAAACAGCTGGCGCACCGGCCTCGCACTCTCATTCGCGCTCTGTTTAACGCTATTTTCCCATGGCTTTGCCTGCGGGGTGGCTCTCGCGATGGCAGCGCCGCTGTTGCTGCGTGGGGAAGGGCGCTTCGTGACCCGAGTGCTGCCACTGCTTGCTCCTTTGTTGTTTGCTTGGGTTTGGATCGCGCCCGGATCTTCAGCGCAACGCATCGGTTCCACGATTTGGTCTCCTAGATTCTTCGAGCTGGTTCAGCTTCCCGCATTGCTCTTCTCAGCCTCAGCCGCCGACGTCTTCGCTACGCTGTGCGGCGTCGTTTGCTTGCTATTGCTGGCTTTGGGGCTCGGCCGGCCGCGGCGTACCCCGGAATTTTGGCTGCCTGCGTTGGGTGTCTTGGCGGGCTTCTGTCTGTTCCCGGCGAGCATGGGCGGGTTCGGCCCGCTCCATCCGCGATTTGCAGCATTCCTCGGGCCAGCTCTGTTGGTAGCGTTTGAACCGCGGCGCGCGCCGCTCTTTCGGGGGCTGCCGAGTGTGGCGATGGCGCTGGTGAGTGCTTGGTGTGCCGTGTTCGGGTGGCGGGTGTTCGCGTTCAACCACGAGGCCGCCGGTGTCCGATCGTTCGTCCAACAGATGCCCGTCGGATTGTCGGTGCGCCCGATCATCTTTGAGCGAGATAGCTTGGTATTCCCAGGGCTCCCCGCATTCCTGCATATGTCAGCCTATTATATGGCTGAAAAGGGCGGGATTCAGGGGTATTCGTTCGCGATGTATCCAACCAGCGCGATCCGCTATTTGCCGGGCTTTGTTCCCGGGATGTGGGGCGGGGCTGAGTGGAATCCTGAAAGATTTTCGGCGGTTCGTGATGTTCCGCGCTTTGATTGTTTCTTGGTGCACAGTACTAGGGACCGCACTGGTGAACTCTTTGGGGAACACCTAGGTGACGTTGAGTTGGTGTTGCACCAGGGAAATTGGTGGGCGTATCGTGTACAGCCTTTGGCTCATGCGTCACGTCTTTTTGAAACTGGAAATGAACTATGACTGAACGCTGGGTTTCGGCAGTTAAGAATACGAACGGCACTCCGCCCATAAATGCAGGCGAGGTGGAGATCCCTAAGCGGGTCAGTGGATTTGCTGTCTCCCCCAGCTCGGAGTTGCTGCTCGAGGATTTTCAACGCTATTTCCCACACACGCCGACCGCCTTGGCGATCAAGGAATGTGCGCGTTTGGCGGCGGTTCGGCACTATCCGTGCCCTGGCCCCATTTTGGATGTGGGGTGTGGCGATGGGCTCTTTGCCAAGCTGGCTTTCGACAACGTGGAGGTTTGGGGAATCGATATCGATGCCAAGGAAGGGCGTTGGGCGTCTGCGAGCCGCGCCTATGCTCAGGTGATTTTGGGCGACGTGACGCAGGCGCGCCTGCCAGAGGCATTTTTCTCGAGCTGCGTGGCCAATTGTTCGCTGGAGCATGTCCCTCGCATCGATCTCGCCCTGAGCACTATATTCCATTCCTTAAAGCCAGGCGGAGTGGCCTATTTGTTTGTTCCTAATCCCGAGTGGGCTCGGCACCTGATGTCAGTACGCCTGCTCGCGGACTTGGGCGCACCTGGCCTTGCTTCTCAGTTGCAAGGGGCGATCGATCGTTTCTTCAAGCACCACCACCTTTACGATCAGCAGGGTTGGAGCGAGCTTGCCGTTCAAGCGGGGCTCGAAGTGGTGGCGGTGGAGCCTGTGCTTTCCTCGGCCACCACGGTTGCGTTTGAGGCGTTTCTGCTCCCGTCGCTGTTGGGTCTGCTGAATAAGACTTTGACCACACGTTGGACGAATTTCCCGCGCTTTCGGCAGATTTTTGCCCAACCCGTGTATCACCTGGTGCACGAAGTCATGAAGCGGGCAGACCCCAACCTAACGGCAGAATACCTTGTGATTGCCAGGCGGCCGGCATGAGTGCGGAAGCTGTCGACTACTTCTCGAATCACAAGCTCAAGTTGCGTTTTCCGTGGAGTCTCTACCATCGCCCGATCGTGAATGAGCTCCGACGTGTGCTTGCTGCTGGTGGCCCCGAGGTGCTCAATGTGGGCTCGGGCCCTTTCTTTGAGCGTGCCGAGGTCGAGCGTGCAGGCCTAAACTTTACGATCTGCGACATTGATGAACGTGCGATTGAGTTGGCCGAGGAGCTTCACGGTAGCGCGCTGGCGCGGGCAGATGTGCTGCGCCCCGGAGCAGGTCTGCCCTATGGCGACGCCAGCTTTGATGTGGTCGTGTCGATGGATGTGGTGGAGCACGTTCCTCAGCCGGGGCCCTGGGTTTCTGAGGCGTTCCGTGTGTTGAAACCTGGTGGCGTGCTCTTCTTAACGACGCCCAACTATGAGTCTGCTTCCTTGCGCATAATTGAGGACACGGTGCTTGAAGCGGTGGCCAGAGTTCAGGGGTTCTCACGCAAGGGGCTCCACCCCACCAAGCTAGACAGCCCAAAGCTCCGATCTCTGCTGGCGGCTGCTGGGGCAAGCTCTGTGGAAATCCGACCTATCGCGCTTGGCTGGGTGTTAGCTGCGAGTGCTCGGAAAAAAGCCGCCTAACGGCAATCACTCCTGGCTGGGGTGGGTGGGAGCCACGAGAACTTGGCTTTCTAGATGATTTTTCGCGGAAATCGAATTTGAAATCAAGCAGCCATGTTTGGCCTTTTCAATCAGCCTTTGTCCGAGCTCATGACTGATACCTGCGGGTACCGTGAGCTTCACTCGTGTATGAAATTCAGTGAACCGAGTCACTCTTTCCACTCGCTCTAAGAGCCCTTCAACTTCACATTCGATGGTTTCCCACGAGAATTTCGAGGAGCGAGCCAAAGCCCGAAACGTCAAGATAAAGCAGTCCGCGAGCGCACCTGTGAAAAGTGTTTCAGGGGACCAATGATCGCCCGGGCCGTCAAATTCTATAGGAGGCAAAGAGATAAGTGATTCAAGCCCAGGGCTTCTCAGCTCGATGCCTCCTTCAGACAGGGCGCGTGCTGACACAGTGTAACGATGGGGAAACTCATGCATGGGTGCGATCCGATGTGGAGCATGTTCCCACACGCTCAACCGCTGTAAAGAACCCGCCTGCATGTCGGACAAAGATGGGCTGCAAGTCGAGATACTACCGCAAGAAACCAGGACGTTTGGTTGCCCGACAGCTACACTGGACATCCGGCCCACTCCTTGCCCCTCCAGGTGATGTGACAATGCGCAAGACCAACTGCCTAGGATCTCTGGTTTCTATCTCCCTTCTGACGTGCGCTTCCGCTGGCTGCTCCAGCGCTGAACACGCCGATCTTTTCTCGAAGCCGCGAGCTGTGGATGCTGAGCTAACCGGAGGTGGTGGTGGCGCGTCGCTTGGCAACGGTGGGAGCAACCAAGGGTTGGGCGGGCGAGCTTCCAGTAGCGGGGGGAAGACAGAAGCCACTGGAGGCCGTAGGGCGCAGAGCTCAGGAGGTGCGAATCCAGGAAGCAGCGGGGATGTTGGAAGCGGCGGAGATAGTGGAAGCGGCGGAGATGTTGGAAGCGGCGGAGATGTTGGAAGCGGCGGTGAGCCAACGTGCATCCCGCACGAAGAAGTCTGCGATGGGATCGACAACAACTGCGCGAACGGGATCGATGATGAACAATGCGCTCAGAATTGCGCAGGTGTTGCGCTCGCTGGGCACGGATACATGTTCTGCTCCGCGCAAACCAGCCAATCTGAAGGGATCACCTGGCAGGAGGCGCACATGCGGTGTGCGGACGCTGGGATGGCGGTGGTGCAGCTAGAAACCAGCCAGGAAAATCTGCTGGTTGGCCAGAGGTTCGCAGCCCAAGGGGGTGGTGGAATCGAGTGGGCGTGGATTGGCGCGAGCGACGCGACGGAAGGGAAGTGGGTTTGGGTTGGCGGCGAACAATTCTGGTCCGGAGATGGGCAGGGACAAGTAGTGCCGGGGAAGTTTGCGGGCTGGGCTGAGGGGGAGCCCAATGGCGAAACGGAGTCAAACTGTGCCCGACTTGAGGGCAGTCCCCCGCGTTGGTTCGACACCGGTTGTCAGGTGCGCGCCCCCGGATTGATTTGCGAAACGAGGTGACCCCGGCCTCGGTAGCTTAGCTGCTAAACCTAACTTCGCGTTCGGCCTTGAGCTCCGCGCTGCTGCCGGGCGCCGCTTCAAAAAATGAAGCAAAGCGCTCAGCAAGCGCGGTAATGGTGAGGCTCGGATTCACCGCAAGATTGCCTGGGATCACGCTACCGTCGCACACATACAGGCCCGGATAGCCGAAGACTTGATGACGATCATCGATCACGCCCGCCTGAGGGGTAGCGCCAATTGCGCAGCCGCCTAGAATGTGGGCCGTCGCTGGCGTTCTCATCAGAACCTCCGAGACAACATTTTGAGCTTCGCCGTTGAGCTCTTCCGCTAGAAGCTGAGCGGCTTCTTGGGCAACGGGGAGGAAACTTGGGATGGGCTTGTCCGTTGCTTCGCCCTTGAACCTGTAGCCCAGTAAGGACTTCCCAAGCCTCAGCCGAAGGTGTTGGTCCACCGACTGCATCACCAGAAGAATGACCGTGCTTTTTGCCCAATCCGACACGCGCCACAGTTTGACCGTTTCAAAAATGCGCGCGCAAATTCTGAATAGGAGTTTCAGTGGACGTGTGAGCTTGCTGCCGTCTGGAGTTAACGGCACACCCAACAGACGCATGGCGCCCGAGCCGCTCGGATAGCGCACGCTTTCAATCTTAGTGAGTGAATTTGGATGGAAGGCGGCGCCTATCGCAATCCCACGTGAGAGGTCGCGGTGGGCTTCGAAGCTGGTGGCGCCCAGCAGGCTTTCACCGTTAGTGCGCACGCGCTCACCCAGACGTTCAGAGATGTTGGGGAGCGTCTTGTATTCATCGCGGTTGCGGAGCAGCAATTGCACTGTTCCAAGCACGCCGGCAGCAACAATCACGCGCTTGGCGTGGAGCGTTCGCCTTGGAGTACCGAAAAACGAAGTGCTGCATTGCGTGTCCACGGCATAGCCGTTAGCCGTAGGCGTGATCTTGGTGGCGTTGGTTTCCGCGAAAACCTGTGCGCCCCATTTCTCAGCGAAGTAGAGATAGTTGCGATCGAGCGTATTTTTGGCACCAAATCGACAACCCACCATGCAGCCGCCACAAAAATTGCAACCCGTGCGTTCAGGACCGCTGCCAGCAAAGTACGGATCAGGGAGCGTGATGTTGGGCTTTCCAAAATAGACGCCGACCTCGGTCGCGTGAAAAGTATCCTCGGCGCCCATACGCTGGCTCACACGTTTGAGGGCGGCTTCCCCTTCAAACATGCCCGGATTCTGGGCGACACCCAGCATGCGCCTCCCCATTTCGAAGTGAGGCCGAAGCTCAGACTTCCAGTCCACCACCCCCTGCCACGAAGCATCATCAAAAACGCTATCGAGTGGCTGCATCAAGGTGTTGGCGTAGACCAAGCTGCCGCCGCCGACTCCTGAACCGTGCAGCACCAGCACGCCTTTGAGCAGCGTGATGCGTTGGATGCCAAAGCACCTCAGCTTGGGTGCCCACAGATACTTCGAGATCGTCCAATTCGTTTTCGGAAAATCCTGCGCTTGCCAGCGTTTACCCGCCTCAAGCACGGCGACTCGATAGCCCTTCTGGGTTAAGCGCATCGCCGCCACACTGCCGCCAAAGCCACTGCCGATGATCACGAAGTCGTAATCGGCTGACGTGGCTTCCGGATCCAGCTGGGGCACCTAGCTAGAGTAGCGCAGCTATTGCCGTGGGGAAACATTCAGCGCATTCTCTCGGCCCATCGAATGCTGAAGCTGCTTCGCACCAGTTGTATCTGCCTGCTCGGGATCGGGTGTTCGCTGTTGTCGGCGTGCGGTGAGCCCATGGCCGATGACTTCAACTTCGATCGACAGCCAGTTGCGATATTCAGAAGCAACTCAGTATCCCCAGTCCCGGCGCCACCGACTGAGTTGCGGGTGATGGCCTGGAACATCAAGTATGGCGCGGCACGCATCGATTTTTGGTTTGATCTTTGGGGCGATCGGGTCCACCTGCAGCGCGAGGAAGTTCAGCGAAATCTAGCTCAAATCTACTCACTGATTCGCGAAGTCGATCCTGATGTGCTGGTGACCGAAGAGATTGAGGTCAATTCTCAGCGTTCAGCCTACGTGGACATGGTGCAGGGGATTCTGGATCACACGGCCTTGCGTTATGCGGCATACATTCAGACTTGGAATAGCCGCTACGTGCCGTCAGAAGGTCTGGGGCGCATGGACATGGGGAACGCTATTTTTTCAAAGTATCCGATTCTGTCCGCGGAGCGTATTCGCCAGGTGGACCGCACGGATATCGATGCCGTCACGCGTACCTTTTATCTGCATCGCATGATTGGACGGGCTGTGATTGATGTGGGTGGGGTGCAACCTTTGGCAGCGTACGTCGTCCACACCGAGGCGTACGACCAAGATGGTACCAAACAGAAGCATATTCAACAGATCTTTGACGAGCTCTCTTCCGAAAAGCTGCCCTTCATCATCGGCGGTGATTTCAACGAACTGCCATCTTCAGCGCTCAAGCTGAGCGATTTCCCAGATGAGAATCCACGCGCCAAGGGCACCGACTACGAGCAGCCTCCCTATCAGCCCGAGCAGCTGCAAAAGTTCTTTGATAGCTTTGAGCCCTATCTGCCTCTTTCAGAGTACGGTTCCAGCAGCGAACAGCAGAGCCGTTATTTCAGCCATTCGGTGATAGGGCCGACTACGAAGGGTACCGACGGCAAGCCGGGATTCTGGAATCGCACGCTCGATTATTGGTTCGCGACGAAGGGCTCGCACTGGGTGGAGGGGAAGAGTGATGTTTTGCAGACAAGCGGTCGCCAAGGCATCGTGGCCGATCCGCTGTTCTTGAGTGACCACGCTCCGATTGTGGGGACGTTGCGCCTCCCGGCTGCCGGGGGAGATCAACCGTGAAGCTTGGAACCGTGAAGCTTGGAACCGTGAAGCTGGGATGGGTCGCCGTTTGGTGTTTTTTGGTAGTCGGCTTTGAGAAGAATGCCTTCGCCCAGGGTGCCCCTCATACAGCGCTGACCAATCGGGACTTGGCGTTGGATGGTACCGCCGCTTTGCTCACCCCGGGGCGCAGCCTGTTTCGTGTGTTCGGAGATTCACGTTACGGGTTGTCGGACTCGTGGGAATTGCGGAGTACGCTGATAAGTTGGCTGCTTTTGTCGCCGAAAGCCGAGCTGCGGCAACGGCTCTTCCGGTTGCCGGAGGGCTTGGCGGTGTCTGCGGACTATGGGCTTTCGCTGCCCACGGGGAGTGCGCGCTTGCTGCAGGGCTATCTGTTTCCGACCAACGAGGTTTCCGGAGAGAAACCTGGGTTTGCTTGTGTCCCGCATGCCGGAGTGAGGCTCAGCGTGCCACGGGGCCGTGCGTGGATCACGAGCATGCTGGATCTCAGCTTTCGGGTTCCACTTTCGGGAAGCATGCCAGAAGCGCTGGGAACCTACGCACCGCTCGAGCTAGCCTATGCCGCGTACACCACAGGGTATCACGCCAGTGCCAGCATCGCTTACCGTTCCAGGCTAGGCCGACGCACGGATCTGGATTTGGCATTGCTCGGCGATCGCACGGGGGACCGAAGGGGAGGCGAGCTTTCGCCTCTGTTTCTTGGCGGCAGAGCGCAGGTCTTGCTGAGGCTTGGGGCGGCATGGGGCCTCAACTTCGGGGGCACTCTTTACAACTATGATCAAGGCGCGACTCGGGTCAGGATTTCAAGCGATGGAGCTGCCAAGCGAGAGCGCGTGCGTCAGGTGGATCTGTATCCAAGCCTTGATTTGGCGTGGCTGCCTTAGGCTTCGTAGTTTATCAGATCAGGGAAGAACGGACCTGAAGTGCCCGATTGTGCGCTGCCCCTGAGAGGGGGCAGCATCCGACGCATGCCGCACCAGATGTGCGCTGCCCCTGAGAGGGGCTGCGCTGCATGGATCGATAGTACGCATGCTTACTATCTGATTTTGTGGGGAGAGGCCGGCGGCTGTTGCCAGATGAAGCTCACGGGCGAATCGGGACATTGCTCTCAGACGGTTCACTATCAAACGGCGAGAGTCGATTTTAGGGAGTCCTCGCGCCGTGCAAGGAAGCATCATGGTGAGTGCCCAGGAAGCGTGGCCCACACCGTCTTCGCCACGAAAGCGGGCGCAAGCTTGGGTGTTGGAAAACCAACTTCCGTGAACAGATCTTCAAGGGGATCCTGGAGGTAGTGTTTGAAGAAGGGCTCATGGAAGCGTTCAGGAAAGCGCCGAAGGAAGAACTCAAGCGCGGAACTCTCAGAAAGCTGTGCTGAGTCCTGAACGATCAGCAGCCCTCCCGGGCGGAGGACTCGCTTCATTTCAGTAAACACTCTGCGGCGTACGCGCGGAGGCAGCTCGTGGAATAGGTAGATAGACGTCACCACGTCGAAGGATTGGTCGGCAAAAGGTAGTGCTTCCGCATTAGCCTGCACCACACTGACATTGCCAAGAAGGCGCAAGCTGCGGCGGGCGTGAGCCACGTAGAAGGGGCTGAGGTCGACACCGGTGTAGGCGTGGGTTGGATGCGAGGTCGCGAGTTGACCGAGAAACGTGCCTGTTCCACACCCAATATCGAGAACCTGAAGCGGCGTCAGGGGCCGAGTGTGCGTGAACTCCGAAAAGGGCACGATTGCCTGTCGGCGCATGGCGCTGGCGGCTCCAAGGAACAGAAACTCGACGAGTGCGTCGTAGAGCTCTGCAGATTGTTCGCTCAGATAGCCTTCGCTTTGCCAGTGGAAATTCCGACGAAAGTAATCAGGATAATCGACGAGGTCGACGCCTTTAGGTAGCTCTTGAAAGCCCGCGCGCCGGGAGCGTGATAACCCCGCCAGGAGCTCGCGAGCGAACGCTGAGAGCTTGCGAAGATTGCGCGGCCCGTGCCAATCGAATAGGAGGCGGGCCGAATAGTGCCCGAGGCGTGCGCCCTCCCAGTCTCTCATGAGTAGGTCTTCGTAGCGGAGCTTGAGTTCTGCGAATGCGGCTGGGCCTGGCTTGTCGTTCCAGCCTGCAAGCGCCCGCAACACCTCGTGCAGTACCGCATAGCCTGCGAGCGTGCCGCGCTGCTTAGCTTGATAGGCGAGCTTGAGAGGAAGCACGGGTGTCACCAGGGCTATGTAGGTCCAATCGGCTGCCAAGCTAGGGCATCCTTCTGAAGAACGAAATGGAGCCTGAATTGCTGAGCAAGATCCGGGGTGTCTTCGTCTTCGCTCGGGGGTAGTCTCATCCGGTGCCGGTTAGAACACCTCGTTCCGTTCGGGATGCGCGCTGGGAGGCTGTCGTGGACGGCGACTCTACGGCCGACGGTCAGTTTGTCTACGCGGTGAAGACAACGGGTGTGTACTGCCGACCCTCCTGTCGTTCTCGGTTACCCAATGTGGCGAATGTCGAATTCTTTTCAACGGCAGAAGTCGCTGAAAAATCGGGATTCCGTGCCTGCAAACGTTGTAAGCCTAAAGATGTTGTCAGTCGCAGCGATCGGAGCGTGAAGCTCGCCGAGCTCTGCCGGTTTATCGAGCAGAGTAGCGAAATGCAGACTCTTAAAGCGTTAGCTAAGAAGTGTGGATTAAGTCCGTTTCACTTGCAGAGAGTTTTCAAAGCTGAAACTGGATTGACTCCCCGCGGTTATGCGGTGGCGTGGCGCGCAACGGAACTGCGAGCTCAGCTGCCCAAAAGTCGAAGTGTGACGGAAGCGCTGTATGCCGCAGGCTTCAATTCGAGTGGACGCTTCTACGCTACGGCGAAAGGTATGTTGGGCATGAAACCAAGCAGCTATAAGAACGGCGGTGCGATGACTGAGCTGCACTTTGCGACCGCTAACTGTTCGCTGGGCGTCGTTTTGGTAGCGGCCAGTCAGCGTGGGATCTGTGCGGTGTTTCTCGGCGATCAGGCAGGGCGATTGAGCACCGATCTGAGTCGGCGTTTCCCCAAGGCGAGCATTCAGCCGGGCGGTGCGGAGTTGCGGCAGCTCGTGGCACAGGTGGTGAAGGTCATTGAGTCGCGAGCGAGCGCGTCGACTCTGCCGCTTGATATCCGCGGCACGATCTTCCAAGAGAAGGTATGGCAGGCGCTCAGAAATGTCCCAGTTGGCACGACGGCCACGTACGCGGAGATCGCGGAACGTATCTCCCAGCCCAAAGCGTTTCGTGCGGTAGCCCAAGCCTGCGGCGCGAACCCAGTGGCAGTGATCGTACCTTGCCATCGCGTCGTACGAACCGATGGCCACCTCTCGGGCTATCGCTGGGGCATCGAACGCAAACGCGCACTTCTGGAGCGCGAGGCTGCGGCCGCGCCCTGCAACTTCAAAAAAGGCTATCGGCGCGTTTGAGGTGCGCAGCGCTCACTCGGGTCATGAGCGAATCCTAGCCGGGGAAGGAGGGGAGGGGACAGAGAGTTGGCGCAAGGGTCGCGGGGCGTGCTTAAGTCGGAGCTGATGTCGACGCGGGCCTATGCACCGAACCTACCCACCATGTCGGCCGTCGAGAGTTTGGAGGACTTGACCAAGGCTTGGGCGGCCTTCGGCAATCTGTGGCTCTTGCTCGACATGCTGGTGGTGCTGCTCTTGGCGCTCGCCTTGGGGGCTACCATCGCCTATCACCCGAGCGCCCGGCGTCACGGACGGTCACTGGAGAGCTTCGAACAACCCAAGGCCGTGCTCATGTACTCGGTGGTTGCAGCCCTTGTTGCATTGATCGTGCAAGTTCAGCCGGCGATGGCCTTCGTGATCTTCGGGATCGGTGGCTTGGTTCGCTTCAGGACGCTCGTCGGCGAAGCCAAGGAAACAGGCCGGGTCATCCTGGTGACGGTGGTGGGCCTCTGCTGCGGCCTGAAAATCTTCGTGGTGGCGATCCTAGCGACGGTGGTCGGCTGGATTCTCATCTACTTCTTAGAACGGCGTGTGGTCGGCGTCATCCGAGTGTCCGGGGTGGGGGAAGAGACCTTTCAGGATGCTACGCGCGCCTACCGTGCGCTGATCGCGGGAGCAGGCTGTCGCATCCTGGGGGAACAGTCCAGGTTCAGCAAACGTGAGTTCGTGTTCGTGGTGGGCGCACAGGCCAACCTCGACCGCAATGGGCTTCAGCAGGCCTTTGACAACCTGCCGCCTACCTTGCAGGGCGTGGTTGATTTCGAACGCCTGTGAACGCACACGCCGAGAGCGTGGATCGCCCGGACGTGTGCTATGAGGCGCGGACGAATCGAAGGAGCCTATTTTGTTAGTTGAAGCAGTTTCCGTGGGAAACGATCCCCCGAATGAAGTGAATGCGATAGTCGAAGTCCCGGTGGGTGGTGAACCCATCAAATACGAAATGGACAAAAAGTCCGGCACGCTCGTGGTGGACCGATTTCTCTACACCTCAATGCGCTATCCTGGCAACTACGGGTTCATTCCGCACACCCTTTCGGGCGACGGTGATCCGCTGGATGTGCTGATCGCGAACCAGCGCGCTATCGTGCCGGGTGCCGTTATGGCGGTCCGCCCCATCGGCGTGCTTCTGATGCAAGATGAAGCGGGCGTGGATGAGAAGATCATCGCCGTACCGGTCAGCAGGCTCACCCGACGCTACGAGCAGGTGCTGAACTACACTCAACTCCCTGACATCACCGTAAAACAGATCGAGCACTTCTTCGAACATTATAAGGACCTCGAAGAAAAGAAGTGGGTGAAGGCGCTCGGCTGGGGCGACGTGGAGCGGGCTAAGAGCATCATCCTCGAGAGCATTGAGCGAGAACGCAACGCGAAGTCCACGTGAAGAATCTGAGGGCCCGACGCGAGTTCAAGGTCGCTCACGTCGGGGCGTGAGCGGGGTGAGCGGAGTGAGCG
>CAZSUA010000003.1:8518-29938 GCA_964609655.1 uncultured Polyangiaceae bacterium | reverse complement strand
TGAGCGGAGTGAGCGCGTGACCGTTGCCTTCACGACAACGACCGCTATCGTAACGGTGGTGCCCCTAAGCTCCTTGATCGGCCTCCTGAGCCGTCGCACGGGCGTTCGCCTGCTTGGGTCAAGGCCGCTCAAGGTGGAATAGAGCCCCGCATCTAGCAGGCAGACTTTTTCATATTGCTCGTCAACTTCCGCTCCGAGGGGGACACCGTTGGCAGAGGTTCTGCGCATGGGAGTCGCAATGCGTGCGACAACATTCTGAAGGCATTTCTGAGGGGTAGCGTCTTCTCTTCGGAGTCGACCTTGCGGGGTTGAAACTTCCGCCCCACAAGGCGCGGCAGTGCCGCAAACACCTTGACGATCTTCTCCCGATTGCCCGCGTACTTAGCAAAGTCATCCCGAATTGCCTCCAGAAGATCGCGATGGACATTTGCCGTAGATTGGCACGAACGAGTCTTGGGCCATTCAGCCACCGCAGCAAGCATCCCTCCTATGAGTGCGTGCGTACGGCTAAGATCGGAAAGGCGTGAGTGCAGGACCTCCGGGATCCCATGAGTTAGCGTAGCTGAGCGCCTTCTTGGAGTGAGCGCTAAAATGATGGACCAGCCAAGTCTTACCGGTCATTTCTCAAGGAAACCCAGCGCGCTCCGTTCCGTAATCTTGGTTAGAACACCCAGGGGACGACGGCTCGGCGTTGGGGCGGATAGAGTTCTCGCCCGTCTTGCCCATCAAATTCGCGCAAGTACGAACGCTGGCGAGCTCGCCCCCAGCTGAGCAGCATCACTGTTGTGAAGGATGCGAAGAGTAAGGTCGGTGCGCAAGGAAATGCCAGTGCGTAGCCCCACCACGCCAGGATCTCGAAGAGATAGTGGGGAGACGACACCCACTCAAAGGGTCCGCCACGTGGAATACGATGCGCTGTTTCCCCAGGCGCACGCAGACGGTGCAGTTTGAAATGACTCCAAGCATTCCCGGATTCGGCGAGTGCAAACAGTAGAAGGCCCAAAGCAAGTTGTGGGGTGGTGGGTTCAGAATAGTCAGGGGCGGAGAGAGTGTAAGCAATCAGGCTGCCCTGGCCCCAGTAGTAGAGGTACTCCAAAAGGACGCCAAGATAGGGGGCGGGGGGCTTTGAATAGCGATGGAGCCAGGCGCTCTCCGCAGTGCGGCGTGCGAAGTGAAACATCCAAAGCAGCGTGGCGAGTGCCAAGATCGGTTGTCCGAACAGGCGCTCAAATGAGCCAGAGTGAGAGAACACGGCCACCACCGGGAAGATCACGAGTGTGGCTGTGTAGCTGAGGATGTTGTGCAGCCGCATCGGGATGCCGTGCTTGCCGTGCAGCAGTGTTGGTTGATGCCAGTTTGGGTGTGACCGACGCGCTTGGGAGGCTGTTTCTGGCTCCGACATGGGCCGCGACCCTAGCTTGCGACACCCGCTGTAGGAAGGCCGGCGCGGTGCTACCCGCCAATTTAGTGCCCTTTCCGGTGAACCCTTAATCCTTCACTTCTTGAACCGTATGACCCTGGAGGCTTGATGCTTGAAGGAGGAGACAACCAGGAATTGCAAGCGCGAGCAGAGGCGAACATAGATTCTTGCTTTCCAGATGGCTCTAGCCTTCCGCTCACTGAGGTTCAACTGCAACTGGCTCGATTGCAGATTGAGTATCGCAAGCTCGAAATATTGCACGGGCATGTGCGTGCGGAACGCGACGCGCTACAGGCACTCTCCAGTGAACTCGACCCAGTCGGAACGGAAAGGCGATTGCAAGACAGCCGTTGGCAGTTTGCGATCGAGGGCGCTGGCGACGGGGTGTGGGATTGGAACGTAAGCGATAGCCGAGTGTTCTTCTCGAAGCAGTGGAAAGCCATATTCGGTTACTCGGAGGAAGAAGTGGGCGACGCACTTTCAGAGTGGTCCAGTCGCGTTCATCCCGACGACATGCCGCAGGTGATGGCTGATCTGCAGCCCCATTTAGCCGGAATCACCCCCATCTATTCGAATGAGCACCGTGTTCTCTGCAAGGATGGAAGCTATCGCTGGATCCTGGACCGAGGTCTGGTGGTCAGCCGTGATGCCAGTGGCAACGCTGAGCGGGTGGTGGGGACGCACGCTGACATCACCGAGCGTAAGCAGGCCGAAGAGCGTTTGGTTGCCGCAACGCAAGCTGCGGAACGCGCAAATCAGGCGAAGTCCGAGTTCTTAGCCAACCTGAGCCATGAGATTCGGACTCCCATGAATGCGATCATTGGGATGGGTGAACTCTTGGTAGAGACAGCGCTCACGCCAGCTCAGCGCAGGTACGTGAATAACATGTGCGCGGCGGGCGAACATCTCCTCACGATCATCAATGATGTTCTCGACCTTGCCAAGATTGAGGCCGGGAAAATCGAGCTGGAAGCTACTGCGATCTCTGTCCGCTCGTTGACAGATGGAATTTCGGCGCTGATGGCCCTGCGATCTAAGGAAACGGGAGTAATCCTGGTCTGCGAGATCGACCCCGCGGTGCCCTTGGTTGTTCGCGGTGATCCTTCTCGATTGCGCCAGGTCTTGATCAACCTGGTGGACAACGCGTTCAAGTTCACGCCAAGGGGCCAGATTGTGCTGAGCGTCCGTCTCTGTGAAGGCGTCGCAGAGACACTCGAATTCGCGGTGACGGATAGTGGCGTCGGGATCGCACGTGATCGCCTCGAAGCGGTTTTTGCCACATTTACCCAGGCGGACAACTCGATCACACGCCGCTATGGTGGGACGGGGCTGGGGCTCACGATTTGCCGTGGATTGGTCGAATTGATGGGTGGGGTAATTGCCGTGGAGAGCGAACTCGCAAAAGGCACCGTGTTTAGGTTCACGGCACGGTTGCCTGAGGCGTCTGGGCTCAGTCAGAGGCCAGGTGTCTTGGTGAGTGTTGTAGAGCCCGATCAAGTGTCCGTGGGGAGTTGGAGCAGTATGCCCGAAGTCGCTGCTGTAAGGCAGCGCATCCTCGTGGTGGATGATATTGCAATTAACAGGGAATTGGTGACCGCATTGTTGGAGGGTCTGCCCTTTGAAGTGAGCTGTGTCGAGAGTGGCCAGGCCGCTATAGAGCGCTGCGCAGCAGGCGGCATCGATTTGGTATTGATGGACATTCAAATGCCAGGAATGGACGGTTACGAAGCCACGCGTTCAATCCGCCAAGCAGAGCAAAACGGTGCGCGAGGGCGCGTCCCAATCGTGGCGGTCACGGCGCACGCGATGCGCGAAGAAGTGGCGCGGTGCTTAGATGCCGGCTGCGATGGTCACCTGGCTAAGCCCATCAAGCGAGCAGGGTTGATCGCCAGCGTGAAGCGATTCGCAGCGCGTCCTGAGCTGACGGGCGGTGCGCGAGCCCAGCGTGCTTGGTTGGACGTAGCCGAGAGTGAGGAAGGGGCGGCGGTGGGGTATTTAGAGCTCGAGGTCGCAGAAGAGGTCGCACACTTGGTTCCTCGCTACCTCGATTCTTGCTTCACGCGTGCTCAAGAACTTGAACGCGGTATTGCGACCAGAGACTTAGACGCTGTACGTCGGGTGGCGCACGTGTTGCGTGGCAGTGGGTCGGCCTTTGGTTTTCCTCAGATCACTGATTGGGGTGTGTGTATTGAAGAAGCCGCATTGGTTTCAGACTGGGCTCTGATTGAGCAGGTTTTGCCGGATTTGTTGCGTTACTTGGAGAACGCCATGCTGAGCAGGGGACGAACTGGATGATGCCGGGTATGGACTGGATCGAGCTGGTAAGGCGCGCTTGAGCCACGTTGCCAAATCCACCCTTCATCATCATGAAGGCGGTGCTTGCCTCGAAGGAAGCCCCGTAGCACTTCAGACTTTCTTAACCGATCGCGCTCGCCGAGGAGGATGTGATACCGATTGACGCGATGGGCCGTGCCGTGGCGCGCTACAGACCTAGTGAAATTGTTGAACAGCCGCATCGCCGCCAGATAATTTGGCTCAGTCGTAATTACTGGGTCGGTGACCACCGAGCATCCGCTTTTGTCGCGGAGTGGCCCCCGCCAAAACTTCTTGGTTAAAGTGAAAGTCCAGATACGGGCTAAATTTTTGCGCCATCATGCGCCGGCCATAGTGCACTTGCAGGATGTAGCGGACCTGATCGCTCGTGGTGTTCTGGGAGCCGGTATGCCAAACCTCCGAACGGAAAAGCATGAAGTCACCAGCGCGGAGCAACACCGGCACCGCCTTCACTCCGTTCCATTCACTCTCTGCGTCGCTCGGCGCTCCGTAAGCCACTTCACCTCCCGTAGCGCGTGGGGCACGTCCGGATTTGTGTGAACCCGGGACGAGCCACGTCGGGCAGAGGTCGAGCGTCATGTCGTTGAGGTAATAGTGCCCGGTCGCCAACATGATCGGTAGCTTCACCTGACCGCTGATCAGCAAGTCTTCGGCAACTGGAAAGAATTGCTGATCGATGTGCATGCCCCAAGTTCCAGCGCCGGGCCACGTCCGCCAGGCAGTTTGCCCGATGATATGCGCGTCGGTGCCCAACACACCCTCCACGGCCTCAATTGCACCTGGGCGATCAATAAACTGAAGCCAATACGGGTGCCGATTGAAGACACATTTTAGGTGATCGACGCCGCTTCGAGTATCGGTTTTGCGGTCATAACCAAACGGGGTCAGCTCATCGATACGCGTCTTCATCTCAACGACTTCCGCAGGAGACATCAAGCCGGGAATGACGATGTAGCCGTCTTCCTCCAGGCCTCGGATCATTCCTGGGACGTCCGTTGGATCGTAATGTCTCAAAGCGGGAGGGTGCTGGTTCATATTACGGCTCTGGTAGGAACTCCAGAAACTATATCGCACCCAAAGCCAAATTGCTCACACGGTCCTCGGCATATTTGGTAAATATCACGGATCCTGTATGTCCACGCTCATGCCCACGCTTGCCATGGAACCCCTTCAGCGGGATCCCGCACTTCCGCTGGCGGTTCTCAGAAGTTCACAGCGCGGACCGATGACGGTGCATACCCACAGGTTTTATGAGCTCGTCTACGTGCTTCGGGGTCGCGGCATTCATCACATTGGAGAACGCCCCTATCCAATCATCGTGGGAGATTTCTATATCCTGCAGCCAGGGGATGAACATTGTTATGAGGTGGACCGTGGCTCTCTCGAAATTATCAACTTCATTTTTACGCCAGCGCTCTTTCTGGACGACGATTGGCGGCAGTTTGTGAGCTTGCCGGGTCTTGCGCCCTTCTTCTCGCAGAGTGCCCAGCGCGAACACAAAGTGAGTCTACAGCCGCCGCATGATCACGCTGTCCATTCGCTGCTCGAGCGCATGCGTGGGGAGATTGAGCGTCATCTCCCAGGCTATCGTCTGTTGTGCCGAAGCCTGGCCCTAGAAGTGCTACTCACCGTTGAGCGTGCGGCACAAGCTGGCGATCCCCAGCTCAAGACGGGACCCATCGCGACCGCCGTGGCCTATTTGCATGCTTCCCCCGAAGAGCCGATCAGCATGGCGGATCTGGCCAAAGAAACGGGGCTTTCTGCCAATTATCTAGGTGAACGCTTCAAAGCCGAACTCGGAGTTTCAGTCGGTGAGTACGTGAATCGCCTGCGCATTGATCGCGCTCGGGAATTGTTGGCTGGCACCGAACACTCCATCACCAACATCGCTTTCGACACAGGCTTTGATGGTCCAAGCTACTTTGGCAAGGTCTTCTTGCGGCTAACGGGTCACACACCGCGCGCCTATCGTCGACTGACACGCGGAACCTAGGTCACTTCACCCAGGGGCGTTCGTCCTTAGGCGCATCCCAACTCGGGACCGGTGCTTGCAGAGGATCGTCGATCCAGCAAAAGCGCCCATTGATATCTGCGCTGGCATCGCTCGTGAGTCGCAGCACTAAATCCACGGCCTTGTGCGGCGGATCACCTCCCGTCTCTTCCACCCACTCCACCCAGCGCTTGTAAGCTGTGGCGATGGGGCCCAGCGCATCGACTTTATCCCGAATATCAGCCCACATATCGGTGCGCACGTCCCCCGGGTGGATGACATTGGCCGTGACCCCACTGCCCGCGACCTCGGCGGCGAGGTGACGTGTGAACTGATTGAGCGCCACTTTGGCCGTGCCATAGGCACTATTGATGGGTCCAGGAGGGTGGAGCGAGGCGGCGGACGTGACGTTGATGATGCGCCCCCAGCCCGCGTTCAGCATGCCTGACAGGAAAGCACGGGTCGTCAGATACGACGCCACAGCGTCGATCTGCAGGGTTCGCACCCAGTCCACAGGATCCGAATCCACGATCAGCGAAACAGGTCCAAAAACACCTGCCGCATTGACCAAAATAGCCGCATCCCCGAAGCGTGCGCGCACCGCATCACCCAGCTTGGCGACAGCCGCAATGTCCGCAACATCACAGATTAAACTCGCCACTGAGCCTCGAGCTCCTTGCGCCAAAGCCTCGGTTTGTCGCAGGTTATCGGCATTGCGGGCCACGCCGATAACCTGCGCCCCGGCACGAGCGAGACCCAAAGCTACCTCGCGCCCAAGGCCGCGGCTCGCACCGGTGACAACTGCGATGCGCCCATCGAGCTCAACCATTGAGTAGCCGCTTCCAGCTTGCGGGCTTCATGTGGAACACCTCGCGTAGCGTGCTTGATTCCACGATCCCGTCTTCGCCAATGGCCATGAGCGGACTCATGAGCTCACTCCAACGGTCGTGCGTCTCGGTGTGCCAGAGGCGATCCCACGTGCCTATATCCTCCACTTCGGAGTACATGAACAGCACCGGATCATTCTCGAAGATGGTCATGTTGTGGATGCCAGAGGCTTCGAGCTCCTTCACAAGCTCAGGCCAAATGTTGTCGTGCCAGTAGCGATACTGTGGAAGGCCACCGGGCTTGAGGCGCATGGTGAAGGCGACGCGGATCATGAGTGTGCGCCTCCAGAAAAGCGCCAGGAAAGCAGATGCGACCCACGCACCGCGTTCAGTTCAGAAAGAATTCCATGACCGCACATTTTCGCCTCACCTGGGTTGAATTTGTAGCTTGGGGACCGCGATACCTAGTGCGGTTAACAGCGTCAAGAGTGGAGCCAGCGGATCGATTGTTCGATGGTGTTCCAGATCGCTTCAGTTCGCGCGACCAAGAGTGGACCTCGGGTGACAGTGGGTTCGTAATTCTTGCCCCCCAAAAAGCGAGCTACGCCGCCGTGTTGCTGCAGAAGAAAGACTCCGGGCGCATGGTCCCAGGGCAGGAGTCGGCCATAAAACGCGAAATCGAGCTGGTTGGTCACTAGTGCTGCGTACGTCACCGCAGCGCTGCCACTTGGTGTGAGGAGCGTGCAGCTGAGCGCGAGAGTGCCAAGTCGGTTGGCCAGCGACGCCTCCAAGTAATGCGTGTGCAACATGCCTCGATGTCTATGATCGGCTGTCGTTGGAGGAACCTCCGCCATCGAATAGGGAACCCCGCGCGCCACGGCGTGAAGAGCATCATTCTCGGGCAGGTAAATCACCGAGAGCTCAGTTTGGCCGTTAACTATCAACGCCACCATCGTGCCAAAGGTGGGGCGCCCCGCCACAAAATTCTTGGTCCCATCCAAAGGGTCGATGACCCAAACTGGATCAGACCCTCCAAGAAGATCCAAAAGAGCTGGCGTTCTTCCCGCGGCCTCTTCGCCGATGGTCACCGAACCTGGAACCAGGGCTAGCAGTGCCGGCATTAGCCTCGACTCCACGGCTTCATCCACGCTCGTCACGACGTCTTCCGGATCGTCCTGAGTCCATTTGTTCCGCACATCGCTCGCGCTGAGTCTCTGAAATTTTGGAGATACTTCCTCACGAACCACGCTGCAAACTAGGTCTGAAACGGCTCGGAGGAGAGAAGGATGGGTCAGCACAGCGTCACATTGAAGTGCGGCCGACAAGTACTCGCAAGCGCGCGGCGGAGATTTTAGGACATTTGCGACAACGTGTCTGTCTAGATACTGCTGGATTAGATGCTTCGGATGGCAACATTGTCCGCATTCGATCGTGCTAGACTCCTCAGCACGCGGTCGTGGATTGGCTACGCGGAAACCGAGACTGATCATGCGCGTTGCTTTTGTTAGTGTACTGATGTTCACGACCCTGGGCTGCGGCGACGGTGGACACATCGTTTCCACGAGAGACAGCGCCAACTTGGCGACGTCAGCTGGCGGTAGCTTGGGTACCGGTGGCATGGCCAACCAACAAGGGGGCGCCTCAAACCTGGGCGGCAGAGTCGCCACGGGCGGAAGCACTGGTTCTGGCGGGCGCCTAACTGGAAGCGCCGTGACTGGCAACGGGGGTAACGCAACGATCACGGGAGGAACAAGCTCACAAGGTGGCTCAGCGACAGGCGGGGCTGGAGTGAACGGCGGGGCCGGAACGACAGGCGGCAGCTCAACGACACTTGGCGATTTTAACCCATGCCCACCCGCTCCAACACCGTGCGCTATCATGGCGCTCGGCGACTCCATCACTGATGGGTATAGCGCTAGCGATGGCGGGGGCTATCGCATTCCGCTTTTCCGCTTGGCACTCGCCGATCACAAATCGATTACCTTCGTCGGTTCCGGCAACGGAGGTCCGGCCACCGTTGAGGGCGTGCCATTCCCGACCGCGCACGAAGGACACTCAGGGCTTGCGATCAACGAGCTGATGCCATTTGTTCAGAACGCTTCAGGCGGGAACGCACAAATCATCCTCGTTATGGCAGGAACTAACGGTTGCGAGAACGGGGAGATGATCGTGTGCCTGGAGAATCTGCTGAACGCTGCGTTTACTGCAGCTCCTGATGCGCTCGTGGTCGCGGCGCAGGTCATCCCGACTAATCCAGATGGTCTGGCCGCTTTCAACGCCCAGATCCCAGCACTCGTGGATCGCCTCGCCCTATCCGGCAAGCACGTCGTGTTGGCTGATCAGTACCACTCATTCCTCGCCAACCCCGAGTACGGTGCTGCCTATCTCGTCGACTACGCCCATCCCAATGACGTTGGCTACAAGGTCATGGCCGACGTGTGGTACCAGGCCATCCGCGGGTTCCTGCATTGAGTGAGCGCGCCTGAGCCGTGATCTTGGAGTCGCGCTTGGAGCGACGACCGGCAAAATCGCCCAAGCCAGTTGCCGGGAAGATCTGTCTCCATCGGCCCGTAGGCTGGGAGATCAGCGCCACAAGCTTGCTTTACTTCGCCAGGATAAGGACTTGGCCCATGGCTTGCTTTGAGCAAAGATCATCGTTTCTTACTTGAGGAGTTATCATGAACCAACGTTTTATTGGGTTTTCCGCTTTAAGCCTTCTCGTCTGCGCCAGTGCCGGGCTTGTCGGATGCACCGAAGAAGCAGCCGACTCAACGGATATTAAGACTAGTGGCATTCACGCGGTCTTTATCGCTGAGGCGAAGGGTGATGGGATGACGGTGGTCACGGGGGCTCTTCACGTCGCGAGTTCAACCGGTACTCCACTTGAGCTGAAGGGTTCTGACGAACTGTTCACCAAAGTTGTGGCTGAATCGAAAGCGCTTGGGTCCACGAACACTCAGGGCCTGTATCGGGCGTCTTTCGGCACGGAAGCCGGAGGAAGCAAGGTGGTGGTCGATTTTAACCGCGCGTCGGAAGACGTCAGTGCACTAGGCTCTGAAGTGACACTGCCAGCGCCGTTCACGCTCTCGCTCGACGGCTTTGCTGCCGGTAGCGCCATTCAGCGTGGCAAGGACGTGAACTTGAAGATGGAGCCGACCGGTATGGGCAACGTTTCTTGGTCGTTGTCGGGAACCTGTATCTGGGATAAGAGCGGCACAGCAGGCGACGATGGAACCATCATGATCCCCGCGGCTGACGTGGATCCAACCTTGAGTGGCGAAGGCAAGACGTGTGAGGTGACGGTGGTGATCGACCGCGTCAATCAGGGCACCCTGGCGTCGCAATTCAAAGAAGGTGGCTCGATTTCTGCCCGCCAGCGCCGCAGCGTGGCCTTCAACTCGACCCCCGCTCCAGGCGAGATGATGCAAGCTGGCACCGGCGGCGCCGGAAGCACCGGCGGTACGATGGGCGTTGGCGGCAGCACGAGTGCAGCTGGTGGAATGAGTTCAGCCGGAACAAGCGGTGGCGGCGCAGGCGGCGCTAACTAGCTAGCTGAGCTGAGCTGAGTAGATCTAGCCTCGGAGCGGCTTCAGGGCCGTGGGGGGAGGGATGCTGGTGAACTTTGATGCCGTTCGCGGTAAGCGCTCGGTTCAAGACCCGTGCGCTTACGGAATATACGTGCGAAGTAGCTTGGATTGTCGATCCCAATCCTCGGCGCGATGTCGCGGATGAGCGTGTTCGTGTCGCGCAGCAAATGCTCAGCCTGCTTTAGCCGAAGGTCGATCAGATAGCTCATGGGCGCCATGCCAAAACACTCTTGGAAACAGCGCCCGAGTGTGCTCCTCGACATATGAGCGCGGCGCGCCAGATCCTCTAATGCGATCGGGTCGACAAAATGCTGATTCAACCATTCGACCACCGAAGCCACACGCATCAGGGCTTGCGATTGCGGAGTTGTCATGGCGGCGTAGCTCCTGGCTAAATGCACCAAGACAGTGGTTAAGAGTCCCGTGCAGGCCAGCTCAAAGGTTGGCTTACGCTCAAGAGTTTCTTTGCGCAGCAAACCGATCAGCTGCAACACTTCTGCGAGCGCTTGATTGTCAAGCTTGAGCCGGCTCTTGAAGCCATCCCGCACCCGGAGTCGAGGCTCCAGGGAAAACAATGCGACGTAACCAGGTATCCGCAGGAGTTGATATTCTGGAAGCTCTAGGCGTTTGAGATCAAACACCACGTTCATCAGATCCAATGCGCGACAATTCCCATAACCGTGCGACATGCCGGGTGGGACCACAAACACGTCGCCCTTTTCAATGGGGAACGACTCGAGTTCCAGGCGATGCGTCGCGTGCCCGCCGGTAACGAGTACGAGCTCAAGGCAATCGTGCTCGTGCAATGCCAGCTCGCCTTGCGGTTCAACCGGCGATGCCGCCAGCGGGAAGTCCGCCTTTCCGAACAAGTTGAGCTTCAGAGCCACAGGTTGCGGAAGTCTAGCAGCCGCGAGAGCCCGCAACCAACGGCGCGCGTCTTGAGCATATCAGACGCAGAAGCAGTTCACTTTGACAACAAAGTGCGCGTTGCCATTGCTACCTTGTAACTCTGATTCAGGCCGACACCGGTCATTAGTAGCTGTTTTTGGCTGTGGGCGGCGCTTTGTCGGTCAAGGAGCCATGCCATGAGCAAGATCCAAGCCCATTTAGGTTATCTACCCCTCCTCGGATGCCTGAGCCTGTTGCCTGCCTGCACGACAAGCGCGGGCGGAGACCATCGCGGAAATAGCAGTTCAGCGCCCAGTAACTCCAATGTGGTGGGTCCGAATGGGACCGGGACGGGCGCAGGTGGCGGCACCGGAGTGGCAGGTGTAGCTATGGGTGTCGGCGGAAGTGGGATGGCTGTCGTGGTGCCAGCCGGGGCGGTGGTGGGTCCAACGATGCTGCGCAGGCTGACCAACATTGAATACAGAAACACAGTTCAGAGCCTGTTGGGGTCTCCCGGAACTCCCACCGACGCGCTGTCTGCCGATTCCCTGACGAATGGCTTCGACAATTTCAGCGCTTCGCTCACGGTGCCCCCGGCGGCAGGCACCGCGTATGCTGCTTTGGCGGCTTCGGTTGCGCTGAACGCATTCACGGCTCCAGCTTGCCCCGCGCCCATGACCGAAACAGAGTGCGCCCAAAGCTTCATTGGCTCGTTTGGTAAACGCGCCTTTCGTCGCCCCTTAACGCCCGATGAGATCACCGTTTATACGGGGCTCTACACCGATCAGCGTACGCGGGGCGATCACCGAGCAGGCTTACGCCAAGTGGTGCAGACGATGCTGCAATCACCCCATTTGCTGTATCGCTTTGAGCTGGGCTCCCCGAATTCAGGCGCACAGCGCACGCTTTCCTCCTACGAGGTGGCCACTCAGCTAGCATTCATGCTCACGGCCTCAACACCTGATGATACTTTACTTGCCGCCGCGGATGGGAATGCGCTTGCCACGCCGACTCAGATCGAGCAACAAGCTCGACGCTTGCTGAGCCTGCCGCAAGCGAAGGCCTCCATTCAGCGTTTCTTACTCGGGTTTGCGGACACGCTTGGGCTCGGCTTGCTGAGCAAGGATGCCGCTGTTTACCCGGTGTACACGTCGCAGCTTCGAAGCGCGATGGAGCAAGAAACCGCACGGTTTGTCGATGCTGTCGTGTGGGAAGGGGATGGGAGCTACAGCTCGCTGCTCACCGCTCCTTACTCCTATGTGAATAGCGACTTGGCTTCGTTCTATGGGATCACCGATCCGGGCCAGGGAGTTGCTTTGGTCAAGACCACGCTCAAGCCGAGTGAACGTATGGGGCTCTTGACGCAAGCCTCAGTGCTGGCCGCACATTCTAAACCAGGCGAATCGTCCCCAGTGAAACGCGGCAAATTCGTTCGGGTCGGTCTGCTGTGTCAGCCGCTGCCTGCTCCGCCGGCCATCGTCCCCACGCTTCAGCCGCCACAGCCTAACCTCACCACTCGCGAGCGCTTCGCTCAACACTCGACGGATGCGGCCTGCTCGGGCTGCCACCATCTCATCGATCCCCTAGGATTCGGCTTCGAAAACTACGATGGCGTCGGTCAATTCCGAAGCGCCGAGAGCGGTAAGCCGGTCGATGCCTCGGGCGCTGTCACGGGCTCTTTGGATATTGATGGCCCCTATACGGGGGCGATCGAGCTTTCCAATAAGCTTGCTGTGAGCCAGGAAGCCAAGCAATGCCTTGCGCTGCGCGCCTACGGCTGGGCCTTTGGTCGTTCCGGTGTGGATGGTGAGCGTCCTGTTGTCAACAGCATGGTGGAGCCGCTCGCCGCCAATGGGTTGGATATCCGTGAACTCATGCTGGCCATCACCCAATCCAACAACTTCCTATTCCGCACCTTCCGTTAGGTCGGGCGCTCGTCGAAACCCCAGACAAGAGGAATGCTCCCTATGTCCAAAGCCCTCATTGAGCGTCGTTCACTGATGCAGCAACTGGGTGCCGCAGCCTTTCTGGCTGCCCCCGTATTTCGCTCCGTTCTCGCCGAGGCGCAAACCGGCGCACCTCTGCGCTTGGTCGTGTTTCACTTGCCAAGCGGCGTGAGCATGAAGAGTCGCAGCGGCGACTACTCCGTGGCAAATTCGACTCTCAACTATGACGAGCTGCTGCTGCCACTCAAGGAGATTCAGTCCGATGTGCTGCTGTTCAACAATGTCACCATGCCAACCGCGGAGGTGGTCTCAGTGTTGCCGGAGCTGGGAGGTCACGATGGCGGCCTGCGCACCATGCTCACAGGAAATACGAATCAATCCGAATTTAGTTACGGTGACGCTACATCCATCGATCAGTTGTTGGCGAACGCTTACGGGAATCGTACGCGGTTTGGTTCGCTGCAGCTGGGCGTCGTCACGAACACCAACGGGACACAGGTTGGGCGTAGGATCGTTTACAACAACGGCACTTTCATCGAGCCCGTCGAAGATGCCCAGGCTACCTTCGCAAGGCTGTTCCCCAACGCGATGCCGCCCGTCGCGCCAACGGGCAGCATGACGGCAGATCCCCAGGCGACTGCCGTGCTCTTAGCGCAACACGCTGAGGGGAAGAGCCGTCTCGATCAACTGAGGGCAGAAGTCACCGCGATCAAGAGCATTGCTGGAGCCGACGAACAATCCAAGCTCGACCTCCACTTAACTGCGCTGCGGGAGCTGGAGAACGCGCTCCCCCAAGCGGGAGGAGGCCCCGGCCCGGCTTTCCAGGGCGTTAGCTGTGCTGCTCCGAATATTGGCAATCCACAAAGGCCTGCGACGGTCGAAATCACTGCCGACAATCAAGTACTGGGAGCATCGGTGGATTACATTCAGGAGCTAGGGCCCGTCATGCAGGAGTTGATGTACCAGGCCATCAATTGTGACCTCACGCGGATTGGGACATTTCAATGGTTGTCCTCGGGGGATAACAACATTTTCCCCTTCCTTGGAATCAACGAGTCGCACCACGGGCTCGAACACAACTGGCGTGAGAGCGATGCCATGAAGGGGATGTACGACAAGATCCAAACCTATTTTTTGGGGAAGATGTCAAACTTCATCAAGCGTCTGAAGGCCACTCCAGAAGGCTCGGGCAGCATGCTGGACAATACAGCTGTGCTAGTGTGCTCCGAAATGTGGGGCGAGCACTCTCAAGAGGAATTCATTGCGTTCATCGCGGGCAAAGCTGGCGGCGCAATCCGCACCGGACGCACGTTGGATGGCGGCGGCCGTTCGCACAACGATCTCTTGCTTGGTTTGGTCAACGTGATGGGGCTCAACGCGACCACACTAGGTGATCCGAAGTATTGCAGTGGGCCGCTGAATTTGGGCTAGAGGGCGCCCGACAACGCTTGAGTCGCCTACGCAGCTTGGTGCCACCGCCTACCGCAATGAGGTCGACGATGTCGCTGTGAAGTGGGAAGCCTGAGGTTAGGGGGCTTCTGGGGACAGCGACATTAAGAAGGCAACTGCGCGACGTATTGGTGGCAGTGGCGTGGCGTGTCACTTAGAGCAACACGCTGGCAGAAAGGGAGCGTAGCATTCCATGCTCCGTGTTTCGGTCCCTGGCTCGCACGATCTCCACCAAAGCACTCGTTACCAGCTCGGTGTTGGTCTTAGGCATTGCCGTCGCCGCATGCCTCTATTTCCTGGACCGCGCACATAACCGATTGATCAGCAGTCTCGAGGCTGCCCACGAGTTTGGGGCGTCGATCGATGTGTCGCGAAAGGCGCAGGTTCATTTCAAGAAACAGGTGCAAGAGTGGAAGAATGTGCTGCTGCGCGGGTACGAACCCACGCTGTTTGAAAAGTACTTGAAACAGTTCCGAGGGGAAGAAGTAGCAACTCGCGATGCACTTGGAGAGCTTCGCAGGCTTCGACCCCAACTGGCGAAGTCGGTCAATCAGATGCTGGCGGAGCACCAAGTGCTCAGTCAGAGGTATCGGAAAGCCTTGGCTGAGCTCGACCCGACCGACGTTCAAAGCCAGCGCAGAGTGGACGAGCAAGTTCGAGGCATCGATCGCCCGCTCACCGATCGGATGGACGAAATGGTCCAACGTATCGATAACCAGATGATCTTCTCGCTCGCCGAGATCAAGGAGGCGTCGGCGCTTGAGAATCGCGCTGTGCAAAGCTCCATCTTCGCCACGCTGGTCCTGTCGCTCGGGGGCGTGATGTTGCTGATCGCAGCCGCGATCGGCCGTGAGCGGAGCGCGGCCGAAAGTCGCCTACACCAGATCCAGAGCGAGTTTCGCACGATGGAGCAGGCTAAGGAGGAAATTGAGCGTCTCAATCTCCTGCTCAAGGAGTCACACGCGGCGCTCGAGGAAAGGGTGAGTGAGCGTACCCTTGAGCTCGTTACAGCTAACCGGGAGTTGAAGCAGCAGATCGCGCAACGAGAGCACGCGCAAAATGAATTGCGCACGACACAAGCCCAACTAGAGCGTGCCCAAAAGCTGGAGGCGATCGGAAGGCTGGCTGGTGGCATTGCCCACGACTTCAACAACATCCTCTCTGTGATCTTGACCTATACCGATCTCGTGGCTCGCGAGCTCAACGGCCAGAGTGAGCTCCGCGCGGATCTGGCGGAGATTCGAGGAGCTGGCGAGCGCGCAAGGGATCTCACGCGGCAGCTTCTTGCTTTCAGTCGGCAACAGGTTTTGGTTCCCAAAGTCTTCGACCTCAATGCCGTTGTGGAGAGTGCTCATCGTATGCTCAATCGCATCATTGGTGAGGACATTGAGCTTATCATCGAGCTAAGCTCGGAGCCGATCTGCATCAAAGCGGACCGTGGACAGCTTGAGCAAATTATCTTGAACCTGACTGTGAATGCACGCGATGCCATGCCAAACGGCGGCAAGCTCGTGATCTCAACGGGAAGCGTGATGAATACCTCCGACGAATTCGGAGAGCCGACTTCTTCGCGCTCCTACGCTGTGCTCACTGTCAGAGATAGCGGCATCGGCATGGATGAAGCCACCCAAGCTCAAGCTTTCGAACCGTTCTTCACCACCAAACCCCGGAGCGAGGGGACCGGACTTGGATTGCCGACGGTGTTCGGCATCGTTCAGCAGAGCGGGGGTTTCATCAGCGTCGAGAGCGAGGTCGGTCTGGGGACCACTTTTCGCGTTCTGCTTCCCGCGTCCAGCGAGGTGTTAGCCGCACCGACCCCGTCAGAGACACCACGAGCTCCGCGTTCGGCCGGCTCTGAAACAATCCTGGTGGTCGAGGACGAGGCTCACGTGCGCGCCGTCGCCTGTCGTGTGCTTCGGCAGCAGGGCTACCGAGTGATCGAGGCGGAGGGTCCGGAGGAGGCCTTGGCCCTGATCGATACGCACCTGATGCCCAGCATCGATTTGATGCTCACCGACCTGGTGATGCCCAAGCTTGGCGGAAGAGCGCTCGCAGAACGCGTGCGCGCACTTCTTCCGAACGTGCGGGTGGTCTTCATGTCCGGATATACCGATGATGCGGTTTTCAGGAGCAATGCCGGTAGCGGCCTCGGAGCGTTCATTCAGAAGCCCTTCACCGCGAGCGATCTCCTTCGGATGGTGCGCTCCGTGCTCGACACTGCCTCGCCGCCCGATTCGGAGTCGCGTTCGGGGACCAACACACAGGATGCGCACGCGCGCCCTTCAAACGTCACCGAAGCAATACCGAAACAGTGGATGCACCGACTCCAGTAAGTTCGCGGCGATTCAGTTCAGTTGTACGAGGCCCTAGGTGGCCTCCAAAGCGTGGATCACGATGTCAAAGACTGTAACTGGCTTCAGCGTCGCCAAAGCTGTAGCTCCAATTCTTTGAGTCCAACGCGAGAGCGTTGAGCGAGGCTTCACCAAACTTTGCGAGGAGCGTGTGCTGGTGCTGGCGTCGCATAAAGTGAACCTCCTTCAGTGCCTGAACTGGGGCCGTCGTTCTGGTCTCGAAATGGAAGAGTCTAAGAACAGAGCAGCCTTCATTCCGAAGGACTCGACAGGCAAACAACAAGAGCGCCGCATAGTGACGCCGAGGTAGCTCTGGAAGCCCGTGGAGTTCAAACACATGCCCCCAACGCTGCGCAGCTGTTGACGCGCAAGCGACGATGTACCCTTCGATTTCGCCGCGACTATCAAGGACCACGCCAATTCGCCGACCCGCATGTGGCGAATTGGGTCCATAGCGCCAGTTCAGAAAGGCGGAACCTCGCCTGAGCGTCACCGGCGTGACAGCTTCGCAACGCCAAAAGAAGCGGTCAAAACGCGCATCAAAGTCAGGCACTTCCTCAATTCTCGACAAGCAAGCGAGCGCGCGTGCTCGGTCGTAGGTGCGAAGGGCAAGATCCCCACCGGATAGCGCGAATCCGGGCAGGTGCCTCAGTCGAGGGTCACGCCGAATTAGCGCACTCGTGTCAAGCGGACGCGCGTAGCCTTGTGAATTTCCGATCGGAGTTGCCCCCATCATTTTCAGTATCGCGATCGTGGCCCCTATGTCGTCCAAGGAGACACAATGCGAACACGTCTTCATGTAGGCGCGCATGAGTGCGAGTCCATAGAAGCGGAACTCAGGGTGCACCATGAAGTCGCACGAGTACTTAACCAGCACGTCTCGACCGCCAACTCTATAGGGAAGCGGCACAGTGGCAAGGAAACCAACGACCCGATCGTTGGTGACGAGCACCCAGCGTTGAGTTTCTTCGGGCGCCTGGTTCTCCACCTGGGACCAGCGCCAACGGGCCCTAAAGTTCGCCGAACCCTCCTGCCCAAACACCTCAGCATACAGGCGAAATACTGCCTCGTGGTGGTCTGGCTGATAGTCAATGACGGTTGGCTTCGTGAGGGGAGGTTTGGCGGCGTCCATCGGTGCCTCGAGTGAGAGCGTCCTATTTGGTGGTTTCCGAGCCGCCTGAATTCAGCGACGGACAGAGATGTACTCCGCGATGGCCAAGGATGAGGCAAAATTCTGTTCGTCGACGTCCATGATATCGACTTCAACGCCGAACTTGGCTTGCAGCGCGACCACAAGATTGACCATCGAGAGCGAGTCTAGGAGGCCCGACTCAATCAGGCGGTCACTCAGGCTAATCGTTACCTCCCTCCCTGTGCTTTCGCGTATCACAGCGCCGACCAGCGCTGCGATTTCTGGCTCGATTTGTAGGGCGGTGGGTTGGCTCATGATTCAATCTCCCTGAGGATGCGATTTCGATCGGGTTTGCCCGCGTGGGTTCGTGGAAGTTGCTCAAACCACACGTAGCGATGCGGACGCTTGTGGGCTGCAAGCTCCGCCTGACAGTGGCGCGCGTATTCCAGCTCGGTTGGCGCGGCGACCCCGACGTGCATCTCGATTGCGGCTACAATTTTCTGGCCCATCACTGGATCCGAAGGGCCTACGACCACCACGTCGTTAACCCCAGGGTAGGCGCGCAAGGCAACTTCGATTTCAAACGGGCTGATGCGATACCCGTTTACCTTGAGAAAGGTCGTCGTGCGTCCCCGCACATGAAGCCGCCCGTGATCGTCGACATAGCCACAATCACCTGTTCGAAGTTCATTGCGGCTGTCGCCCGATAGCAACGGGCTCCAGATGTTTCGCGAGATGAGCTGCCCAAGCGCATTGCAGGAGCTACGCACAACGACCTCCCTCGGTTCGCCATCTCCTAACCGAGGCAGAGCTTCAGCGAATGTAGCGTCCCCAACCAGCGACCCCACGAGACCAGGCGGAGGGGGCTCATCTCCCGCCCTGAGGTCGAGACGAGTGAGTGCACCCACGGATTCGCTGAGGCCATAGCGCACGTGAACCGACGCGTCCGGGTAGGCCGCAAAGAGTTGACGAATGGTCTCCACATCGACCGCCGCCGTTCCCAGCGTAAAAGAGCGAAGCCCTGGCAAATGCTTAGCACCGAGAACTCCAAGCCTAAGGGCCAGGCTAAAATAGTTCGGGCTGCCTAGGAGCGCGACCGCGTCGCTCGCCTGCATCCGTCGAACGTCTTCAGCTGGAACAAACTGATTGGTAACATGTGTGGGTGAGCCGGCATAAACATGCTCAAGAACCACCGCACCACCCATCGCGTGGAACTGTGGTACTGTGCAAAACACGCTCCGCCCTTCGAAACGCGCAAGGTGATCGCTGTTGCCCGCAAGGTTCGCAAGCAGGGCTGCTTGCGTGAGAAGCACCCCCTTGGGTGACCCTGTGGAACCAGAGGTGAATTGCACCATCGCGACCTCTGCGGGGATGCCGTGGTCGCGTGCCTCCGTATGCCAGGTGGAGTGACCTCGCTCCACCTGAGCGCTTGTTACAACGGTGTGAGCGCCCATCTTGGAGCCTTCGTCGCTAGCGGCAAACGAGAGGATTACCGCAGGTTCGCGCAGCGCACTGAGCATACCCGCTTGAAGTTGGAGCGACTCGACCACAACCACGTCTGGTGCGACAAGATCGATCACAGACGAGGCTTCGCGAGTCGTACTCTTGTGTGGAAGCGGCGCATGGATAGCCTCCGCCCCCAGCGCGGCAAGCTGGACGAGCGTGAACTCAGGACCGCCTGGAAGCGCCAAGAGCACGAATGGGCGGCCTAGGTTGGCAAAGAATTCGCGAAATGCCAGCGCTCTGTCAAACAGCACACCGTAGGTTATATTGCTGGATTCATTCGAGATTGCGACTGTGTCGCGGCGACTCCGTGCAACATCTCGAAGCTGCGCGAACATCATTCTCGGGGCTCCGCTTCGCCCTTCAGCCGCTGTCCGCGGAGGGAATCCTCGGTGCGTCCGGGCTCGCGCACGAGCCAGTATTTACCTCCTTCAGCCAGCACCTCGCCGGGCGCTGGATGACTCAGAAACATAGTGTTGCTGAAGGTGAGCCCATACGCCCCCGACGCGAGGACCGCCAATACGTCTCCGACCTGCACAGCGGGGAGATCAAGGTTCGCAGCGAACTCGTCGGCTGGGGTGCAGAGGGGGCCTCCCAACGTAAATTTCGTGGTCGGCTCGGCCCAGGGGCGAGCCACGGGAACGATGGGGAAAGGTCTGCGAATGAGCGACCCCATTCCCGCCGCCGCCGCGTGGTGGTGCATTCCACCGTCGAGAATAAGATGATGTTTGCCCGCCGATTCCTTCGCGTAGATCACACGGGTCAGGTAGACTCCGCTGTTCGCTACAAGGTATCGGCCTAGCTCAACAAAGTACTTTCGCTCGGGCCTTGCGTCGAGCGCTATCAACCCCTGAATCGCCGGCCCTACGGACTCAATATCGAATGGCGCGTCGCCCTCAAAGAGCGGGACGCCGAATCCGCCGCCGAAGTTGATGGTGTTCACAAGAACCCCAGTCTCAGCTTCGACTTGGTTGGCAAACGCCACGATTCCACGAGCATTTTCTGCCCAAGCCTTGGCATCAAAGCTCTGAGTTCCGGCGTAAATATGGAGGCCACGAAACTGGCAATCCCCATCAGCAACGATGCGCTTGATGAGCTCGGGAACGAGCTCCGTATCGACCCCAAATTTCTTGGAACCGCCGCCCATCTGCATGCGTGACCCTCCAAGCGAGTCCTTCGGATTCACGCGCACAGCCACCCCCTGGCGCACCCCGGAGCTCTTGGCGGCTTCCCTGACCGCCTCATATTCGGAAATCGACTCAAGGTTGAGCGAAAAGATACCGTGTCGAAGGGCCAGCTCGATGTCAGGACCATGCTTACCTGGACCAGCAAACTGGACCTGATCGCCACTAAAGCCGGCCTTCATTGCGACTAGAATCTCGCCCGCGGATGCAACTTCACATGCCGCGCCCGCCTCTCTCAGAACGGAGGCTACGGCGCAGTTAGGATTTGCTTTGAGTGCAAAGAGCACCTCCACTCGGGAGCCAAGGGCCGCGCGCACTTTCGAGAAATTGCGGCGCATGACCTCAGCGTCGAAAACATAGACGGGTGTACCGAACGCCCCTGCAACCTGGGATGCGGGCACACCTCCAACAGAAAGTTCGCTACCCGGCCTCGTGTCGAAGGCCGTGAGAAGCGTTGCCTTGAGGCTTTTTGGTTCGTCGCGCGCCGCGGACATAGACGATCTTGTATTGCCCGCCTGTCACCGACATTCAAGCTGGCGTGCAAAATGAAATCGGCCCCGAGGCCAGCGGTGTTCGTTCGCCTGGTTTGACGCCGGCTAGCGGCTGCAGACCGCGAGCACTTGCTTTAGATCCGTGAGGCCTGCCCGCAGCCGTTGCACTTCCAGAGTTTGAGCCGCGCGCCAGGCGTTGAGCGATAACCCCCAACAGCGCATCGGCGAAGGTGAACGGATCGAGCCCCATGTCGATCAGGCGCGTGACCGTTTCGGGTGCGCTGTTGGTGTGCAGCGTCGAGAGCACCAAGTGGCCGG
>CAZSUA010000003.1:0-8508 GCA_964609655.1 uncultured Polyangiaceae bacterium | reverse complement strand
CGCCTCCACGGCCGTGCCAGCCGTTTCTAGGTCACGCATTTCGCCGACCATGATCACGTCCGGGTCGGCGCGCAAAAAGGCGCGCATCGCATGCGCGAACGTGAAGCCAATTTTAGGATTAATCTGCACCTGGCGCAGGCCATGCTGCGTGATTTCGACGGGATCTTCGGCGGTCCAGATCTTCATGTCGACGGTGTTGATAAAGCCGAGCGCGGCGTGCAAGGTCGTGGTCTTGCCGGAGCCGGTCGGGCCGACACACAGCACGAGCCCGTAAGGTTTGCTCACGACTTTCTTCAGATTTTCGAGCACCGTCGCGCTCATGCCCATGTTGTCGAGCGGCAACGGTTTAGAGGCGGCCAGGATACGCAGCACGATGTCTTCGTTGTTGTTGACGGTCGGAATTGTCGCGACGCGCAGCTCGATCTGCTTTTCTCCGACGCGAAAACGAATCTTTCCATCCTGGGGCTTGCGCCGCTCGGCAATGTCGAGAAGCGCCATAATTTTGAAGCGCGCCACCAGCGGCAGTCGGAAGTTTGCAGGAAGGTAGCTCCTCCAGCGCCGCAAGGTTGATGACGCAAGTGTCCAGATCGACGAACGGGAGCTGGAACTTCTTGGCCAGCGTGGTCGTCAGGTCGACCTCGGACACCAGGTTCATTTCGACCAAGATTTGGCCGATGCGGGTCGCCGGGATCGCGATGAAACCCGAGGTAAGCGATGCGCTCGGCCGGGAAGGGCACTTGGGGGGAGCGCCCTTCTGCCCATCCACGAGCGCGACCGTCACGGTTGCGGGCGAATTCCCAAAGGTCCGCTCGAGAGACATGCGTTGTGGCAAAACGGCCGATGGGCGAGTTTGTTAATCCCGAGGCGTCCCGTCAGGTCGGATCAGATAGTAAGCATGCTTACTATCCCAGAGCCAACGGAAATGTTCGTCACGGAAGCCGGCCTGACGCCGGTGAGCGTTCGGCGAATTTCGTGTTCTTCCAGGGCGCGGGAAACCATTCGCAGTCGGTGAACCTCAGTACGGCCAAACCGTCGCCAGGCGCCGTTATCTCGAATTTGCCTGCCAGTATCGCTACGGTCGAAGGGTTCTTTGGACATCGGAATCGAGAGTTCAGGTTCCGAACCTCGACAGAACTTGAGCCGGGGGCGGTGGGATTACGCATGATCTTTTTGGGGAACGAGGAAGAACTGCTCGTCTGCGCCGGCTAGCTTTACGTGACAGGTTGAGCTGATGAGCCGTTCATAGGGTCAGGTAGCGCTCCACAGGCGTGCGTACCTGTACCTACAGTGCGCGAAGGAAGAGAAATATGCCGTTGCGAAGTCGACACCCTTCATTGTCCTGCCTTCCACTGACGCTCGGAGCTTTGCTCCTGTGGGGTACAGGTTGCGAAGGCACCGTGACCTCTACTAACCCGCATGGCCCAGGCGGCACTCCTCCGAGTGCGACGAATCCTGACGGTCCCCTGGTTACTCCGAATGCGGGAACGGGGGGACAGACTGGAGGAATGCCGGCGGCGATGCCCACCACCACGGGCCCTCTTGCCGTGCCTCCGCTGGCAAGTGTCTGCGCAAGTGCGGCTCCAAATCCCGGACCTTCCCCCATGCGCCGCCTCACGCACACGGAATACGACAATACCGTTCGCGATCTCTTGAACACCACCACGAGACCCGGCCGGGCATTTGTAGCCGAAGAACGGTCGCTGGGCTTTGACAACGGCGCCACCGTAAGAACGGTGAATCAGATTTTGGCCGAACAATACGCCACGGCAGCACGCCAATCGTCGGCGGTGGCTGGCGCGAATCTTTCAACACTTTTGGGCTGTGATCCCGTCGCTACAGGAGAAGACGCGTGCGCTACCAGCTTCATCGACGGTTTCGGTGGTCGCAGCTATCGTTGTCCACTCAGCGTCAATGAAAAAGCGCGTCTCTTAGCTTTCTATCAATTTTCGAAGACGGAGTTTGGCTTCCAACAAGCCGCAGAGATGCTGGTGCAAGCCATGCTGCAGACGGCGCAATTTCTGTATCGAATGGAAGTTGCTGACACAAGTGGTCCCGTGGTGGCTGCGGCGCCGGGTGTGGTGCAAACTGGCGGTTACGAGTTAGCGTCACGCCTATCGTACTTCCTCTGGCAGAGCATGCCCGATGCGGCGCTCCTCGACGCAGCGAAGAACAATCAGCTGAGCACTCCAGCGGAAGTGTCTGCACAAGCCCGACGCTTGCTGTTGGATCCGCGAGCGCGAGGTGCGGTGGTGAACTTTCACTCGCAGTGGTTCGAGTTCGGAGCCATGGATCACATGGCCAAGAGCCCCACGGTTTATTCTGCTTTCACCGCGGATTTTGGGCCTTTGCTGCGGCAGCAATCCGAGGCATTCGTGGCAGGTGTCGTGTTTGATGGTGGTGGGACATTCGGCTCGCTCCTCACCTCGACCCAAGGCTTCGTGAACGATGCGTTGGCGCCGATCTATGGAGTTGCGGCACCGGGCTCAGCGACGCTCACTGCTGTCACGTTACCAGCGACCGAACGCGCCGGCATCCTCACGCAAGCCGGGTGGTTGGCGCTTCACGCCAAGCCTGACCAAAGCTCGCCGGTGACTCGCGGATTCTTTGTGAGGGATGGGCTATTTTGCAGTCCGCCGCCTGCACCGCCTGCCAATATTCCGGCGATCCCTCCCTTTGACCCAACGGTGAGTACGCGGCAGCGCTTTGCCACGCACCGCACTGACCCTGTGTGCGCCGGTTGCCACAGTTTGATGGATCCGATTGGGCTAGGCTTTGAAAACTACGACGGCGTCGGCGCCTACAGAAGCCAGGAAGCGAACCGCCCCGTGGATGCGAGCGGAGAACTCACGAACACCGATGTGGATGGCACCTTCAACGGGGCTGTTGAGCTTTCGCAGAAACTCTCCATAAGCGCACAGGTTAACCAATGTACCGTGAGTCACTGGTTTCACTTCGGCTTTGGCCGCGGAGAAACCGTGGCAGATGGCTGCACCCTGCGGCAAATGCAGGATGCGTTCGCCACCTCGAACGGGGACATTCGCGAGCTTTTGGTGACCATGACGCAGAGCGGTGCATTTCTTTATCGGAACGCTTCGCAAGGCGGCACGCTGTGAACGCTCTTCGCAGAACGGCCCGACGCACCTTTCTACGCGGTGCCGGCGGCATCGCAGTAGGGCTACCATTTCTGGAGTCGTTCTTGCCGCGAAGTGCTCACGCTCAATCAGCGCCAACACGACTTGTGATTGTCTACAGTCCGAACGGCTCGAACAATCTTGCTGAATTCATGCCAACAGGGAGCGGAGCGAACTTCACTTTCGGGACGGAAACCGCGGTACTCGCACCTTACAAGAACAAGATGACGGTGCTAGCCGGTCTTCAGATCAAGCACCCCACCGCCACCGACGGCGGGGACCAACACACCGTCGCAATGGCTAGCATGTTGACGGGCATTAAGCCTGGCTATGACCCGCAGTTCGAGGACGTCGCCACTTCGGTTGGCGGCGGCTGGGCCGGTGGGATTTCGGTGGATCAAGAGCTTGCCAAAACCATCGGGCAAACCACCAAGTACAAATCCCTTCAATTCGGTGTCGGAAGCAGCGTTCGCTACGGAAACCACCCGATCGGTCGCCTTTCCTATGCGGGAGCGGCTCAGCCCATCGCCCCCGAGGATCGCCCCCAAGCGGCCTATACACGGCTCTTTTCCGACACTTCCACGCTCGCGGCTCCGGCCATGATCGACGCCAATCTGAAGCGCGACAAGAGCGTGATGGATTTTGTGATCAGTGAATTTGGGGCCGTGAGCGCCGCCGTCTCGGTTGCCGACAAGCAACGACTCGACCAGCATGTGACCATGCTGCGTGAAGTCGAACGCGGCCTCACGGTAACGCCTGTGAGCAATCTCGCGTCTTGCATGCAGACTACGTTTAGTCCGATGGGCGACCCCAGCGTCGCCGATAGCTTCCCCAATGTTGCCAAGCAACAACGGGACCTCATGGTGCTCGCTCTTTCATGCAATCTCACTCGCATCGCATCGCTGCAATACTCGTACGCACGGTCGCTGCAGACGTTCTCCTGGCTCCAGGCGGTCGAGGATCATCATACGATGACGCACGCGAATGACGAAGCTTACCTGCCCAAGGTCACCGCCTGGTACGCGAACGAACTCGCTTTACTTCTGAAGAGCTTGGATGAGATCAACGAAGGGGGCGCGACCTTGCTCGATAATTGCTTGGGTTGGTGGTGCAGTGATGTCTCGGAGGGAGGGAACCATTCTTGGGACAACCTGCGAGCCTTCTTGTTCGGCTCTGGGGGCGGGCGGGTAAACACGGGCCAGTACATCGCGTATGGGATGCAGGTGACCACCTCGAACGCTGAAAGCCCCACGGCTTGGCAAAATGGCGAGGCCCACAACAAGCTCCACGTGACGCTCCTCAATGCCCTTGGAGTGCCCGCAACCACGTTCGGCGATCCCCAGGTCGGAAGCGGGCCGCTCGCTGGAGTGCTCAAGTAAGTAGAGGAACGTCCCATGAATGCTAGAAGAACAGCTCGAAGAACTTTTCTTTACGGCGCCGGTGGGATCGCGGTGGGGTTGCCGTTTCTCGAAATTTTCTCACCGAGAAACGCACGCGCCCAATCCGCAAACACTCGACTGGTGATTGTGTACAGCCCGAATGGCTCGAACAATCTTGCGGAGTTCATGCCTTCGGGGCCAGGCAGGGACTACACGTTTGGAGCCGAAACGGCACCGCTGACTCCTTACAAGAACAAGCTGCTGGTGATTTCTGGGCTCGACCTCAAAGTTGCAGGGGCTGGCGATCAGCATACGGGCGCTATTGCTTCGATGCTCACGGGAGTCACTAGCACTTCTGATCCACAGTTCGAAGATGTTGCGACTTCCGTGGGAGGCGGCTGGGCGAGTGGCATTTCCTTCGATCAGGAACTGGCCAAGAGCATCGGGCAAACCACCAAGTACAAGTCACTCCAGTTCGGTGTTGGAACCAGTGTTCGCTACGGCAATCACCCGATTGCTCGCCTTTCCTATGCTGGCCCGGCCCAACCCATCGCCCCCGAAGACAGCCCACAGGCTGCCTACACGCGACTCTTCTCGAACACGGTAGCGCCACCCGCTCCGGGCGTGATCGACGCCAACCTGAAGCGCGACAAGAGCGTGATGGACTTTGTGATCAATGAATTTACCGCCGTAAGCTCGGTTGTCTCAGCAGACGATAAGCAGCGGTTGGACCAGCATGTGAGCATGCTTCGTGAGGTGGAGCGCGGCCTCAGCGTAGCCCCCGTGAGCAACCTTGCGTCGTGCACGCAAACGATGTTCACCGCCAATGGTGATCCGAGTGCCGCCAATAACTTTCCCAATGTCGCGAAACAGCAGCGCGATCTCATGGTACTCGCCCTGGCGTGCAATCTGACCCGCATCGCGTCGCTGCAATATTCCTATGCTCGATCGCTGCAAACCTTCGCTTGGTTGAATCTTGTCAACGATCACCACACCCTATCTCACGAATCGGGGTCAGGCGCAGGCGTGCTGGGAGGCAGGGCGGGCATCGAAGACACAGACGGTATCAGTAAAATGAACCTCTGGTACGCGACCGAGTTTGCGGAGCTTCTGAAGAGCCTGGATGCAGTCAACGAGGGAGCTTCAACGCTGCTCGACAATTGCCTCGGTTGGTGGTGTAGCGATGTGGCGGGCGGCAAAGACCACAATTGGGCTAATTTGCGGGCATTTCTGTTTGGCTCAGCAGGGGGCCGCGTGAACACGGGTCAGCACATCATGTTCGGATCGGAAACGAACAAGCCAGCGGGGGATTCGGACTACACGTACGGTTGGAACAATAGCGAACCCCACAACAGGCTTCACGTCACACTCTTGAATGCGTTCGGAGTGCCGGCGACGACGTTTGGCGCGCCCAATACCGGCAGCGGTCCACTCGCTGGTATTCTCAAGTAACTGCGAAATCCCCACGAGCGGAGTGGTGATTGGCGCCGCTGTGTAGCCCGCCACGACGGTGAGGTTTATTGAAGCCGGGTTGTCGTCCTGCAAAAATACAGGCTCCCCACCAACTGAAGCTTGATGAGCCAGCTAGGCGGCTGAGAGGTACTCAGACCCATCATGGCGTCGTTGTCTCGATCTGCTCGCCAGGCCAGCCCAAGCGGATGGCTGCTCCTCTGCATTGCCCTGCCTGCTTGCACTGCAAATGTGCCCTCCAACTTCGTAGAGCCGCCGCAAGCCCCGATGGAGGCGCCCGGCGCAGCTCCGGCCCCGGGGTCTCTGGGTACGGGCAATGCTGTTTCCACTTCGCCGACTGCGGCGCCGAGTGCTCCTCGTGGCTCGGGCCCGCTTCAGCCTGCGGCGTGCACGGGGACAGAGGTTCCCGCCGGGCCTGCCCCGCTCACACGGCTGGGCAACACGGAATACAGAAATACGTTGCGAGATCTCTTTCCTTGGGTGTTCGCTAATAATGTTAACTTGATATTGCCTTCGGAGATTGCGGCTAAGGGTTTTCTCAACACCGCACGCGCATAGACGCCATCCGCACAGCTGATCGACAACCTGAACGCTAACGCGGCGATTGTCGCTGCCGCTGCAGCAGAAAATCTGAGCCTGCTCTCGCCGTGCGTGCCCGCCGATGCGTCTGCCGAAGAGCAGTGTGGGAAAGATTTCGTACGGGCGATCCTGGGCAAGATGTTCCTTCTCCAGTCCCCACAGTTTTTGTATCGGGTCGAGCACACGCTTGGCGGGCGCCACGCCCTCACTAACTTTGAGCTAGCGACGCGCCTTGCTTACTTGCTCACGGACTCGACACCCGACGGCGAGCTCCTGGCCGCTGCCGACGCCGGCATGGTCAAAGCAAAAGACCTATTCCCAGCCTTCAGTCCGGCTGTGGCGGGCGACTTGCGCTTAGCCACGGAGCGCTTTGTTGACCACATCTTCTGGGACGAGGGCCATGATCTTGGAAGCCTACTCACAGACTCTCACGCCTACGTGAACGACAATTTGGCGCCTATTTACGGCGGAGCATTCCCCGGTGCGACATTGACGTGGGCGCAGGTGGACGCCAAAGAGGCGCTCCGGGATTTTGACCCAAGCGGGGCTCATGGCGGGGCTCGCGCACGAGCGCAACGGGGCGCCTGTTTTGCGTGGCGTGTTCGTCTTAGATCGACTTCTATGTACGGCGCCGCCGCCCCCTCCGGCAGACATCAATACGGCACTTCCGGTGTTGACCAGTGACGCAAAGATGACGACGCGTCAGCAGTTGGAGCGGAGCCATGCCTCACCCACTTGCGCCGGGTGCCATTCGGCTATCGACGGTGCCGGCTTTGGCTTCGAGAATTACGACGCCCTGGGACACTTTCGTACGGAAGAGTTCGGCTTGCCGGTTGACCCGAGCGGTCAAATCGTTGGCACGAGCGACGCGGACGGCAAGTTCAATGGGGCTCTGGAGCTCGGACAGAAGTTAGCTGGCAGCCGGCAGGTGGGGAGCTGCTTGGCTGCGCAGTGGATGGGGTACGCGCTGTCTGTGACACGCGACGAAATAGCGCCGTGTCAGTCAGAGCCGCTGGCTCAAAAGCTCAATCAAACCAAAGACTTACGTGAGATCCTGGTGAGCTTAGCCACGAGCCCAGCGTTTAGGTACGTAGGACAGTGAGAAGGATTTGACCCATGAAATTCCCAGCACTTCCCAGACGAGCCTTCCTCCGCGCCATGGGCCTCTTGAGCGCAGGTGCCGCCCTACCGGCTTCCTTTCTCTATCCCCGAGGGGGTTATGCACAGGGGAGCATTCCGAAGCGCGTCCTCTTTTTTCATTCCGGTAGCGGCGTCTCGCGGCAAGTAAACGTCTTCCGTGCTGCAGGTGGCGGCGTTGCGACCGAGACGGACTTCCTGTTTCCAGAGGTGCGTTCGCCGCTCAACGCCATCCGGGATCAGCTGATTACCTTTGAGAACCTCGACATGGTGTCCGCAACGGTCGATCCCACGAGCGCCAGTAATGCGCACTACAACGGCGAAACGCACTGCTTGGCTGCCACCAACCGCGCTGACGGTGAGGTCGCGGGCGGCCCTTCCCTGGACCAATATATCGCCGCTGCGATCAATTCTCCCAAGGCGGTCACCAAAGTTCCCTCGCTCCAGATGGCCGTCCAGACCGACGGGAACGTCAGCGGAACCAAGGTGTGCACGGCGGGGAGGGGCCAAGTCATCCCGCTCAACCCCAGCCCCGAGGAAAACTACAATCGATTGTTCGCTGGCTTCACCGGGCCCCAGGCCCCGCCGACAGCTAGGGTGGGTGATAGCCCCGCTCAAACCGCGGCCAAGCAGCAAAAGAGTGTGCTCGATCTCGTGCTGGGGGCCGATCCCACGCGCAGTATTTTGAATGGCAGCGGCAACTCCTACCCCGGTGAAGCCAGCATGTATCGAGCCAATTTCGATGCGATGGCGCGCATCGTACTGATGAATGTAGGGGAGCCGTTTGGATCCGATTGGGGCTACAATTCCGG
>CAZSUA010000002.1:51687-77164 GCA_964609655.1 uncultured Polyangiaceae bacterium | reverse complement strand
TTCCTTGAACGAATCCTCACCGCGGCCTCGTTTGAGGATGTGGTGCGGGAGTAGCCCATCCCAAAGACTGGAAGCCCCTGATGAGTGGCTTAGCGTAGGGCTTGGTCATGCCTGAGTCGAAAGCTAACACCCGGAAGTTCGAACCTTTGGAGCTCCTTTCGCGCACAACGTGCTAAACCTGAAGCCCGTGGAGCGGCTCCTCACCAAATTCGAGACACCCGAGGAGGCTGAGCGCTGCACTCGAGAGGCCTACCAAGCGATGACACCGAATGAACGCGTTGCGCTGACGGTGAAGCTTCAGAGACAATACTATGGCTCCCAAGATGCTCCCAGACGACTTCAGAGAGTTCTTGCAGTGCTTGAACGCACGTGACGTACAGTTTCTGATTATCGGCGGCCACGCGGTGAGCTTTCATGGGTATCCGCGGTTTACCAGCGATGTCGATGTGTTCATCGTGCCAGAGCTCTCCAACGCCGAGCGGCTTCTTGCGGCTCTCAGCGATTTTGGGTTTGGAGCGATCACGATGAAGCCGGCCGAATTCGTCGTACCGGTCATGGTGGCCCTCGGACGAGCCCCAGAGCAAATTGATCTCATGACCTTCATTAAGGGAGTTGAGCTGGGGGCGGCCTGGGAGGCTCGTGTGTCGGGAGAGCTCGACGGCGTTCCAGTTTTCTTTATTTCGCGTGAACATTTGCTTGCGAATAAGCGAGCGGTTGGGCGTCCCGAAGATCTTGCTGACGTTGCGCGGCTCAAGTAGGCCTTCCCGGTAGGGGCTGAGGCGTGTTTTTAGGTTGTGCCGAAGCCCATGCTTCCCGACCATAGGTCGTTGGAGGAGTGTGATGCGATTGGGGTCAATTTTGGGATGGCGTGTGGATGCTTTAAGTCACACGCTTTGGGCTTGGCTCTGCTGGTGGCGGGGGCGGGCGCGCTGGGTCGGCTGGGGTCTTGTTCTGATGTTAGCCTGCGCTCCTGAGCAAAGGCGGGTGTCTTCACCTAGTTCAGTAGCACTCCTAAGCGGACAACGTAGAGCACTGCCAAGCGGGCCTTTTAGAGTCGACTTCGCAGGACCGAAGGGCGAAAGTTCGTTGCTGGAGCAGATCCAGATCGTGTTCAGCGAGCCTATTCGCGCACTTGCTGTGGCAAATGATGCTCCAACACCCAAAATCCGTCTCAGCCCTGAAATCGCTGGACGGTGGCAGTGGGTGGGGACGCGTGCGCTCACCTTCGTCCCAGAGCCCGGGCCCTTAAACCCAGCAACACGCTACGTCGTCGAAGTCCCAAAAGACCTACGCGCCTTGAACGGAATTGCCCTTGGGCAAGCTTTCCGCTGGGAATTTGCCACACCGAGGCCAAGTGTCGTGTCGACTGAACCGAACCGAGGCAAACAGGGGCTTCCGCTCAACACGTCTCTCAAGCTGCGCTTCAATCAACCCGTGTCCGCGGAGGCACTGAAGGCAGAATCGGGCCTTTTTGCCCTCCAAGCAGATAAGGTTCAACCGCTTGACTTCGACGTGGTGCGCCCCAATCCCAAGTACGACAAGCTGCTTGAGGTGCGGCCAAGCGCACCGCTACCGCCCGCGAGCCGCATAGAATTCCGGATCAGCGATAAACTTCGAGGCAGTCGAGGCCCACTATTGAGTGGCACGCCCGAGAGCATCGGGTTCGAGACGTACGGCCCGTTCCGCGCGAAGATCGTATGCCAAAGAGAGTCACGGGAGGAGCCATGCGCAGCGTGGACCCCACCCCGTCTTTTGTTTACTAATCGTGTGAAGCTGTCCGAGCTTCAGAAAGGCGTGCGCGTGCAGCCGCCTGTTAACCTCGCCTGGGACTCGGTCGGAGGTGAAGCGCAAAAGGAGTGGTATCTGAATGGCGCATTTAGGCCTGGAAAGAAGTACTCCATCAGTTTGGATCCAAGCCTCAGAGATACCTATGGCCAGTCGCTCGAAGGCCGCGCCCAAAGTGATCTCCGCTTCGCAGACGAGCAGCCCTCTATTGAGCTTGGGGTCGACGGGAGCTTGCTTGAGGCCGAGCAACCACTTCAAATCGCCATCACGAGCGTCAATTTAAGTGAGTTTCACGCCACGACGGCAAATCTCACTCTGGGCCAAGCAGCTGAAATGATGAGAATGCCGTCCGGCCAAAAGGTAGCCTTTGTCCGCTCTATCAACGGCGCTCAAACGAAGGTGTTCCATCCCGCGGTACCCAAGAACGAAATAGCCAGGCACTCACTCGATCTGGCTACGATTCTGAAAGGTCGGCGTGGCCCCATCGCCATTTTGACCCAGTACTCCCCAGCCCCAGGAAAAACCGAAGAAGAGGCCAAGCTGCTTCAGGTTACCGACTTGGCAATCACGGCCAAGATCTCAGAACACAGTGCGCACGTTTGGGTCACACGGCTTTCAACCGGTGCGCCCGTGCCCGGAGCTAGCGTTGAAATCCTGAACCAAGGTCGCCGTTCGAAGAGCTATCTGACAGACGAGGCGGGACTGGCGCAAATTCTTGAGGAGGTGTTCCCACAAGACGAGAACTTGCGAGCGCCACCCCTGATCGTTGCGCAAACGGCACAGGATCTCGCCTATCAAGAAGCCGATACTTTCCTCTATTCCCAGCACGAAGCCGGGCGGGGGTCCGTCTCCCGCCGCTACTACGGAGTGTTGTTTACCGACCGGGACATCTACCGCCCCGGCGATGAGGTCAAGGTCAAAGGGATCGTGCGCCGAGAATCCAAGACTGGGAATGATTTACCAGGCAAGCGGCGCTTTCAGGTCATCTTGACCTCACCTAATGAGCTTACGCACCTGCAGCAAATGGTGACCACCAGTGACTACGGAAGCTTCGATCTCACTTTCAGGCTCCCCGCCACAGCATCCCCAGGTGCGTATCAGCTGGATACCGAAGGTCTGAAGGATGGCGAGCTCTCGGCGAACTTAACTGTCGCAGAGTATCGTTCCGCTGAATTTAAGGTAAACGTCGAGAGCTCAGCGAAAACGTTAGAAAATGGCGACCATGCTGAATTTACGATCCGAGGAGATTATTTGTACGGCGCGCCGCTGCCGAACGCGCGGGTAACCTACCGCGTCAGCCAGCAGCAAAGCTGGTTCAAGGTGCCGAACAGTGAGGGTTTTTCCACAAACGCAAGCGTTTACTATGAGGACATGGTGCTGCCTTTCGGTAAGCCAGATCCATTGATTCCAAGCATAGACCTGTACTCACTCTTGAAAAAAGGAACCAGCGTGCTCGATGCGCGTGGGCGTTTTTCACTCCCAGTGGATCTCGCTATCTTGGACCAGACGGCTCCAGTCAAGATCGCGGTGGAGGCCGAGCTGACGGACAGCTCTCGTCAAGCGTTAGCCGGAAACCTAAGTGTCGTCCTTCACCCCGCGAGCTTCTATGTTGGGCTGAAGAAACCGACGAACGCCTTCGTGGAGGCTCCCGCCACCGTCAGTGCCGAGTTTCTAGCCTTGGATCCCAGCGGTAATCACGTTGCTGGGAGAACGGTCGAAATCGAACTCGTGCGCCGTCGTTTCAAACGGCTGCTCGATGCAACCTCAGGCTTCGAGCGTTGGGTGACACATTCTGAAGATCAAGTCGTCTCGCGTTGCTCAGGCACGACGGGTGCGATAGCCGTAGGTTGTGCGCTGAAGATTCCCGCTGCCGGATACTTTTTTGTGCTGGCTAAAGCCAAGGATGACAAGGGGCGTGAGACACGCTCCGCCTACACGCTCTACGGGATCGGGAGCGGCGAATCCGCGTGGCGGGAGGACAAGGAAGAGCTTGAGCTCGTACTCGACAAGGCTGAGTACAATGTCGGGGAGACAGCGAGATTGCTAGTGAAGTCCCCATTTCCTGAAGCGGACGCCATCATTACGATTGAACGTGATGGTGTGTACGAGACACGGCGGACCAAGCTTTTCGGTTCGACTCCCACGCGGTTGATCCCCGTCACAGACGCGATCCGTCCGAACGCTTACGTCTCCGTTCACCTGTTACGGCCCCGCACCGCTCCATTGGAACGAAGAGGCAAGCCTGACCTCGGAGCGCCCACGTTTCGCTCGGGAGTCGCTGAGCTTCGCGTGAATGCAGAGCCCCGTCGTCTGCGGATAAGTCTGAAGCCAAACAAGGTTGATTTTCAGCCAGGTGACGAAGTCAGCGTTGACGTTGGAGTCAGCACCGCGGACGGCAAACCGCACGCGGCTGAAGTCACGCTTTATGCTGTTGATGAAGGCGTGCTCTCTCTCTCTAAGTACCAAAAACCCGATCCACATGAGATATTCACGGCATCTCGAATGCTGGGGGTGGACACCATTGAATCGCGGGAAATGCTCGGCAGGATGAACTGGCGCACCGGTAGATTCGAGCTGGCGTCTTTGTCATATGGTGACGGGGTTGGCGTCTTCGGCTCAGGGAAACGATCTGAAACGCGGCTCGATGTCCGAATCGATTTTCGAACCACCGCGTACTTCAACCCGACACTCGCTGTTGGGCCAACAGGGACAACCCGCGCATCGTTTCGGCTTCCTGATAGTCTCACGAGCTACCGCATCATGGCGGTCGCAGCCAGCTTGGATGACCGCTACGGTTCAGCCGAAACGAACATCACAACGAGCAAGCCACTCATGGCCCGCCCGGCCCTGCCGAGATTCATCCGTGCCGGGGACAACTTGCAAGCGGGCGTCGTGGTGAGTGCGAAGGGGTTGGGTCCCACCCAAGTGAACGTGGCGGCAGAGGCAACCGCCATCACACTGCTTGGTCCGGCCGTTAAGGCGGTAACGATCGAACAAAACACCCCAAAAGAGGTGCGTTTTGCGTTCCGAGCAGGCACCGTTGGCGACGCTAAGTTCACGTTCAAGGTGACGAGTGCGAGTGCCAACGACCAAGTGGCGCTTAGCCTCCCTGTCGAGAGTCCCGCGAATGTCGAGACCGTCGCTCTGTACGGCGAAACCAAGACGCAAGCCATTGAACGCTTAGGCGACCTCAATTCGATCCGGAGAGACATCGGGTCCCTCACACTCAGTGCGTCGTCCACGGCATTGATCGGGCTCGATGCCGGCATGTCGCAGCTCATCGAATACCCTTATGATTGCACCGAGCAACTGGCGAGCCGCATTTTGCCGCTTTTGTCCCTGCGAAACATGGCCACGGATTTCGGGTTCAAGATCCCACCGAACGCCGATGCACTGGTCGAACGGACGGTGGCTGAAATCATCAAGCGGCAAGGTTCCGACGGAGGCTTTGGGCTGTGGCCTAACTCTGAGAGTTCACCTTGGATCACGCCGTACGCCCTTTGGGTCCTTCACGAAGCCAAAGGGCGCAAATTCGACGTACCAGAATGGGTTCTCGAACAGGGCAAGAATTACTTGCGAACCTACGTAACCGGCACGAAACAAGACGACAGGATCAACCGCGCTTCGAGGGCGCTCATCCTCGATGTCCTGGCAATGCTGGGCAGTCCGGAGAGCTCGCAGGTAGCCCGGCTCGCCGCCAAACAGCTTGAATTGCCGGCCTTTGCTAACGCGCTATTGCTGCACGCGATGGTGGTTGGAAGAGAGCCGAAGACTCTGATCGAACCGCTCCTCCGCACTCTGGAAAATACCTTGCATATCAGCGGGAATCGCGCGTTTTCCGCCGAAAACATCGGGAACGATTATGCCGTTCTGATGGATTCTCCCGCTCGATCGAGCGCGCTCGTGCTGCGTGCTCTTGTCGCTGCACGCCCCAAGCATGTGCTCGCTGCGCCGTTAGCCCGGGGCCTCTTGTTCGCACGCCGTGGCGGAACCTGGCAGAACACCCAAGAGACAGCTTTCGCCTTGCTGGCGCTTTCGGCCTACCGAGCTGCGCAGGAGAGTGAAGCTCCGAAGGCAAACATTTCTGTGTTCTTGGGGGAGCAGCCTCTGCTGACTGGTCAATTCGCCAGTGCAAGCGTTGTTCCGCTCACCAAGACAGTGCCGCTGAATGGGCTGCGCGGCGGTGACCTAATCTTTAGCAACCAGGGTGCCGGGACCCTGTTCTACGAGGCGCGGCTTCGTTATGCCGACACCGAACTCCCTCAGCTTCCGCTGGATCGAGGTTTTTCGGTCCAGAAAACATTGCGATCCGTTGAAGCTCAGGCGGACGGAGCCAACGCCTCCGGGGAGCCACGTGCGAGCCAAACCGAGTTCCACGGCGGTGATCTGGTGCTGACCGATCTGGTCGTGGTCACCAGCATTCCACGCGAATACGTCGTGATCGACGATCGCATAGCGGCAGCGCTAGAGCCCATTGATACCAACCTGTCAACCGCGGCAGCGTGGCTCTCGCCGGCGCTCATGAGCGTTGAGGAACGCGAAGACACAATCGATGGCGTCGGTGATGATTACGACGCCCGCGCACACGGTCGGCCAAGCCCGAGCACAAGCTTTCGCCAAGAGCTCAAAGACGATCGTGTTCTCTTTTTCATCGACCACTTGCTGCCTGGGATCCACCATTTTCGTTACCTGTCGCGAGCGACAAGCCTGGGAGAATTCGTGACGCCTGCGACGAAAGTTGAGGAAATGTATAGCCCGGAAAATTTCGGAACGACAGCAGCCAGCGTGATCCGCGTGCAGTGAAGCGCGGATTGTCGAGCGCCTCAGTCGTTGCCACAGAAGTATTGGCCCCCCGCTCAACTAAGCTTCTCTCCAAGCTGCCCCGAAATCGCCGCGTGCAGCGCCGCGATGCTCTGCCCACAGTCGCGAGTGAGCGGATTATCATCGCGCCTCACGTAGCCACCCAAGAGCGAGGTGAAGCGCTGCTTGATGCGAGGAAGCTTCTGCTCATTGAAGAAAATATCCGGCAGCTGGCCATTGTACCAACCTTCCACCATTCCACGAAATACGCTCACGGCTTGATGCATGGGTGCGCTGTACTCCGCGTCCCAGTTTATTGCTTCGCCTTCTAGCACTCGGTGCACCAGCCCTGCTGCAAGCGTGGCTGATTCTAACGCCAAGGTAACGCCAGAGGAGAAGACAGGATCGAGAAAATCTCCGGCATTTCCGGCGACAACCCAGCGCTGACCGTGCAGGCGGGTGTTCTTGGTGGAGTAATCACGCAGCAATTGCGGCGGCAGCACTGGCACGGCGTGTTTGAGGCGTGCGCTGGCGTTGGGATCGCTGGCGAGCTGCGAAAGGAGACGCGCGAGGGGTTCGCCTTCGAGGCTGTCCCAATGCCCGGGATCGCACACCATGCCCACCGATGTTCGACCGTTGGAAAATGGTATGAGCCAGAGCCAGCCTTGCTGGGGATGGCAGCACACCCAGATATCACCCTCCACGTCCGTCTCGGGTCTGAGATCACCCTCAAAGTGGGTGAAACAGGCGACGCGTCCTTGTAAACCACTCGGCTCATCCAACGCGAGCAGGCGCGCCAACACGCGACCGTAGCCGCTGCAATCGAGCAGCCAGCGGGCACGGATCTCGTGGGTCTCGTTGCGCCAGAGATCTTTCACCACGGCCGTTACCTCGGTATCGGTAGGCTCCACCTGGAGCACTTCGTGCCCGAAGCGGAGATCCACACCCTGCCGTCGAGCTTCGGTTGCCAACGTTTGATCAAAATCATCACGGGGCACCTGGAAGGTTGTCGGGCGATCTCCGGGCAACCCATCTGCGAATGAAAAACGCTCTCGCTCGGTGCCGCGCAGAAAGTACGCGGCCTTCTTGACCATGTAGCCGCGCCGTTCGACGGCTTCCAAGAGGCCAAGCTCTGCGAGCAGGTCGCAGGTTCTCGGTAGTAAAGATTCGCCGACAATCTGCCGAGGAAAGTTCCCGCGCTCCAGACAAATCACGCGGTAGCCTCGCGCACGGAGCGCCACAGCCGCGGCGCTGCCCGCAGGTCCCGCACCGATCACCAGTACGTCAGTGGATTCACTCGTTGAGGGTGTGTGCTGCATGGTTTCGAGGCGTTTGGGGTTGCGAGCGGGGTGGTGTCGTGGGCACTATGCTGGTTCTCGACTGCGATTGACATGGGCCGCGTGTTTCAATGGATTCGAATCGCGTTGGCGGGACTCGCGTTCGTTGGATTCGGGGTGGGCGGCGTGCTCTTGGCGTGCCTCGTGCTGCCGGTCGTGGCGCGCTGGCCTGGAAGCCTATTTCAGTCTCGGCAGCGCTGCCAACGGGTGGTGCGTGCCGCGTGGATCTTCTTCCACGACTATATGCGGATTATGGGTTTAGTGGCGTTCAACCATCGTACGTGTGAAGTTGAGGTGCCGCGGCCTTCGGTAATCATTGCGAATCATCCCACCTTGGTAGACATTACCGCGCTCGTAGCGGTGCTTGGGTCAACCTGTTTTGTAGTTAAACAGTCGTTGTTTCGCAGTCGCATCTTGGGCCCTTTGTTGCGGGCCTGTGGGCACATCTGCAATCGAAATCAAGGGCCTCAACCCGAGTTGGGCGTGATGCCTGAGGCGTTGAGTCGCCTCGCAGCTGGGCACAGTGTTTTGCTCTTCCCGGAAGGAACGCGGTCGCAGGTTAATGGTTTGCGGCGTTTTCGACTGGGAGCCTTTGAGCTGGCGCGACAAGCGGGGGTCCCGCTCGTGGTGCTGGGGATCAGGGCTGAGCCTCCGGGCCTTGGGCGTGGCACTCCGTGGCACGCGATTCCGCCGGTTGCCATCCAGCTCAGGATCTTTCCGGTGGCGATGGTGAGCGATTGGCGCCATTACCCGACGTTGCGCTCGCTTTCGGCCTTGAGAACGGCCACCCGCGATCTTATCCTAGAGCGCGTGCATGGCCTGAAGCCGGGGGCTGGAGCGGCCGACGATTCTGTGGGTCTTGTTGTAAATCGAGAGCAAAGCTGAGCATTTGTTTGCTATGCCCGGGCGCCTCACAGTGAAAGCGGAAGATCTAGAAGCCGAGCTCAAGGTGCTGATCGTCGAAGCCCTCATGCTCAAGGACACCACGCCAGAGCAAATCAGCTCAACGGCTCCGCTGTTCGCCGAGGGGCTGGGCCTCGATTCGATCGACGCTCTCGAATTGGGCATTGCCGTTGAGGGGCGTTGGGGTTTGAAAATTGGTACCGACGAGGCACTCGCGCGTGAGGTCTTTCGATCAGTGCAAACTCTGGGCGCTTTCATCCTAAAAGAGTTGGCCAGAGCCGAGCAAACTTCAAAATAGCCCAATTCTAGCAGCAGACATGACTCAAGCTGAAATTTTCACCCGCGTGCAGTCCCTGATGGTCGAGCTCTTTGAGCTGAAGGCGGAGGACATCCAGCTCGGTTCCAAGCTCGTGGATGATTTGGATCTTGATAGCTTGGATGCCGTCGATATGGCCGTGAAGCTAGAAGAAGTCACTGGCCAGCGCGTGTCCGAGGACTCGCTTAAATCGATTCGCACGGTGGAAGATGTGGTGCTCTTGGTCGAGCGTAGTCTCAATGCTGAGGCGAGCCCTGAGGTTTGAGATTTGAGCGGTGCGATGCAGAAGGCGATCACTGGCGCTACCCTCGTGATCGGCGCGTTGCTTTACCCCGTGTGTGTGTACGTCGGTCTCACGCACATCGGCATCGCACGTAGCGCACACTGGCTCGCACTGTTGGCGCTTGTCGCGGCTCTGGTTCAATGGCTGAGCCGAGGTCGTCAGGGTTTGCTCGCGCTGCTTTTTCCAGCGCTTTTCATCGCTGGGTTGGCGCTTGTAGGCGGGTGGGTCAGCGAAGCCCGCCTGCTCTTGTTGTTTCCGGTGGTGATGAATCTTGGGTTTTTCGTGAGCTTCGGCCAGTCGCTCTGGGTGCCACCCCCCATGGTTGAACGCTTCGCACGCCTGATGGATCCTGAGCTTTCGCCTCCTGAAGTCCAGTATTGCCGCCGAGTCACGCAAGTGTGGTGCGGCTTCTTCGCGCTGAATGCTGCCACCACCGCGCTCCTCGGGTGGTTCGCTCCGTTGGCTTGGTGGGCAGCCTATTCCGGCTTTATCGCGTATGTGCTCGTGGGTCTGCTCATGGCGGCTGAGTATCTGGTGCGCAAGCGCCGCTTCCAGAAATTTGGTCCAGGCCGGCTCGATCGGCTCCTAGCCTCGCTGCTTAGCGTGCAGCCACGAAAGTCATGACGGATTTTACGGTGCTCAACAGCGAGCGTTCTACTCCGGTAGCTGTGGGCGCACTCGGCGTTCGCTCCGGCGCTGAGCTGCTCGCTTTGGCGGAAGCTCTGGCGCAGGCTCTCGAGGATTTGCCAATTAGCAGTGAAGTGGTGGTTGCGTGCGAGGATCGCTACTATTTCATGGCTGCTGTGTTGGGCGTGTGGTTGCGTGGCTGCCATGTGGGCCTGGCCCCCAATCATCGCCCTCAAGCGCTTCGGGCGCTTCGCGCCGGGGGCTCGGTGAGCGCACTGATCGGGGATGGTTGGGAGGGCGCGGATCTTGACGTCCGTCGCTTTGAGTCGAGTATTTCGGGGCCTCTCCAATCGCTGAGTTTCCCCGGAGAACGGCTGGCGGCACGGATCTACTCGTCGGGAACGACGGGTGCGCCCACCGTTCACGAGAAGACGTTCGCTCAGCTGTTGGGCGAGGCACAGCTATTGGGCGAACTTTTGGCGCTGCAAGGCTGCTCGGTTTTGCCGACGGTTCCTGCTCACCACATCTACGGCTTCTTGGCAGGAGTTTTGGCGCCGCTTGTGGCCAACGCTAGCTTTGTACGCGAAACACCGTTGCACGGTGCCTTCATCGCCCGGGCTGCCAGAGAGCACAGTGCTTCAGTCCTGATTGCCTCACCGGCAACGCTCCGGGGCTTACTGGTTGAAGCCAATGATCTAGAACATGCCCGAGCGCTGCCTTTGAGGCGCATTGTTTCGTCGGGTGCTCCGCTACCAGCTGAGCTAAGCGGCGCGTTGCAGCAGCGCTTGCCGGTGGAAATCATTGAGCTGTTTGGTTCCACGGAGACGGGTGGGATTGCCTATCGGCGCTCGCCGAACTTCGGGGCGTGGCAGCCCTTGCCAGGTGTGAGCGTGCGTGGGGGGAGCGCGCCATCCGAGTCTGGCGAAGGGCGGGCTCAGCAGCTGCAGGTGCGTTCGCCGTTTGTGGGCGAAAAAAGCTGGGTTTCGACCGAAGATCGCGTCACCTTTCATGCCGATGGGACGTTCGTGCACGCGGGGCGTTCGGATTCCGTGGTGAAGGTGGGTGGGCGCCGGGTGGATCTGGCAGCGGTTGAGCGTCTGGTGGCCGAAGTGGATGGAGTCATTGATGTGGCTGTGCTGGGATTGTCCGCTCTGCCGCCACGCGATGTGGAGGTCGTGTGCGCGTTGGTGGCGCCTGGCGTCAGCGTTCAGGAGCTGCGCGAGAAGCTCCTGGCGAAGCTGGAATCTGTGGCCGTGCCGAGGCGTTGGCGCTTCGTGTTGAAGCTACCACGTGAAGCCAATGGCAAGCTGCCTAAAGCCAAGCTCAGGGAGCTCTTTGAAAGCCAGAGTTGCGATTCAAGTCTATCGGTTGCGTGCGAAACGCAGACGCATGGGGTCGCGGCGGGTGGCTTGGAGCATACGTTTGTGATCACGGTGCCTCAGCAGGCCTGGTTCTTTAATGGGCATTTTGAAGGCGATCCGCTGATGCCGGGCGTGGTGCAGCTAAATGATGTGGTGTTGGCCCATGCAGCGAGGGTGTGGCCAGCATTGCCAGTTCTCAAGCAAGCTCAGCGTGTGAAATTCAAGCGCCCGATTCGGCCTGGCGAACAGCTTTGTTTGACGTTGGTACGCTCGCCTCAGCCGGCGGTGCTCAATTTCGAAATCAGTGTTGGGCAAGCCGTGTGCAGCTCCGGTGCCTTGGAATTTGCGGAGGCTCTGCCGTGAGCTGTCGTCCTTGCGTGGTGATCCCCACGTACAACAATCCCATCACGTTGGGGGCAGTAGTTGCTGAAGCGCAACTGCACGTCCAAGATATCATTGTAGTGGACGATGGCTGCTTCGGTTCAGGGAGAGAATCTGTAGATGTGGTAGCTAAGCTGCCTGGCGTGAGTGTGCGGCGGCATGCCAAGAATGCCGGCAAAGGCGCTGCGGTGAAGACGGGAATTCGTAGCGCGGCCGAGCTAGGCTTCAGCCACGTGCTGCAAGTGGACGCGGACCATCAGCACCAATTGGCGGATATTCCACGTTTTTTGCGCGCTGCCGCGGCCGACCCGTCAGCCCTGGTGTTGGGCAGCCCAAAGTTCGATAGCTCAGCACCCAAGGCCCGGTTGCTAGGGCGCAAGCTCACCAACGCCTGCGTTCAGCTGGAGACGGGAGGGCGTGTGATCGCAGATCCCATGTGCGGCTTCCGTGTCTATCCGGTAGCGGCGGCCTTGGTCGTGCTACCCCGCGCCGACCGCATGGACTTTGATCCAGAAATTGCGGTGCGTTTGGTGTGGTATGGCTTGCGCGTGGTGAATCTTGAGACGGAGGTGCGCTATCTCAGTGTCGCAGAAGGCGGGGTCTCGCATTTTCAAATGGTGCGAGACAACGCGCGCATCAGCTGGATGCACACCCGTCTGATCACCCAAGCCGTCTTTCGGCTTCTCACAGGGCGGAAGCTCAGGAGCGGAACATGGCAAGCCCCGGCTGGCTGAGCGTGCGCGAAACGGGCAGCGTGTTCGGCATGCGCTGCTTGGTGGTGCTGTGCACGATGTGGGGGCGTTGTCCGGCTCGCCTGGTTCTGAAGGGCGTAGCGCTCTACTCTGTATGCTTGAATGGAACCGCGCGGCGAGCCTCGAAGCGTTACCTTGAGTTGGTGGGCGAGGTTCCAAGCTTGTCACATGTGTACCGGCACATTCTTCATTTCGCGGAGTGCAGCCTGGATCGCCTGTTCTTTTTGAGGGGAAATCTGCGTTCGTTCTCTATCAGCACCTCTGGCTCCGAGCACATCCAGAAGCTCGCAGAAAGCAAACGTGGTGCCATCTTGTTGGGCGCGCATCTCGGCAGCTTTGAAGCGATGCGCGCCGTGGGTGAAGCGACGCAGGCCAACATCCACATCGTGGGATACTTCGGTAATGCGCGCGTGGTGAATCGCGTTCTCGACGAAGCGAGTGGGGGTCGCGTGGGCGCACGCTTGCTCGAGATCACACCTGATTCATTGGATTTTATCTTCAAAGCCAAAGAATTGTTGGAGCGTGGTGAGATGCTAGCCATCCTCGGGGACCGCGTGATCTCCAAGCATTTCGTCGAAGTCAGCTTTTTGGGCCAGAAGGCCCGCTTCCCAACCGGACCCTTCCTCTTGGCGGCCAGTGTGCGTTGCCCGATCTACCTCACCTTTGGGCTGTATCACCGGCCCGGGCGCTACGAGCTCCACTGCGAGCCATTAGTCGAAGAGGTTCAATTGCCGCGAGCTCAACGCAGCGAAGCCTTGCAAGCCTATGTTCAGCGCTTCGCCGACCGCCTGGCGCACTATTGTCAGTTGGCCCCGTACAATTGGTTCAATTTCTTTCCCTTTTGGACGGATGATATCGCACCCAAGGAATCAGCATGAGTCCGCACCCAACCGTGATCGTCGGTGAAAAGCCGATTACCGTCGAAGAGATCGTGCTCCTGGGCAGGGGAGAAGCCGAGGTTGCCCTTGAAACGGATGCCGGCTGTCAGGCGCGCATTCTCGCGAGCCATGCTTTGCTGGTTGCGGCAAAAGCCGCGGGAAAGCCCATCTACGGTGTGAACACAGGTTTCGGGGTGTCCTGTGCCGTGGGTGTGGATGCGGCTTGGATTTCCGAGATGCCTCGGAATCTCGTGCGTTTTCATGGTTGTGGGGTGGGGAGTGCTCTCTGTTTGGAAGACAGTGCGGCGGTGCTGGCGGTGCGTTTGGCCAGCTTGGCGCGCGGCTATTCCGGTGTGCGGCCCGTGCTCCTTCAGCATTTGGTGGCGTTGCTCAATCGCCGAATCATTCCTCGGATTCCGAGCCTTGGTTCGGTGGGAGCGAGCGGCGATCTGACACCGCTCTCGTACGTGGCCGCCGTGCTGATGGGTGAACGCGAGGTGTACTACCAAGGAGCTGTGGTGCCGGCAGCATCTGCGTTGGCGAGCGAGGGCATTCAGCCATTAGTCTTTGAGCCGAAAGAAAGCCTGGCCATCATGAATGGCACGAGTGTGATGACGGCCCTGGCTTGCGACGCTTTCATGCGTGCTCAACGCTTGTGTCGGCTCACAGCCGCCTGCACCGCAATGCTGAGCGATGTGGTAGCCGGTAATGCTGGGCACTTTGACGAGCGCATCTTTGCGCTTAAGCCTCATCCGGGCCAAGTTCAGGCCGCGGCCTGGATCCGCGACGATATTGAGTATGGCACCCAAGCGGCCCGGGAAAACGGGCGTGTGCAGGATCGGTACTCGCTGCGCTGTGCGCCGCACATTATCGGCGTCACGTTGGACTCGCTCAGTTTCATTCGCCTTTGGCTCGAAATTGAAATCAACAGCGTCAACGATAATCCCATTCTCGACCCACTCTCCAATCAAGTTCTGATGGGCGGCAATTTCTACGGAGGGCATGTGGGGCAGGCGATGGATACCTTGAAGACGGCGGTCGCTAGTCTGTGCGATTTGATGGACCGCCAGCTCTTGCTGCTGTGCGATCCCAGCGCCAACGGCGGCTTGCCGCGCGACCTGGTAGCGAAGGAAGGCTCTGCGGAAACAGCCCATTTTGGCTTCAAAGCGATGCAGATCCTGACCTCTGCGCTGGCAGCGGAGGCTCTGAAGCTCACGATGCCTGCCACGGCGTTTAGCCGCAGCACCGAGGGTCACAATCAGGACAAGGTGAGCATGGGTACGATCGCAGCCCGCGATTGCCAGGCGATTCTTGACCTCACCGAGACCACCGCGGCAGCATTGTTGCTAGCGTTGTGCCAGGCTGTTGACTTGCGGAACGGACACGGGATCCATCGCCGGGCGAAGGAGCTGCATGCCCATGTCCGTGGGCAGATCCCAAGTGTGGTGGCCGATCGTGCGATGGACCAGGACATCGCACAAACCCTCAACTGGTTTCGCAGCAATCAGTTGCCTTTGGGAGCCGTCTGAGACTCACATGGGCAAGCATTCGAATTCTTCTGCAGCACGCGCAACCGCCCTCTCTGCCGTGCCGCTTCTAACCCGCCGGCAGTGCCTAGCTGCGGCATTGCTGGGTCCACTCGGCGCAACCTCCCAGGCGCTGGCAGCGGGCGAGCCGAATTGCCCAGCTTCTGTGCGTGAGGTGCTTCAACCGTTCTCGAAGCTCGTCGGGCTAAGGGTCGACTTTGTTGAGGAAAAACGCATTATTTTGCTGAAAAAGCCGCTCGTGAATCGAGGCAGTGTCGTGTTCACGGCGCCCGGAAATCTGGTGCGGCGGATTGACTCACCGACGCCGTCGGCGGTGTGGATCCGGCCGGGGCAGTTTTGGGTGCGTGATAAATCGGGTGAGCGAAAGCTGGAAGTGGCGCGTTGGGGGCCTGCCAATATTTTGGTGAACAGCTTCTTGTATGTCTTGCGCGGGGACGTCGACGCTTTGAACAAGCACTATCGAATCGCGCTCACCTGCCTGGGGGGAGCCTGGAAATTGGAGCTGACGCCGCGCGCGTCAGAGCTCGCGAAAATCGTACGATCATTGCGCATCACGGGCCAACAGGCGGCGCCTGAAACGCTGGAGTTGGTGGATGGCAGTGGGGACACTTCGCTCACCCGCTTTGGAAAGGCCAACGATCAGGTGCGCTACACCGAGGCTCAATTGAAACGCTTCTTTTCTTCGCCAGCCGCCAAGCCATGAAGCTCCTGCGGCTCGCGAGTTTGGCTGTGCTGCTGTTGATTGCCGCATTGGTGGTGCGTTCGCTGCGCGTCACGACCGATCTGTCCTATTTCCTGCCCGAAGGTAACGCGACAAGCCAGGCTGAATCCGAAATCCTGCGCGCGCTTTCGCAGTCCGAGCTATCTCGACGCATCGCGATCGCAGTCTCGGGTAAGGACGAGAACCAAGTTTTAGAAGCAACGAAGGCGCTAAAAATCGCGCTCGGAAAGCTGCCGTTGCGGCTTAGTTCCGGCCCGGCCGAAGTGCAAGAGCTCGCTGCCGAACTTTTCTCGCATCGCTATCAGTTTATCTCCGATCAGCCTGAGCAAGAATTGCCGGTGCTCCTAGGCAGGGATGGTTTGCGAGCGCTCATCGACCGTTTGAAAGAGACCTTGGGTTCGCCAGCGGGGAGCTTGGTGCGGGAGGTGGCGGTGAAAGATCCGTTGCTCCTTTCCAGCCGGATGCTCGAACGCCTCTCCAAGCTAAACGCTACTTCGCTCACATCGAAGGAGGGGGTCCTCGTGAGTGAAGATGGCAACGCTGCTGTGCTCTTCGCGGTGAGCCGTGAGGGCGCGTTTGAGGGGCCCGCACAGGCTCAACTGTGGAGCCAATTAGACGCGCTATTTCCGCGTATTTCGGCCCGGTACGGGAATGTCACGATTGAGGCTTCAGCCCTAGCGCGGCACGCGGTGAGCGCTGAGCGCAGTATGCGAGCGGACATGCTGCGGGTGTCGACGATATCGACGGTAGCCGTCCTGATGCTCCTGTGGATTGTTTTCGTGCGACTGCGCTACTTGCCGCTGTTGCTGCTGCCACTCGGGGCCGGCTTCTTGGTGGGTACTGGCGTGTGCCTGCTGGCCTTCGGCACGGTGCACGCGATGACGTTCGCTTTCGGCTCAGCGCTGATCGGTGTGGCGACGGATTATCCCGTGCACTTGGTGAATCATCTCGTCTTGGAGCGGGGTGACGCCGCAGGCTCTCGCCGTCACTCTTACATCGCACTCGTTTTGGGGGCATTCACCACGGTCCTCGGGCTCTTGTGCCTAGTTTGGGGTGGCCTGCCGGGCTTGCGCGAGATTGCGGTGTTTGGTGCTTCGGGCGTGAGCACCGCGTTGGTGGTGTCGTTGCTCTGGGTGCCCGTGGGGATTGAGCCCGGCGACAGGGTACCCCCCTTGCGCCATTTGAAAATCGCGGAGATTTGCGGAAACGCTTTCAATTGGCTCAGATCGCATCGGTTTGCGCATTGGCTGGTGCTGTTGGTCGCGTGTGTCGTGTGCGCTCTGGGCTTGCCGCAGGTGAAGTGGCAGGATGATCCGCGCAAGCTGACCACGTTGGATCCGACGCTGGTGCTTGAAGATTCGCGTGTGCAAAAGCTCGTCGCGGGCGAGGAGGGTGCGGAGCTTGTGGTGCTGACAGGGCTTGGGTCTGAGCAGCAGTTGCTCAAGGCAAATGATAAACTGGCGTTGGTGCTCGAGCGTGCCGTGCAGGACGACGTTCTCGGCGGATACAGCTCGCTACACCATCTGATTTGGTCCGAGGAGCTGCAGGCGCGTAATCTGGATTGGATCCGAGCCGAGCTTCCCGAAGGCGCTATCAAGAGAGCGCTCGAGCAAGCAGAGTTCGCGAGCGATGCCTTTGCACCCTTCGGAGAGAATGGGAGCGCGCTGCGCGTTTCGCCTTTGCGCCTCGCTGATTTGTCGAGGCGTAGCTATCAGGAGCTGATAACCCCGTGGTTCCTGTCGCTCGCACCTGGCAAACGCGGTCTGCTCACGCGCCTCCGCGGCGTCAAGGATCCCGTCGCGTTGCAGCGTGCCTTAGCCGAGATGCCTGAGGCCCATTATATGAACGTGAGTCAGTATCAGGCCCAGGCTTACGCGCGCTTTCGTGAGCGTTTGCTGCTGTTGCTGGCCGGCGGTCTCATCCTGGTGGCACTCACCTTGCTCCTGCGTTATCGCGCCTGGCGCCCGTTCATTTGTTCCTTGGTGCCACCCGTGCTCGCTGGGCTCACGGCGAGTGCCCTGCTCGCGCTTGTCCACCAACCACTCAGTTTGATGCATGTGATGGGGCTCTTATTGGTATTGGGGATGGGGGCCGATTACGGAATATTTTTTGTGGAGAGCTTGCTAGGACAGGCAACGGTAGGGGCTCCGAGTTTGAGTGTGGCGATGGCCTGTGGTTCCACCGTGCTTTCCTTTGGTTTGTTGGCATTGTCGGAGACCCCAGCACTGCGCGCCGTAGGGCAAATGATTGGGTTGGGAACGCTGCTGGGGTTGGTGTTTGCTGCCGTCTTGTCGGCCTGGCTGCTGAAGGACACGCGGCGGGAGCAGGTTGCATGAGCGCGCCGCGGTCGAGGTTGCCTGCAAGAGTTGGCGCACTATTGCTGCTCGCGAGTCAGCTGCTGAGCTGCGCTCCAGAAGCTAAGCATGGCAGCGTTCTGGTGGTGCCCGCGCACTTCATCGATGTCGCGAAGATCCCTGGGGAATTCAGTTGGCGCCAGAGTATCAGCGCTGAGTTTCAGCGCGCGGATACGGGAGGACACCGCGAAAAAGCGAGTTTCGAGGCAGTGCTCGAGAAGCAGGGCAATGCGCTCACTTTAGTGGGGCTCACGTCGTTCGGCACGCGTGCGTTTGTTGCGAAACAAGTGGGCACGCAGCTTCTGCCCATGGACGCACCGCCCGCGGCGCTGCCGTTCCCGCCTGAGTTGGTCTTTCAGGACATTCATCGCTGCTATTTTATCGGACTTCTCGGAAAGCCAGCGGCTGACGGGTGGCACCAACAGGAGGTGTTCGGAGAGATGATTCGCGACGAATGGCAGCGTGGTCGTCTGCTGGAACGGCGCTTTTACGACGCCAAGCAACCAACCCACCTGCTGCTTAACATTCGTTATCCACAGGGGTTTGTGCCTGGACAGGAACCGAGCAGCGTCGAGCTGGTCAATCACCGCTATCACTACCGCCTGAAGATTCAGGCTCTGGAGTGAGAGCGCTAGAGGCGTTTCAGAATCAGCGAAGTATTGATCCCACCAAACGCGAAGTTGTTGCTCATCACCACATCTACAGCACACTGACGGGGGCTGCCTTTCACATAGTCAAGCTCTGCGCACGTCGGATCCACCGTGTCCAGATTTCGGGTCTGGGGAATGAAACCATTCTTGATCACAGCGATGCCAAAGATGGCCTCGATGGCACCACACGCTCCCAATGTATGCCCCGTGTGGCCCTTGGTGGAGCTGAACGGCACCTGAACTCCAAACACTTGATGGGTTGCGTTGCTCTCCGCAAGATCTCCTGCTTCGGTTCCCGTGCCGTGCGCATTCACATAGCCGATCTGCTCAGGATTCATGTGCGCGCTGGCTAGCGCCAGTTGAATGGCGCCGGCCATGCCTGCCGCGGAGGGAGCCGTCACCTGCGTTCCGTCGCAGTTCGTGCCGTAACCCACAATCTCCGCGTAAATCTGCGCCCCACGCTGGCGCGCGTGTTCGTACTCTTCGAGCACTAATGTGCCGGCACCTTCACCGACCACGAGGCCATCTCGCTCGCGATCGAACGGCCGTGGACACAGCTCCGGTTGTTCGTTGTACTTCGTTGAAGCCGCAAACAAAATATCAAAGACACCTGCGTGCACGAAGTGCATTTCCTCAGCGCCCCCACACAGCATCACCTCTTGCCAGCCCGCGCGAATTGCATCAAAGCCATAGCCTATCCCCATGCTCGCACTGGCGCAGGCTGCGACGGTCGGCTGAACACGGCCCCGGATCCCATAATATTCGGCCAGGTTCGCGGCACAGGTGTGTCCCATGAACTTCAAATACGAAGTGCCCGGGATGCCTCGAAAGCCCTCATTCGCAAACAGCGTGCGGGTGAAGTTCTCAAGCTCCCGGGAAGAGCCATGCGTTGAGCCGTAGGCTAGCCCAATGCGCCCATTGCCCAAGGCTTCCCGAGGCAATCCGCTGTCGTTCAATGCGCTTTCGGTAGCAAAGAGCGATAGCAGGCTCACTCGCCCCATGGACCGCGTGACTTTGCGAGGAAAATCGAGAGCGGCATCCAGCACGGGTGCCGCCACGGCCGTGTTCAAGCTCGTGTAGTGCTTCCATTCGGGCATTTTCTGAATGCCATGCCGAGACTCCATGAGCGCTTGCGTCACGCTCGGCAGGCTATTTCCAATCGGCGAGGCGAGACCCAGCCCAGTGATAACCACGCGACGCATCAGGCGAGGCCCCCGTTGATCGAGATCACCTGGCCGGTGATGTACGCGGCGTCGTCACTCACGAGGAAGCGGACGAGCTTGGCTACTTCGGCGGCGCGACCCACGCGTCGCAAGGGGATCTGACGGGTGATCTCTTCGATCGGCGCGCCTTCGAGCATGTCGGTATCAATAATCCCTGGCGCCACAGCATTCACGGTGATCTGGCGTTTGCCCACCTCGCGAGCGAGCGATTTTACGGCCCCAATCAAGCCCGCTTTTGCGGCTGAATAGTTCACCTGCCCACGATTGCCAATCAGGCCTGAGACCGAAGAGATAGCGACGATACGGCCCCAGCGCTTGCGCGCCATCGGCAAGACCAGCGGCTGCGTCACGTTGAAGAACCCATCCAAGCTGGTTCGCAACACAGAACGCCACGCTTCCTCGGTCATCGTCGGGAAAGAAGCATCCGCCACGATGCCAGCATTGTTGATCACGACTCCAATGTCTTTGCCGTCTGTTAAAAATTGAGCGATCGCAGCTCGCGTAGCCTGGTGCTCACCCACGTCGAAGCAGGCAATTTCAGCTGTCCCGCCTGCTGCGATGATCTCCGTTTGAACTTGCTTGGCCGAGTCTTCATCGGTGCGATAATTCACCACAACCGGGTGCCCCAGCGCGCCCAATTCTTTCGCGATCGCGGCGCCAATTCCACGGCTAGCGCCTGTTACGAGTGCCCAAGGCAGGCTCACGCGACACCCCCCGTTCCGTGAAAAACAGTGAGGGTAGCGGAGGCCACCACAGCGCCAGCTCGTTTCACCAAGCCCTCGAATTGTGCTCCTTCGGCGCCTCCCCAAATATGCTTCACCGTGATCATGAGCTCATCTCCTGGAACAAAGTATTCGGCCATCAGATCTAAGCGGCGCACACCTACCAGATAGCCGATACGAGGCTTGCTCGCTCCGACAGCGTTGGCCACTGATTCAGAGGGGTGCAATGTGGCGTAGGCAGCGACACATTGGGCTAGGTACTCAATCGATACAACCGCAGGTACACGTCTGTCACGCATGAAGCTTGAATCTTCGGTCAGGCTCACGCGGCAGGTGGCCGTCCCTGTATCGTGGTGACAAAGCTCATCCAGGAGCCGCATGGGGCCTCGGTGTGGAATGAGATCTTCAATCGGAAGCAGAGTCACCGGCGCTCGATACCATACTGGGTTGGGCCGCCTGAACTGAGCTCGAAACGGTCCATCGTGCCGGCGCGTAGCCAGGACACCAAGGGTTCGAGTAGCCGGCACGGATTGCCAATAATAGCGGGAGTGTCTGCCCATTCGGGGTTGTGAGAGGCTGAAGGGCTGGCGACCAGCTGAAAGGTTGCAGAAGGCTGAGCGGGTATGGCTTCGGGGAGAAAGGCGAAGGCCGCGGCCAGGGGAGCATAGGTTGAGCCGACGTGGAGTTCGGGTGGCGGGGCTTCGTCTCCGAGCACTAACACGAGCGGAGTTTGGCGTGTATGCATCCAGACGGCGGCTTCGACGAATCCCATAGCGACAGTGTTGCGGCCAGCGGCCAGTGAGTTCGAGAAGTTCGGGTTCTTTAGGGCAATCGAAATTTGGCCCGCGGAGGCATTGTGAACACTCGTCTGAAAACGCAGTGGCGAAATGTCGTGTGTTGGACCGTGTAAGGTGGTGAGCAGCTGAATCAAACGCTCCATCTCGCCGAGCGCCGAGCCAAAGATCAACGCCACTTCCTCGGAATTTATCCCAGATCCCGCCAAAGCCTGATCCAGAACTTCCGCGAACATCAGTGTCAGCTGGCTCGCGCGTCCACGCGCCCGTGTGCCCAAGAGATTAGCTTCAGGTGCTGCATTCTCGCCTTCAGCCGGCTGCCAGAAACCTATTGCGGCGAGGTGCAAGGGAGCACCGATGATTTGCTTCACGGCGCAACTTTCCCAAACAGCAAGCTGACATTGCTGCCACCGAACGCGAAAGAATTGGAGAGCGCGTACCTGAAATCGCTTTGCAGGGTTTCGCGGCCCAGACGAATGCCCAGAAAATCCTCTGGATCCGCGCCCAAATTGGCTGGAATTTCACCCCGTTCTAGCGCAGCGATACAAAAAGCAGCCTCTGTCGCGCCAGCCGCTCCCAGCAGGTGCCCGGTATAACTCTTGGTGGAAACAACGCTTGGGCCCATCCCGAAGACTCTCGCGAGCGCCAACGCCTCAGCAGCATCATTCTGTAGCGTGCCGGTACCGTGCGCGTTCACGTAGCCGACTTCATGCGGGCTAACGTCTGCTTGTTCGAGTGCCTGGCGCATTGCGCGCTCCGCCCCGTGCCCCTCAGGATCCGGAGCGGAGAGGTGATAGGCATCACTGGATTCACCGCAACCAAGCAGCGCTATTTCGGAATCAGCCTCGCGTTCTAGCAGAATGAGCGCACCCCCTTCTCCGATGTTGATTCCGTCTCGTGCTCCAGCGAAGGGTTTGCATCGCTCAGTGGAGAGGATGCCAAGTGCTTGAAAACCAAAGAGTGTTGTCTGACACAAAGTATCGAGGCCTCCTGCAATCACAGCATCGGCAACCCCACTTTGAATCAAACGCTGCCCGCTTGCGAGTGCCTTGGCACTCGATGAACACGCGGTGGAGATCACGAAAGCCGGCCCCTCCGTGCCCAGAACCTGTTGCAACAGCTCGGCGGTGGCTCCAAGCCCATGCGTTCGAAGCAGGCGGTAACCGGGAGGGAGCGGCCGCCCGGCTGCTAAGCCCAGGTGAGAGCTTTCCGTTTCCAATAAGCCCCCGGTCGAGGTCGCGAGCACGAGCGCCACACGCCTCCTTCCCCAGCGTCGAATGGCCGCATCGGTCGAGGCCTTTAGCTCTGTTGCCAGCGCATGCCCCAGCCGCGCCAGGCGCGACTCATAGCGAGTGAAGGGCAGAGGCAATGGGCCAAGCTCGGTTGCAAGCTCGCCCACATAGGTTCCAAACGGAAGCGGGAAGCTTGGGGCGAGAAGTCCCGTTTGCCCCAAAGCCAGCCGATTGAGGACCTGCTCGCGGTCCGACCCTAGGGAGTTACAGAGGCGGTGATCGGTGCAATAGACGGGCGCGGGGTGCAACGAACGCATCATTGCCGAGGCGCTTTCTGAGAGCAACATAGGGCTCTCTACGCGCTAGTACCGTGGCAAGGCTGTCGTAGTTAGTAGCGTGCGACCGACGGGTAGCTGGAGGGGGAGCACCAGGTTGCGCGCATTTCTGGAGGGCTTCGGCAGGGTTTCCGTCTGGCACAGAATGTGCTGTTCTGTGGGCAGGGATTACTTGAAGAGGAGACCATGAATATGAAAGCAGTTTCAGGGTGGTTAGCGTTGGGTGTTGGGGTGTTCTGTGCTTCCGTGGCGAACGCGTCGGTGGCAGTGCTTCCCGTAGAGCGAACGAATTTGGAACCGTCGGAAGGCGAGGCCATTGGGGCAGTGATTGCCGAGGCGTATGCGGAAGCCAGTCGTGATCAGGTGGTGATGGTGGTGCCTGCGCCGCACGCTGACGGAACGCCGGGCACCTATGCCGAGGCTGCTGCTCTCAGCCGCTCATCCGAGTACCTGGTGGTGCGGGCCACGCGCCTGAACGAACGCATTGTGGTGACCGCAATTCGATATTCGCTCGATGGCAAGGAAATCTATCACACGCGCATGGTTGCCGCGTCCCTGGACGATATGGAGCCCGTGGCGGCGCGCCTCAGCACGGCCCTCTTTGAGAAGAAAGACCCTTCGGAAACGCGCACGGTCAACACAGTGACGGAGCGTGAGGGCAAAAAAGTGAATCGCACCTTCGTTGAGAAGGTGATCGGGTTCAAGACATCGTACATGGTCCCAGTCGCTCTTGGTTCTTCCACGAAGTACGATCCGATGATTGCCTTAGGCGCGAACGGTCGCCTGGAAGGGGAAAGGTATTTCTTGGAATTGGGGGCAGGGTTCACATTGCCAAGTTCTGCCGGGGGTTCCGGCGGCACGGACTTTCGGTCCGTCGGCGGTATTTATGGGGAATTGGGTGGGAGTTATTATCTCAACGACAACAATGTTTCGCCCTACGTCGGCGGTGGGATAACGCCGCGGATCCTTGGCGGGGACGTTGATGGGGCGGTCAATCTGGCGGTGTTTGGTCAAGCGGGCCTGATGTTCTTCCGTACGTCCTCAAGTCGCCTCTACGTGGATCTTCGTGTCAGTCAAAATCTGACGCCCTGGATCAACACGCCGGACTACCCTTACAACAGCACGTTCGACGGCGTAACCGTCGTAAATACTCCGCCCGGGAAACAGACCACCTATCCTACCGAGTTTGGGCTTGCCGTTGGGGTTGGTTGGTAGGCTCGGGGAAGCGGATAAGAGTTTGCGCGTGATTGAGGCCGGGAAACGGGCTTGGGGGTTGCGGTGACAACCGTAGCCCTGCCCTAGAGCGAAGCGTAATCAGATCGTCACGAGCTGCAACCTGTTTGCAGTCAACTTGTCACACTCGGCGCGGAGGCAAGCCGCTTACGCTCAGCCCACGGAGCCATGAGCGAATCATTTCGGAGTGTCTTGAGCGTTGATGATGAATTCACCGTGATGGATGGCAGCATCGCCCTGGTTCGCGATTCGATGTCCCCGTGGTCGACACGCTCCCATTCGGGGTCCGTTCGACCTACCACCCTGGTTCGCGAACGCCGCAGTGTGCGGCCGGGGGATGTCATTGCAGGCAAGTATCGCGTGGAGCGTCGCATCCTTGACAGCGGGTTAGCGACACTGCTGCAGGTCCATCATTTGGTTCTCGATGAAGTTGCAAACCTAAAGTACCTGCGCCCAGAGGCGACAGCTTTTCCCGCCGCAATCAATGATTTTCTTGCGAGTGCTCGTCGTCTGTCCCAAGTCCGGAGCGAACATGTAGCTCGAGTGATCGACGTTGGGATGCTTGATTTCGGCACACCCTACATGGTCACCGAGCATCCCCAGGGACCAAACCTCGCCCAGGTGTCTGGCGTGCGCGGGCCGCTGCCGCTCGCCGAGGCGCTCACGTATGTTGTGCAGGCATGTGACGGAATTGCGGCTGCTAATGATGCTGGGGTCGTGCACGGCGGGCTCTCCACCGAGAATATCTATCTGGTCAAAGCGACCGATGGCTCATACCAGGTGAGGCTCGCGGGATTTGCCAGCTCGAGTGCCGAGCGTTCGGAACTCGTGATCCCAGGCGCTGGTATGTTCACAGGCAGCTCGATTCCGTCGGCACTCCGCTATCTTTCGCCCGAGCATGCGCGCGACCCCGGCGACATCGACACACGCGCAGATGTGTGGGCACTCGGGGTCATTCTCTACGAGCTGCTCGCGGGTGTTCCCGTGTTCGAGGATCGCACGGTATCCGGCTTGCTCGCCAAGATCAGCGCCGATACCCCGGCGCCGATCTCGAGTCTCAGGGACGATGTTCCCCTCGGCATAGACCAAGCAATTTGGCAGTGTCTGCAGAAGAATCGTGAGCGACGCTTTCGCAACGCTCGAGCTTTTGCTTCGGCGTTGCAGCATAATATGCGCCCGGAATACGCCCGATTGGCAGCGCCGCCGCCGTTCGCACCCCCGCCGTTTGCACCGCTACCCGAGT
>CAZSUA010000002.1:0-51677 GCA_964609655.1 uncultured Polyangiaceae bacterium | reverse complement strand
GGCGCATCGTACCACCCCCGCTTCCCGCATGGTCGAAATCCACGGCCAGTATGGTGCCGCCCCCGCTTCCGCCGCCCCCAGAGGTGCTCGCTGCCCACGAATCGCCGGTGGCCGCAACGGCTCACTTGGTGCCGCCTGTTACCGCGACGCCTGTTCGAGAGGCGGGCTGGAACACCTCGAACATTCTGTTAGCGACGGTTGCCACAGCGCTGCTGATTCTCGTCGGGGATCGACTCCTGACGCGATCCGCAACGCCGCCGCCAGTTCCCGTGAGCACGCATGCGGCACCTCCGATCGTGACCGCCCAACCGACCGCAAGGGTCGCCGCCACAGAATCTCCTCCACAGGCACCCCCGACGCTAGCCACCACAGGTATCACCGCGCCAGCAGTCACGACGATTGTGCCAGTAGCGGTGGCCGCGCCGGCACCCGCGAAGCCAAGGCGAACGCAGAACTCTTCAAAGAACGAACGCTCTGAATCAGCGCCCCGCGCCGCGTCAACTAAGCCAACCGGAACACGCAACAACTCGCGCAGCTTGTTCGACGAAAAATCGTGGGAGTAGATTGCTGGTAGAAGCAAGGGGCTTTCGAGGAGGCTTGCTGCGAGCATGCCTCCCGCAAGCCAGGCCCTCACAAATCGCTTAAGCTCCGAGCGCCGGGTCCGTCATACTATCTCTGCCACTCTCCACGTGACCCGCAAAGACTTGCTTGAAGTTTGGATCCGCCACCACCTCGATCGTGAGGTCGTACCAACCGTACGAGCGCTCCAGATCCCAATGCAGTTCGACGCTTCTGCCGGGAAGCACGGGGCGCGTGACGCTTCGCTTGCTGTACGCATCGAAGACCCGAACGATGCTCACGTGCGAAGCGTGATTTTCGATCTTGAGTGTGATGGTTGAATCTTCGTCATAGCGACTCTCCACCCTCAAATTGGCCTTGTTTCGGCCCTGAATGCTGCCTTTAAAAGCGCGAAAGAAACCATTGGGGCCGTACACTGAGAGGTCATAGCCGGTTTGCCCTTTGGCCAACAAAGGCCAAGACTCGGTCACGTGCGTTCGCGGACCCACTGTGTACGTCCAGGGTCCGTCGATGCCGTCCCCGGCGCGCACTTGAAACACAGCTGCGGCCTTTCCACGATTTCCAAAACGAAGCTCGATAGTCCCTTTCTCGAAGTCGGCGTCGGTCTCCACGGTCAGGCGATACGGCACCGCACGCGCCGGTCGAACGCCAGGTTCCTGCAGCGCGAGCGCCTGCGTCTTCGGGGGGACGGGCTTGTAGTCATCGTGGGTGATCAGATCTGTCGGTGCGTAACTCGTAGTGCTCGGCAAAGACACAACGTTGGCATCTGAGGATTTGAAATCGAACGTCGAGGTGAGATCTCCCGTGACGGCTCGCCGCCAGGGAGTGATGTTCGACTCCGTGAGCCCATGGTAATCACGGCCAAAGCGTTCCTCGATGAAGCGGATGAGCGAGGTGTGATCAAACACTTCGGAATTCACCCAGCCTCCCTTGCTCCACGGGGAGATCACAATCATCGGCACGCGGACGCCGAGACCGTAAGGGCCGCTCACGTAAGTTGGATGCTTGGTATCGTGACCCGCGAAAATCTCGTTGACGGTATCCACGGTTGACAGACCTTGGGCGCGCGACGTGGGCGGCGTGGGCGAAACCATGTGATCGAAGAATCCTCCACCCTCGTCAAAACAGTAGAATGTTGCCGTTTTTGCCCACACTTCGGGATTGGCCGTGAGCGCGTCCAGGATTTGCGAAGTGTACCAAGCGCCGTAGCTCGGCAACCAATTCGGGTGCTCGCTGTACGCTTCAGGTGACGTTATCCAGGAAACTTGCGGCAACGTGTCAGCTGCCACATCTGCTTTGAACATGTCAAACAGCGTGCCCCTCTGCAGAATCTTGGTGGCGGCGAAGGCATTCTCATGGAGCGCGGTACCTGGTGCTGCGTTTTGGTACTGATGAAAGTACAGTAGGGAATTGTCTCCGTAGTTGCCAACGTGTGGAGGCCCCCAACCCCAGTAGTTCGGGGAGTCAAGGCCGAGCCCGGCGTCTTGGTAGATCTTCCAGCTGACTCCAGCCTTCTGGAGACGTTCAGGGTAGGTGAACCAGTCGTAACCCGCCTCGGCATTATTGAGCACCGGGCCGCCGTTCTTTCCATCGTTGCCCGTCCAGCCGGTCCACATGTGGTAACGGTTGGGATCCGTGGCTCCCATGAATGAGCAGTAATAGGCGTCGCACACCGTGAACGCATCCGCCAAGGCGAACTGAAAAGGAATGTCTTGACGCGTGAAATAGGTCATCGCGGTGGTGCCTTTATTGGGGATCCACTGGTCGTATTTGCCCTGATTCCAGGCCCTCTGCCCATCATTCCACCCGTGAGGGACGTCCTCGATGAACTGTAGGCCGGGATTGATGACCTCCGGTCGGAAAGGCGCGACGTCGCCACCCTTGCCATCTGGCTGGAACCAAACCGGCGCGCCGGACGGCAGATTAACAGCCCGCGGATCACCAAACCCACGCACACCTCGCAAGGTGCCAAAGTAATGATCGAATGAGCGATTCTCCTGCATCAGGATCACGATATGTTCAACGTCCTTGATGCTCCCGTGGCGTTTTCGCGCTGGAAGAGCAAGGGCTCGCTCAATACTGGTAGGTAATGCCGATGCCAGGGCGCCTGCGCCCAAAGCCTTCAGGAAATCACGACGATCGTTAGCCATGGAAGCCTCCGTGCTGCTGAGTAACCGGGCGCACAGTGCACTTGGGCGTGCAACGTTTGTCCGACGAGTTCATCGCAATTGAGCAAATTGGTGGCGGTGCGGGGATGACTCAACGGTCCGGGACCGACGACGCCAAAACCCCGCGCAGGGGCTTCGAAAGACATCGAATCGGCTCGGAAATGTCGCGCTTTTTTGTTTTTGGCGCCGCGTGGGACGCCTGAATACATTGTGGCGGTTTGGCGACATAATCGACCCAGAATTGTGACGAATGTGTCATAAATGAGGCGGCCCCACTCGCGGGAGATCCGCACGCTGCTAATTTTGCTCGGTGGTTCGGCGTGCGTTACTGGGTTTGATGGGAGTGGCCTCGTGTAACTACCTTTGGGACGGGTCGGTGGCTCTGTGCTTTGGTCGTTATGATCGCCCGAGCTGGGAGAGGGAACACCCAGCGCCCGTAGAGCCGATCCATCCACTCGGTCCCTACCGAATCAGTGTCACGGACACTCGGCGGATTGTGCCAAGCGCTGGACTCGACCGGGAGATCGACGTGCAAAACGCCAACAACAACTTGCACGTGGTCCGCCATACGGACGGTCGGGTGTATCTCGCCTGGCGCACTGCCCCAACGCACTTTGCAAGCGAACGGGTCGTCGTCAACGTTGCAAGCAGCACCGATGAAGTGAACTGGCGGAGAGAAGCAACCCTTTCTCTCGGCACGGATCTCCGCGAGCCACAGCTGCTCTCGTTGAATGGCAAGTTGCACCTGTATGTTTCAAAGCTCGGCAAGAACGCTTTCGACTTCGAGCCAGCCGGCGTGCAGCGCTCGACGCGCGCCGAGAACGGAGCATGGAGTGCGCTAACTCCCTTGAACTTGCCCGGCCACATCGCCTGGAGCGTTCGCGCTGAAGGGTCACGCGCTATGATGTCGGCGTACTCGGGCGGTGAGAACATGTACGCGATTTTTCCGAGTCCACTCCGGGTGAGGCTACTCATGAGTACGGATGGAATACGGTGGAGCCCACTCAACCAAAGAGTCGGTCCTCTTTACGAAGGCGGCGCTTCAGAGACTGACTTTGCGACCACAGGTTCGGGGCGGTTCCTGACCGTGATGCGCAACGAAGGCGGGGATGAGACAGGATTTGGTTCGATCGTCTGCGAACGTTCTGCGCCGAGCGATCAAACCCCAGTTTGTCAGTCAGATCCGAAGAAGTTCGACTCGCCTCGGCTCTTCCGTTTCAAATCTGAAACTTATCTTTTGGCTCGGAGAAATCTCACGAAAAGTGGCGTCTTCGATCAGCCCACACGCCTCTTCAATCGGGGGCCGCTCCGGCGCGCCGTGAATCAGCTCGAGTACATCGTCGAACGCAAGCGCTGCTCACTGTGGCGGTATCTTGAAAAAGAGCGGCGTTTCGCCTTCGAAATCGACCTCCCTTCCAGAGGCGACACCTGCTTTGCATCCGTGATCGAAGGCAAAGATCCCTCCGAAATGATCGTGTACGATTACAGTTCAGCGATTGATGGTCCGGACGTACCCTGGACTGTCGGCCAGAGAGCCCCGACATATATTTATCGGCATGTATTGAAGTTCGATTCGGCACCATCGAAGTAACGAGGATCGAACGGAGGGCGCATACGGCGGACTGAGTTTCCGAGATGTCCCCAGTTTGTCACACAACACTGGCTATGGTCTTCGCGTTCGGCATGAAGATCATCGGGTTCTGTTGGTTCCAGGTTTGCGTGCTGCTCGTGGCGGCGGCATACGGCTGCACCAAACTCGAAAACGGGAACGACGTTTTTCCTGCTCAAAGCAAGGCGGGCGCTGGTTCTGGTGGCATTTCCGCTGCTGATTTCAATCCTGAATCAGCTGGAGGTTTCCTGGGTTTTTCTGGGAACGGAGGCCAGGGCCCAACAGCCTGCACAGACCCAGCTGGGTTTCATGGTCTTGGCTGCATTAGCTGCAAGCCAACGGATATTTTTTCGCTTGAGAATGCATGCACGGACGCGACCTGCACACCCTTCGTTAACTCATTCAGACTCCCTCAGCTTGGAAGCGATGGCTCTCTGCCCACGCTTCCGGCTTCGATGCTTGTAGGAACTGGCGGTGCAGCGGCGGGTGGGAGCGGTGGACGCTTTGGAGGCGCAGGCGACGCAGGGAGCACTGGTTCGGGTGAAGCCGGGGGCGCCAACTTGGGCGATGCGGGGAGTTCTGGCGCGGGCGATGCGCCCCAACAGACTGGAGGTGCAGCCCCAAGTCCCTCACGGCCGGGCATTCCGTGCTCAACGCTGAGCGCCAAAGGCACCGTTGTTTACGTCACCGGTTCGTCTGCCGTGAAGCCCTTCCTGCAACAGGTGGCGCAACAGCTTTCCACGGGATCAAACACCTATATCGTTTACACCGCCACAGGTTCCTGCATCGGAGTGGACGCCATCTTGAATTCCACCCCCATGACCAGCGGGCCTCCGCCCGCACCTGCAGCCTTCTATTGGGAAAGCTCCTCGAGTTCGGGCCAAGAATGCTATCTGCCGGCAGCTGGGGTGCAGGCGGATATCGGCATCTCAGACGTGTTCGCGCAAACTTGTCCTGGATTTGAACTTGCGAATCTCGAGGCACAAGGCATCCGAGACGCGCATGGGCCGATTCAGACGATGACATTCACCGTCCCGGCAAACTCCGTTCACACTGAGATCAGTGCCCAAGCAGCCTATTTTGTGTTTGGGTTTGGGAAAGATGGGGGCGTCATGGACCCCACCGGGACGACTCCGATCTGGAACGATGAAAATTTCATCTTCCAACGGAAAGGTAGCTCCGGAACTCAGGCCATGATCGCAGCAGCCATCGGAGTGGCGCCAACACGTTGGAAAGGCAAGCTACACAGCACCTCGGACGACGTAGCTCTCAATCTGCAAGCAGCCGGTGCGAAACAGGAAACGGCAAGCAAGGCCATCGGTATTCTCGCGGCCGACTACATTGAAACCAAGAACCTTCGGGCACAGCTGCGCGCTCTGGCCTTTCAGGACTCTAAGCAGACCTGCGCTGTCTACCCCGACTCCACGCCAAACGCCCGCGACAAGCGTAACGTTCGCGACGGACACTACCCGATCTGGGGCCCATTGCATCTGCTCTACAAGGGCGATGGCGCGACGACTGACGCCGCGCGCCAGAGCAAGAGTGATATTCTCGGCTACCTTTCCGGTACAAAAACCCTGCCAAACGGCGTAAAGCTGATTGACGTGTATGCACAGAGCGGGCTTGTGCCCGAATGCGCGATGAGCGTCACCCGCTCCAAGGATGGTGGCAATATCGTTCCGTTCTCACCGCCGAGTCCCTGCAGCTGCTTGTATGAAGCCAAGGCAACGGGTACAACGAGCTGCAAGCCGTGCGTGGTGCAGGGAGACTGCCAGGCAGACCAAAGCTGTTCGCAGGGATACTGCGAGAAGGTTCACTGAGCGTTCGACTGGCCGGCTGCACGCTTAACGAAGGCAATGTCACAGCTTCGTCGCGTTGCTTTCAGCAAGAAGTAACACCATGCGACCTCAGCTGCAGCAATGCTGCTCGAGTGTCCAACCTGCTCGTTGCCCCTATCTCGCCAGACAGTTCTGATCTTTCCACCGATTCAGGTTCACACCGGCGATCGGGTGGCGGTGTTGAGTCGCTCTTCACTCATCCCCGATCCATAGGCGAATACACGGTCGTAGACAAGCTGGGACAAGGCGGGATGTCAGAAGTCTTTTTGACCATGTCGCACGGACCGGGTGGAGTGCGACAGCTCTTGGTGATCAAAAAGCTCATCGGGCACATGAATGATGAACCTGAGCTCGTCCAAATGTTTTTGGACGAAGTTCGACTTGCAGCTCAACTTTCACATCCCAACGTTGTGCAGACGCACCGGGCAGGGAGTCACCAAGGCCAGCATTTTCTTGCGATGGAGTATTTGAGGGGGCAGCCATTGAGTCGAGTGATCCGTCGGGCGGCAAAGGTCCTTAAAGCTCCGATGCCGTATCCGCTAACAGCCCGTCTGGTCGCTGACGCACTCGCAGGTCTCCACTACGCCCACACAGCAGAGGATTATCACGGTGAGCCTTTGGGCATTGTTCACCGCGACGTCTCTCCGCAGAACATCTTCGTCACCTACGAAGGCGTGGTTAAGCTTCTCGATTTTGGGATTGCGAAGGCAGCCACCCAGCAGGCCAAGACGAACACCGGCCTCATCAAAGGCAAATTTGGCTACATTGCGCCGGAGCAAGCGGTCGGTGAAAACGTCGACTGTCGGGTTGATATTTGGAGCATGGGAGTGGTGCTGTGGGAATGCCTCACGGTGCACAGGCTCTTCAAGGGACGGACTGATGCGGCCTCCCTGCAGATGGCGCTGAGCATGGAGGTTCCATCCCCGAACGAAGTGTGTCCCGAGATTCCACCAGCCCTCGCGCGGATCACGAAGAAGGCCCTTGAGCGCGATATCACCAAGCGCTACCAAACTGCTCTGGAGATGCAAGAAGATCTGGAGGAGTGGCTCTCCCACTACACCAAGGCTTCCTCGCGTGCCTCGCTTTCTCAATGGATGATTCACCTGTACTCGGACGTCATCAACGAAGAGCGCGAGCGGATGCGTGAATGCGTGGCACGCCTTCCGTCCCCTCTGCAGAGTGTCCCGCCTCCGTTGAGTGTCCCGCCCCAGAGCGTTCCGCCACTCACGATAGCGCTTCCGGAACCACCGGCTCGCTCGACACCCGAGGAACCAATGCCCGAGTTCCGGAACCGACGTTTGCGTAGGCTTGCGGCTGCAGCCAGCGTTGCCATCTTATTCACGGGCGTTCTGCTGGCGTTGACGCGAAGGGCCCCCAATCTTCGGGCCATGGCCGTGGGCCATGACAAGAACGCAACTCTGTTGGCAGAATCTGCACCGCCGCGGGCGGTTGGGCGTGCCGTAGAGCTTGAGCCCATAACGGTCACTGCGAGTCTGGCGGACATGAGCCCGTTGCCTACCGTGGCTCAGATTGCTCCACTCGTTGTCCCCCGCCGGAAGGGAAAGTCACACTTAGCCGCGCCATCCTCGAAAACGGAAGCGTCGGCGCAGACGGCAACGCCCCCCAGTCCTGCGCCGCGTGACGCAAGCACCGCCTCCTACGGCACGTTGACGATCGATTCTACGCCTTGGTCGTATGTCACCATCAACAATAAGGCGCTTGGAGCCACTCCGGTCGTTGGATTAAAGCTCGAACCAGGTACCTATCAGGTTCACCTCAAGAACCCGGAACTTGGCCTGGAGTCGACTTACCCCGTGGTCATCAAGGCAACCCAAACCATCACTCGCCGCTTTGGGTTGGACTAATGAGACGTTCATCCGTTTTCACGGGCGCACTGCTCTTGCTCACCGGGTCGTGGTTGATCTGCACGCGCGACGCTCGATCCCAGGCTGACTCGACGGCAAAGCAAGCGGAGGTTGCCTACGCAGCCGTCGACTTCGATCGAACACGCGAACTTGCCACCGCGGCCCTCATACGAGGTGGCAATAGTGTGCGACAGACTGAGCGCCTCTATTTTCTGCTAGGGATCGCCGACGCCGCGCTCGGACAAAACGCCGAAGCTAGGAACGCGTTCATAGCACTCTTAGCCATCAACCCCGATTTGCACCTTGATCGAACCTTATCACCTAAGTTGCGAGCTCCCTACGCGGAAGCATTGGGTTTTTGGCGTAGCTCAAGCGCAAGGCTTGCCGCCACGGCGACGCCCAACCGGTCCGGTGACGAGCTTCTTGTGGAGATTTCCGATCCGGTGGACATGGTGAAGCTCGTAGCCGTCCAATCACGCGCAGCCGGGGACGATTTCGCAACCAACTTTCATGCTGCAGGTGGGAGGCGGGAACTCAGCCTACCACTCGGGAACCGGCGCGAGTTCGTGATCAGCTTGTTGGACGAACACAAGAACGCCATTTTTCAACTGGGCAGCCGTGTCAAACCACTCCGGTTTCTCCCGAAAAAGGACGAGGTCAAGCCCCCACCCGAGATCGCTCACCAGCAACACGGCTCGACGATGACGTTCGTCGGTGGGGTGTTGACGACGCTGGGTGCGGTGAGCGTCGGCAGTGCCATCCCCTTTCATCTTGAGCGCAACCAGAAAGCAAAAGAGTGGAACAGTGGCGCCTGCGAGGCTCCGAGCGGACTCTCAAGAAAGGAGCAGTGCCCAGCCATTGATGCATCACGCGAGAAAGCAGAACAACGCGCGATCGTGCTCTACGCAACCGGCGGCGCGTTGCTGGCAGGCGGATTTATCACGCTACTTTTGGCACCCAACGCACAAGAAGGCACAAGCCATGCGTTGGCCTGTGAGGCCAGCTTCACCAGCCTGCTCTGCACCGGGCACTTCTAGACGTTGAACTCAACCTCTTAGTGCGGAGCGCACGCGTTCGACCAAGCTATCTTGATCGAGCCCATGGTGTCGGAGCACCTCGTGATTGCGACCACAGGCTGGCACGCTTTCCACGCCGATGTTGTGAACACACGGAGAATTCTTCAGTCCAAATGTCGCCACTGTGGCTCCCACGAGCTGCCCTTGCCCACCAATCACGTAATGATTGTCCAACGTGAAGACGTGCGCGCGTGCGCCGAGGCTCCGGAGTAACCAAGCCGGGTCGATGCGATTCTGCCACGGCAACGCGATCACTCCGACCGCCAGCCCGTGCTCCTTTTGAAGCGTTTCAGCAGCGTGCCAAGCCTCCGTCAGCATGACGGGGCCCGAGCTAATGAAGACGGCGTCATCTCCCGGCCGAACCTCTACACCTCTGCCTTCCTCAAGCTCGGTGTTCGGCAATTCAAACGGCACGTCACAAGGAATACTCACCAGGCGCAGCCACACGCTGCTGCGAGTCTTCTCGGTGGCCCAAGCGAGCGCACGACCGACCTCAGCTTCCGTTGCCGGCTCTAGCAACACCAGGTTCGGAACTGCCGCAAGCGCTGAAATATCTCGCACCGATTGATGCGAGTGGCCCGGACCCGCTGGGAGCAGTCCCGCGAGCGATGCCACGTAGATCACACGCGAGTGCTCGGTAGCGTTATTGTAGATTTGCTCATTGGCTCGCGTGGCGAGAAAACACGCGAAAGAGTGGCAAATCGGCAAGATCCCTTCGCGCGCCATGCTGCCGGCTTGGCTCACCATATCCATTTCGGCGATCCCGCATTCGATAAAACGCTCAGGAAAGGCTTCTTTCGACGGCAGCTGCCCTGTGTCGACGAGCAAGTCCGCGTCCATCACGCAAAGCTCTGGAACTTTGCCCATCTGTTCCAGCAACGCCTTGGCATACGCCCCGATCAAGCGCTGTGGATTTCCAGCAGCTGGTGCCGGCTGGTTTTCCTCAGAACTAAACGTGAGTCGTTCCACGCCCAACGCATCGCACTGGCGATGCACGCGTGCGACCAACTCCTCGGCTGCCCGTTGGTAGTTTTCGGCGTTAGGAGCCCCCGAGTGGAAGCGGTACAGGGAGACATCCGAATCGAGGCTCGTGTGCTCCATAAAGGAGACCCCGCGACCCTTGATGGTGTGCGCAATGATAACCTGTGGTGCATCCGTCACTGCTCGAGCACTTTCGAACGCTTCCCCAAGCGCCCAATAGTCATGACCATCCACCGGGAACACACGCCAACCAAACGCCTCGAATTTCTTGACCAGGTCACCCAGATCGCTGGTTTTCTCGACGAACGAGTCGCTTTGAAGCTTGTTGTGGTCCACGATGACCGTGATTTCATTCAGCTTGCGATTGGCAGCTGAGATCAGCGATTCCCAGATTTGGCCCTCCTGAAGCTCGCCGTCGCCGGTCATCACGAAAATACGGCCGCTCTGGCCCTTATGGCGGCGCGCCCAGGCCATGCCTTTGGCCTTTGAAATTCCCATGCCGAGCGAGCCGGTATTGGCCACGATACCCGGAGTGCCCACATCTGGATGCCCAGGTAATCCACCGAGCACGCGTAACTTGTGGATCAACTCAAATGGCAGTGAGCCGAGGGCAGTGCGCACCGCGTACAAACCGGGCGCATCGTGTCCTTTGGATGAAAAGTAGATGTCATCGACGCGATCGACTGAACCTGCAGGAGCTCGGCGGAGCTCTTCAAGGTGGAGCCAGGTCACGATATCAAGACTCGAAAAAGAACTCCCCAAGTGCCCTGAGCCCGCTTTACCGATCATGTAAAGAACATTGAGCCGGCAGGCATCTGCGAAGATCAGCGCACGTCGCTCGCGCTCCACAGGAAGCGCCAAGATCTTCGAGAACTCGGCTTTCTGCACCCAAAGCAGCCTGCCTTCAACAACATCACCAACCAGATCGCCCATGCTGCATCGGGTAGCCTACCAACCGTGACAACACCACGACTTTACGGTGAAGTTTACAGAAGATCTGAACGCAGACCGGCTACCTGGCCGATGGGTCAAACACGGAGGCTTCATGATTCGTGAGACGAATACGTTGTCGAACTGTGACACAATCGTCGTTTTGGTAACCTAAGGTGCACGCATGCGTCCAAAGGCGCTCGGTCATGCCACCCTTGCGGTCCTTGGAGTCCTTCTCGCCGTCGGACTGTCAATCTGGACGTTTCGCACGGCTGAGGCGAGCGGCGTGGCATCTGTCCTTCGCCAAGCCCCCTGGGCCTTTTTGCCACTCATTCTGCTTCCGCAATTGGTTTCTCTGACCCTTGATAGCTGGGGCTGGGTCCGGGCAATTCAGCGAATGGGTCAACGCGTGCCCGTGCTCGCAATCCTGATGGTGCGCATCAAGACCGAAGCGCTTTCGCAGACGCTACCGCTCGGCCCGCTCTGGTCCGAATCTGCCACGCCGCTCCTGCTTAAGGGATTGGGCGTTCCGTGGGGAATTGGTGTCGCTTCGGTGGCGGCGCGCAAGTACCTGCTGATCCTGTCTCAGGCTTGGTTTCTGTTGTTCTCGTTTGTGATTGGGCATCAAGCGCTCGGGAGAGCCTCGCAGCACCTCATCGGTTCGCCCGTACTCATGTGGCTACCCCTGGCTGCCGCGGTGATCCTGGGGTCTGGCGTGTGTTTTGCTGGGTCACTCCTGCGTCAAGGCGCTGTTGCCACGCAGCTCTGGAAACGGTTGCTCGGAATTCCAAGCCGCCGCTTGCGCGCCGCCCTATCCTCTTCCCAAACGCACTTTTCTGGAACGGACACAGGCCTCACCAGGTTCTTCTCACAGAGAATCACGCTGCGAATGGTCGGGCCATACGTTGGCTCCTGGCTGTGTGAATCCCTGGAAACACTCCTGATCTTGCGTCTTCTTTCGGTGCACCTCGGTTTCGCGGAGGTGGTGGGCTTTGAAGTGCTGCTGGCCTTGACCCGTAACCTCGCCTTCATGGTGCCCGCAGGGATCGGCATTCAGGATCTCGGATACGTCACGTTTTTCGGCGCGCTCGGAGTCCCGGACCCCGTCCAGACGGGTGCGGCGTTCAGCATCCTGAAGCGCAGCAAAGAATTGATTTGGGCGTGCCTCGGCTACGCGTGTCTCGCCCGAAAACGACCCATTCTAACCCTCGAACCCACTCTTACTTCGGTCAACTGACAGTTATGTCCTCTCGTGTCCTTTTTATCTGTGGTTCTATCAACCAAACGACGCAGCTGCATCAAATTGCCGCCCAACTGCCGGAAGTCGAGGCGTTCTACACGCCCTACTACGGCGGGCCGATCCTCGATTTTGCCCGCAAGGCTCGCTTGTGTGAGTTTTCGATAGGCGGCACCAAGTTAACCCGGCGCTGTATGGACTACTTGGAGCGCCATGAGCTCAATATAGATCTGCACGGACGCCGCGGTGACTACGAGTTAGCGGTGACGTGCTCAGACGTTGTGGTTCCAGACAACATCCGCGAGTTTCCAATCCTCCTTGTGCAGGAGGGTATCCCGGATCCCGACAATATGTTCAGCTATCTGGTTCGGAAGTTTCCGTCGCTCCCGCATTGGATTGCTGGCACGGCCACCACTGGATTGAGCCACGCCTACGACCGTTTCTGCGTGGCAAGCGAAGGCTACAAGCGTTACTTTGCTGGGCGCGGAGTCGACGAAAACAAGCTCGTCGTGACGGGCATTCCCAATTTCGACAACTGTGCAGCGCACCTCAAAAATGATTTTCCACATCGCGGATACGCTCTGGTTTGCACCTCGGATGCGCGTGAGACGCTGAAGCTCGACAAGCGCTCCGTGTTCATTCAATGGGCCATTGAGAAGTCTGGAGGGCGGCCGATGATTTTCAAGCTGCACCCCAATGAAAACGTGAAACGAGCGACCGCGGAAATCAACCGTTGGGTTCCCGGAGCGCTCGTCTTTTCGAATGGGGACACCAACGCGATGATTGCCAATTCGGAAGTGTTGATCACGCAATACTCATCGGTCGTGTTTGTTGGGTTAGCGCTCGGCAAAGAGTGCCACTCGTATCACCGGATGGAAGATCTGGTGGAGCTCGTGCCGGAACAGAATGGCCAAGCTGCCAAGAAAATTGCGCAAGTGTGCCGGGAACTCTTGGGGAAGAGTGCGTTGCAGCAGCAGCGAGGAGTGGCGGCGTGAAGCTGCTCTTGGTTGTCCAGGCACGTCTCGGATCCTCACGGCTCCCAGGCAAGGTGCTGCTCCCGCTAGCGGGGGAGCCCGCGCTCGTGCGTATGTTGGAACGGGTACGGGCCGCGAAGTCCCCCTTTCAGCTGGCGGTAGCGACCACGGATCTTCCCGAAGACAAGCCCATTGTTGACCTGTGCGTCGAGCGCGGGATCGAAGTTTTTTGTGGCCATCCGCTCGATGTTCTGGACCGTCACTACCAAGCTGCCATTCACTATAATGCCGACGCGGTTATCAAGATCCCTTCGGACTGCCCCCTCATCGATCCGGCAGCCATCGATCGTGTTCTTCAATATTTTCTCGCGCACTTGGGCGAATACGACTTCGTCACCAATCTCCTGCCTCCCACGTGGCCCGATGGTAACGACGTCGAAGTGATGACGCGGTCGGCGCTGACGTCCGCGTGGCAAGAAGCGGAGCGGCCCTTCGAACGAGAACACACCACGCCTTTCATTTGGGAGAATTCAGGCCGGTTTCGCGTTTCTAATGTGACTTGGGAAACAGGCCATAATTACGCTCAATCCCACCGATTTGTCCTCGACTATGTGGAGGATTACCAATTCATCAGTGCCGTGTTTGATCGCCTGTTGCCCGCGTTGGGTCCCGCTTTCTCACTCGAACAGATCCTCGACCTTCTCGGCCGAGCGCCCGAGCTTCAAGACATTAATCGCAAACACCTGGGGTCGTGTTGGCAACAGAATCATTTGCACGAACTCAAGACTTTTGGCCCACCCAACGGACCCCTCAACTGGGTCTCAGGCTCACCTTGAACAAAGAAGGATCGAGATGCATCGTCCTAGCTCCGACAGTCCACTCCCTAACATTAGCCACTCCGAGGCGTGGTATGAACGCGCGAAAGCGTGCATACCCGGTGCAACGCAAACGCTTGCCAAGGGGGCGACTCAGTATGTTGATGGCGTCGCACCCAAATTCCTGCGTCGTGGGAAAGGGTGTCGCGTTTGGGATGTTGATGGCAACGAGTTCATAGACCTTACCATGGCGGTTGGCCCCGTTTCCCTTGGCTACGCCTATGATCGAGTCGACGCAGCGGTGCGTGCCCAGCTTGAGGACGGGATCACCTTTTCCCTCGTGCATCCACTCGAAGTCGAGGTGGCGGAGCTCATCCAAGGATGCGTTCCGGGAGCCGAAATGGTGCGCTTTAGCAAGACGGGTTGCGACGCAACCAGTGCAGCGGTCCGGGTTGCACGCGCCTTCACCGGTCGCAGCGCGGTGGCTTGTTGTGGGTACCATGGCTGGCACGATTGGTACATCGGCACGACGCCGAGGAGCCGTGGTGTACCGGTTGAAGTTCAGGGGTTAACGCGGAAGTTCACGTACAACGACTTGGATTCGGTGAAGGCCGTGCTGGATGGTGACGTGGCAGCCGTGATCCTCGAGCCCGTATTGTTCGAGCAGCCCCAAGCTGGCTTTCTCTCCGAGCTCCGCAGGCTCTGCACCGAGAACGGTACACTGCTCATTTTCGACGAGATGTGGACTGGCTTTCGGATCGCCATCGGTGGCGCCCAAGAATACTTCGATGTGAAGGCGGACCTAGCCTGCTTTAGCAAAGCGATCGCCAACGGCATGCCTCTCAGTGTCCTCTGCGGTCGACGCGACGTGATGCAGCTCTTCGAAGATGATGTCTTCTTTTACACAACCTTTGGTGGGGAGGCCCTTTCACTCGCAGCAGCCAAAGCCACCATTCTGGAGCTCCGTGACCAACGCGTGCCGGAGCACCTGGCGCAGATGGGGGAACGCCTAAAGACGGGATATAATGAGCTCGCCGCGAGCCGAGGCCTGAATTTCACCCGAGCCGTGGGCCTACCGTGCCGCAGTATGGTCACGTTCGACGAGACTGCCATCGATCCGCTGCTTGCCAAGTCGCTGATCCAGCAGGAACTGATCCGCCATGGCGTGTTGTGGAGTGGCTTCCACAACATGAGCTTGTCGCACCAGCCCGAAGACATTGACCACATTCTTTCTGCCTATGCGTTGGCGCTCTCTTCGCTTGAGCGTGCTCACCGGGAGGGGACGCTCGAGTCGGACATAATGGGGAAACCTGTCCAGCCCGTGTTTCGTAAAACTCGTTAGCTTGTCGCGATAACTCCTTGCTCCTGTCACTTTGTTAAGCCAACATCCCGTTCACCAGCTGCATGACACCGTTTGACCTTAAAGATCGTGTAGCCATCGTCACCGGCGCGATGGGGCTCTTGGGAAGGGAACACTGTTCTGCCCTGCTTGAAGCTGGTGCCAGCGTCGTGGTGGCTGACCTGGACCATGCAGCAACGACCACTTACGCCGGAGAACTTGCGGAGGCGTATGAAGGGCGGGCGTTTGGGGTAGGGGTCGATGTCGGAGCCGCGGAGTCCGTTGCGGCTATGACAGCGGACGTTTTGAAGCGCTTTGACCGGGTGGACATCCTGGTGAATAACGCCGCCATTGATGATAAAGTGGAGTCGCCAAAGCTCGCCCTTGAGCTCAGCCGCTTTGAAAACTATCCGCTAGAATCCTGGGAAAAGCTGCTGCGTGTAAACCTGACGGGCGCCTTTTTGTGCTGTCAAAGCATCGCCCCCCGCATGGCAGCGCAGAAGAGAGGCAGCATCATCAACATCGCCTCCACCTACGGGCTGGTTGCTCCACAACAGAACCTTTACCTGGATCGCGAGGGGAAACAGCGCTTCTTCAAGTCTCCAGCGTACCCAGTATCCAAAGCGGGTCTTTTGCAGCTCACTCGATTCTTGGCGTCTTACTACGGAGCGAGCGGCGTTCGCGCGAATTCGCTGTCGCCGGGCGGTGTACAGAACGCACAGGACGAAGATTTTCAAACAAACTACTCTTCTCGCGTGCCGCTGCAACGGATGGCTGATAAGGGGGACTATCGGGGCGCACTGGTTTTCTTGGCGAGCGACGCATCTTCGTACATGACGGGAGCGAATTTGGTGGTCGACGGGGGTTGGACCGCATGGTGAGAATGCTCTCAGCTGAGCAGCTTGGTTCACGCGCACGGCGCATCCGCCTGGTGGTGAGCGATGTCGATGGGGTGCTCACTCCGGCGCAGGTCTATTACAGCGAGCGGGGCGAGGAGCTAAAGCGCTTCAGCCTGCGTGACGGGATGGGCACGGAGCTACTCCGTCAAGCGGGCATAGAAACGGCCTATTTTTCACGAGAAAATTGCCAGATTGCGATCCGTCGTGCGCGCAAACTGACGCTCACGCAGGTCTGGATGGGAGTTCAAGATAAGGCTCTCAAGTTGCCCGAGTTGCTCGAGGATGCCCAGTTTCGACTGGACGAAGTTGCCTATATTGGCGACGACGTCAACGACCTCGGCGCCATGCAGCTTGTTGAAGAAGTCGGTTTGGTTGGTGCGCCGAGCGATGCCGTGTCAGAGGTGGCACGTATCGTGCATAAATTAACCCACCGCAAAGGTGGCGAAGGTGCTTTCCGAGAGTTCGCCGATTGGATCTTAAGTTTGAGACAGGAGTTGCACACATGACAACAAGCCAAGTGACAAGCCAAATGTTGGATGAGATGGTCCGCCACCCAGTCATGCGGGCTCGCTTGCCAGAGCCAAACAAGCTGCATCCTAGTGTCAGAATTGGCAATCGTAGCGTGGGCGAAGATGAGCCGGTTTATGTGATTGCCGAAATCGGGATCAATCACAATGGCGATATCGAAATCGCAAAACGGCTGATTTCAGGCGCGAAACGTGCCGGCTGCGATGCCGTGAAGTTTCAGAAGCGCACCCCCGAAACATGCGTGCCCCGCGGCCAATGGGATATCCAGCGCGATACGCCCTGGGGTCGCATGAAGTACATCGACTACAAGCGCCGCATGGAGTTCGACGAGGCGCAGTACCGGGAGCTCGATCGATTCTGTCGAGTTGAGGGCATCGATTGGTTTGCATCATGTTGGGATGACGAATCAGTGGACTTCATCGAGAAGCTGGCGCCCCCCTGTTACAAAATCGCCTCAGCGTCCGTGACCGACATGGACCTTTTGTCACGGATCAAGGCCACCGGCCGGCCGGCTATCCTCTCAACCGGAATGTCTACGTCCGCCGAAGTTCACACTGCCGTGTCGGCTTTGGGACTTCATAACCTTCTGATTGCTCACTCAACTTCGACCTATCCATGCCCCGTTGAGGAGCTCAATCTGCGTATGATTCAGACTTTGAAGCTCCGATATCCCACCTGCCCGATCGGTTACTCGGGGCACGAAACGGGCCTCGCGCCCACCTGGGCTGCGGTGGCAATCGGCGCCACTTTCGTCGAACGCCACATCACGCTCGACCGGGCCATGTGGGGCACCGATCACGCAGCCTCAGTGGAGCTCGGTGGAATGGAAAAGCTCGTCGCTCAGATCCGAGACATCGAGAAGGCGCGTGGCGACGGCATCAAGCGGGTCTACGAGAGCGAAATTCCCTATCGTGAGAAGCTGCGGCGCGTAGCTTCCACCGAGCACGTCGAGCGTTAACGGATCGCAACTTGGAATCAGCGCAAACACTGCTCGGAGGGACTCTGTGAATAGCGGTATCATCAGCGCGGGCCTGATCGTAACAGGCGCCGCGATTCTGATTGGATTGGAGCGCCGAAGCCCCTACGAGCCCAAGCAACGTCTTTTTCGCCCCGGGCTCTTCACCGATCTCTTAGGCTACGCGCTCGCGCAGAGTTATGTTCTGAGTTTGGTCATCGGCGCGATCATTTACGGGGTCCAAAGCCACGCAGCATTCATCCCGCGGGGCTTCGTCAGCTCCTGGCCGATGTGGTTGCAGCTCCTCTTCTTCTTTGTCGTCCATGATTTCTACATCTACTGTTTTCACCGTTTGCAACACAAATCAGACATTCTGTGGCGTTTGCATGAAGCGCACCATTCGGTGAAAGACGTGGATTGGCTGTCGGGTGCCCGTTCCCATTCACTTGAGATCTTGATCAACCAAACGATTGAGTTCGCACCGATGGTGCTGCTCGGAGCAGCCCCCGAGGTGATTGCGGCGAAGGGTGTGCTCGACGCGGTCTGGGGCATGTACATCCACGCGAACATCAATGTTCGCAGCGGCAAGCTTCAGTACGTGCTGAACGGTCCGGAGATGCATCGTTGGCACCACGCCCGGGATGTCGCGGCCCCCGGCAAGAACTTCGGCACCAAGCTTGCGATCTGGGATTGGATTTTCGGCACCGCCTATTTACCCGCTCATCAGCCAGAAGCATACGGCCTCCCCGATGCAGATTACCCGAAAGAAGGCTGGACGGCTTACTTTCGCCAGCATCTCCACTCATTTCGGCGCGGCTGAGTCACAGCCGCTGCTAGCCCCCCTCCCGAAGGATTCGCGGGCGTTCTCAAAACAGCATTGTCAGCCCAGAACCGAGGATCTAGGACGCCCAGGTGTGTCACCAAAACGTCACATAGCTGTTGCACTTCGGCCATGCTGGCCACGGCGCCTATTGATAGGAGGTTGGCCTATGATTCGACGATCCAATTTTATCACGCTTGCTGCCTTGGCGCTGACTCTGTTTGGCTGCTCGAAGGCCGCGCCACCGGCCGAGCAGAAGCCGGCGCCGGCCGAGGCCGCACCGATCAAGTTGACCGGCGCAGGAGCGACGTTCCCTTACCCGCTCTATTCGAAGTTGATGGACGAGTATCGTAAGGTTAAGCCCGACGTTCAAATCAACTACCAGTCCATTGGGTCCGGGGGCGGTATCCGGCAGGTCATCGCGGGCACTGTCGACTTTGGGGCCACGGATGCTCCCATGAATGACGAAGAGGAAAAAAAGGCACCGCACAAACTCTTCCATCTTCCGATGACGATTGGCGCTGTGGTGGTTGTTTACAACGTTCCTGAACTCACAGCCCCACTCAAGCTCACCTCGGAGATCTTGGTGGACATTTACCTCGGCAAAATCACCAAGTGGAACGACGCGCGCCTTGGTAAGATCAATGAAGGCGCTAAGCTTCCAGCGTCGGACATTCGCGTGATCGCGCGAAGCGATGGCAGCGGCACTACCGCGGTTTTTACGGACTATTTGGGCGTTGTCAGCCCGGAATGGAAGGAAAAAGTGGGGGTGGGCAAGAGCGTCAAGTGGCCTACCGGACTTGGCGCCAAGGGCAACGAAGGCGTCGCGGGGCAAGTTCGCACAACTCCCGGTGCAATAGGCTACGTCGAGCTTGCCTACGCGAAGCAAACGGGCCTCTCCATGGCGGCCCTGAAAGTACCGTCCGGTGACTTTGTTTCCCCAAGCGTCGAGGGCGTGAGTGCCGCAGCTGAAGGCGTTGAGCTTCCCGATTCGTTGCACGCCTCGCTGGTGAACTCCGCGGCTCCCAAGGCGTACCCCATCAGCTCCTACAGCTACCTGCTGGTGTATGAAGATACTCCCGACAAGGCGAAGGCTCAGAGTCTCAGTGAGTTCTTGTGGTGGGCGATCCACGACGGACAAAAGTTTGCCCCCGCACTCCACTATGCGCCTCTTCCAGCGCGCGTCGTCGCCAAGCTTGAGACGCGTCTGAAGGAGCTAAAATCCGGAGGAAAAGCCCTGCTCACCGCCCCCTAAGCGAGCAGCCGAGCGAACCAACCCATGGCGAGTCAGCCCCAATCTCTTGTCAGATCCCGACCCAAGTGGCTCAAGCCATTCGGGTCTGAGGTGAATTGGGGTGACGCCATTTTTCGTGCACTCACGCTCCTGTTTGGGTTGTGCGTGGTCGCTATTCTTGGCGGCATGGCATTGCAGATGTTGAAGGCGTCCCGCTTGAGCCTGCAGGCTTTCGGATTGGGTTTCATCACCTCGAATGCTTGGAATCCGATCCAGGATCAGTTCGGAGCGCTGCCTTTCATCTTTGGGACAGTGGTATCTTCGCTCCTGGCACTGTCGCTCGCCGTCCCAATCTCGTTGGGAATCGCCGTTTTTTTGACGGAGCTATGTCCCGCTTGGCTGAAGAATCCGGTTGCGTTTCTGATTGAATTGCTCGCAGCGGTTCCGAGTGTTGTTTACGGCCTTTGGGGGATCTTTGCGCTCGCGCCATGGATGCGCGAAGTCGTGGAGCCTGCACTGGCGAGCACTTTAGGTTTCTTGCCGCTATTCCAAGGGCCGAGCCAAGGGTTCGGAATGCTGACGGGTGCCGTGATCCTCGCCATCATGATCACTCCCACGATTTCGGCCGTCTGCCGTGAAGTGCTGAATGCCGTTCCAGGTGCGCTCCGGGAAGGTTCGTATGCGCTAGGTGCGACGCGCTGGGAAACGCTGCGAACCGTCATCCTACCCTTTGCTCGCTCCGGACTGGTCGGTGCGAGCATTCTCGGGCTCGGCCGCGCTCTCGGGGAAACCATGGCCATCACCATGGTGATCGGCAATCGACCCGAAATTAGCAGTTCGCTCTTCGCGCCCTCGTACACGATGGCCAGTGTCATCGCCAATGAGTTCACTGAGGCCACGGGAGATCTCTACCTTTCAGCCCTATCAGAGATCGGCTTTCTGCTGTTTGTGGTCACTTTGATCCTGAACATCATCGCACGCGCCTTGGTGTGGCGGGTGGCGCGCTTACCCGAGGGAGGTCGACTATGAGTCTTTCTGGCGAACGGCACGCCCTGCGCAAGTTCACTGATAGAGCGTTCAGTGCGTCGTGCGTTTTGGCGACGATCATCGCGCTGGTGCCGCTGTTTGGCATCCTCTATTACGTGGCCGCGCGCGGCATCCAGGGCATTAACTTGGACTTCTTCACGCAGCTCCCAAAGCCGGTGGGTGAAACCGGTGGTGGCATGGCCAACGCGATTGTCGGTACTCTCAAGCTTGTCGGCCTGGCATCAGTGATGGGGATCCCTCCGGGCGTTTTGGCGGGTGTCTACTTGGCGGAGTTTGGCCAGACGCGCACGGGTTCGGTGGTTCGCTTTTCGGCCGATGTATTGTCCGGCATTCCCTCGATTACGGTTGGGATCTTCGTGTATTCGCTGGTGGTGCTGGCCTCAAAGACCTTCTCGGCGTTCGCCGGAGCGCTTGCCCTGGCGGTGATCATGCTGCCAACCGTCACGCGCACTACCGAAGAGCTGCTGCGGCTCGTGCCCGAATCGCTGCGTGAAGCTGCGCTCGGGCTGGGTGTGCCGAAATGGCGAGCCACGCTGCGCGTGATGCTTCGCACCGCCGCGCCCGGGATAGCCGTCGGCATCATGCTGGCAGTGGCCCGTGTCGCCGGCGAGACTGCGCCCCTTCTCTTCACAGCGTTCAGCAACCGATTCTGGTCTGACAGCTGGAACGAACCGACTGCCTCGCTGCCGGTGCAGATCTACACCTACGCCGTTTCACCTTTTGAGGATTGGCATCGTCAGGCCTGGGCAGCTGCGCTTGTCCTGGTAAGCCTGGTGTTGATCCTCAATATCGCAGCACGGGTTCTCGTGCGAAATCGAGTAAAAAAATAATGAGCCCGTTCCTAGAGCCCCCCGACGCCTCCATGCCTGCCGTTTCACGCGGGGCTGCTGAAGGCAAGTCGAGTCCGAGTGCTTCCGAAGGCCGAAGCCCATCGACGGCTGAAATCGCGCTCAGTACCAAGGCAAACACCAAGATGCACGCCGAGAAGCTGAGCGCTTATTTCGGAAAATCTCAGGTACTCAAAGGCATCGCACTCCCCATCCTGGAAAAAAAGGTCACCGCCATTATCGGACCCTCCGGCTGCGGAAAGTCGACGTTCATTCGCTGTCTGAATCGCATGCATGAAGTGGTACCGAACGCCCACGTCTCCGGTGAAGTGACGTTGGATGGGCTAAACGTCTACGGGCGCGATATCGATCCGGTGCGACTGCGCCGGCGAGTCGGGATGGTGTTTCAGAAGCCCAATCCGTTCCCCACCATGTCTATCCGCGACAATGTTTTAGCGGGCCTCCGCCTGAATGGCATGCGTGTCGACGACGCTGAAAGTCGGGTGGAACGAGCCCTACACCAGGTCGCACTCTGGGATGAGGTCAAAGACGGCTTGGATCGGGCCGGGACGAGCCTATCCGGTGGGCAGCAGCAGCGCCTCTGCATCGCTCGCTCGCTTGCCATGGAGCCCGAGGTCATTTTGATGGATGAGCCGTGCTCGGCACTGGATCCGATTGCTACAGCACGGGTGGAAGAGCTCATTCACGAGCTGCGCGCGGACTACACCATCGTGATTGTGACCCACAATATGCAGCAGGCAGCGCGAGTGGCCAACTACACCGCGTTTTTCTATCTCGGGGAAGTTGTCGAGTTTGGCAAGACGGATGCTATATTTACCCATCCCACGCAGCGGCGCACTGAAGACTACATCACCGGCCGTTTTGGATGAAGGTAGGCAGCTTTGGAACGCAAACACACGGATCGCGAATACGATCGGGAGCTCGACGCTCTCCGGGAACAGATCCTCCTCATGGGAGCCAAAGTCGAGGAAATGGTAAAGAACGCCCTGCTGGCGTTTGAGACCCGAAACGTTGAGCTAGCGCGGCAAACCATCGCGATGGACCGCCAAATTGATCTCCTTGAGATCGATATCGATGAGATGTGCATCAAGGTGCTCGCTCGGCGACAACCCGTGGCCTCTGATCTTCGATTTGTGATGATGACGTTCAAGCATGTCACGGACCTAGAGCGCATCGGTGATCTGGGAGTGAATATGTGCGAGCGCGTATTGGAGCTTGGGGAGCGCGTAGTGCTACGGGATGCGTCGGCAGCCGTGGTGCGGATGGGATCCGTGGCTCAGCAAATGTTACACGACGCGTTAGACGCGTTCGTGGCGTCCGATGCGCACAAGGCTCAAGAGGTGATTCGTCGCGATCAACAGGTGGACAACTACTACGCTCAGCTTTTCCCGGAGCTGGTGACGTCGATGATGCAGGATCCGAACTTGGTGAGCCAAGCCACCAAGCTTCAATCGCTCGGCAAGTATATCGAGCGCGTCGCGGATCACGCGACGAACCTGGCCGAGATGGTCGTGTACATGGTGAAAGGGCAAGACGTTCGACACCATGCGGCAGAGGCCAATCGAGAGAACTAAGCCCTGGGGGTGTTCCACTTCTGCGTCTAGCGGAGCACCTGACAAGTAGCGCGTTGTCGCCGCTAGAGTGCGCTGTGGTTTCAGCTAGAAAATTGGGTAGCCAGGCTCACCAGGTAGCTTGCCGTTCACGCGAAGTACTGCCAACGCAGCATCTGCACTTCCGCCCGAGACGTAACCGATCGAGTTGGGAAGTTTGGCGACAACAGCGGCCATGAGGCGCGCAGGAACTGACTTGGGCGCACCCGACTGGCCGCGAATGCGGCGGTCGATCCAGTAGCGAGCAGTCTCCTCTGCGTTCATCCCAAGCACTCGTTGATCAAAATGTTCTCGCGGCTCGCTGCGCGGGAGATGATTGAGCGGGAGCATTCTTTGACCCTGGAGAGTGTTGATGTCACCCCGATAGAGCCGCTGGAGATCCTGCAAACTTACCGCTTTGAGCGATGACGTTTTCGCCACCACCATAACCAGCGGTCCGGCGGCGTTGGCCTCGCGCAGAATCAATGCGCACGCGGTGCCGACCCCCAATTGGAGGAAAGTCGCGCGTGTCAGCAAGCGATTCGGTTTCATGGTTAGAACGCCACCGCTAGCTGGAACTGTACCAAGTGAAAGGTGTCACGCTTGGTGAGGTTCGTGTCGCTTCCGGGGAAGGTGACGTGCAAGTACTCACCTTTCGCTGTGACCCGCGGCCCAATTGGCCAGTTGAGGCCCCCGTGAAAGGCGCGCAGATGTTCAACCTGGGGGATAGTCGGATCGTGACCTAAGACGTAGTCTTGGTAGACTACGTACGGCATGACACCCAAGAGTGGTGTCCGATACCCGAGCAGAGCGTACGCGCCATAGCGGCGACGATCAGGGCTCACTTGCCCAGGCGACAGGACCCTTCGAACGCCGTCCGAATACCAACGCTCGTTGTAGGCGAATTCGCCGCGGATCACGAACTTCTCGTAATCCCATTGCAGATCGGCACCGAAAGACTGTTCGCCGTAACGTTCGAGGACGGTGCGATCAGCGCGGGCTTCGCTGGGATTCAAGAGCGGGAAACTAGCGTCAGTGTAGCGTCCTCGATAGTACGAACTCCCAACCTTCAAATCACCCAGCTTGTTGTATCCAACTTCGAGTCTCGCGGTGTAGGCCTTGTCGAAGTCGAGATCCCGCTGCTCATCCATCGGGCCTCGCCCATTGGAAAGACCGAGCGCGTAGCCTAGTTTTAGGTCTCCAACGAAGGTTTGCCCGAAGGCCTGGATCCCCGTCTGTCGCTGCGGGAAAAGCTCCTCGCCGACGATATAGGGCCGCTGAATCGCGATCACAGTGGGCGAACCGTGATCGATATTCCAAATTCCATAGGGCGTGAGCCAATGGCCGAAGCGAAGCGTGAGGAGCGAGCTTTCTTGGTAGTCGATATGTACCCGCTCTATCTCGATTGCACCCCAGCGAAACGGTCGATTGATGTCCGAGGTATCGCCCACTCGAGTAGAAATTCGCGTGCCGGGATTCTTGGGATCATTGGCGCCATTCGGTGAGTACACGAAGCGAACTTCGCTCAGGAAGTGCCAGCGTTCCTCCAGGTGTTTGCTCAGGTAGATGTTGAAATTGCCAACGCTGAAGTAAGGATGTGAGCCCACACCGCTAGTGCTGTAGGGGGCGTTCGAGCGCCACAACGGTGCAGCAAAGTACACCTCAGCAAAGCCATAGATGTCGATAGGTTGGGCCTCTACGTCCTCACTCGCATGGTCACTCGCCGCGTTGTTGAGCTCGCTTTCGGTGGCTATCAGGGCTGCTTCCGCGGTCTGGACGGAATTTGGCGAGGCGGTCATTGGTGGTGGAGGCGGCGCTACGGCAGCGTTTGGTTGCTCCGAGATCGCACCGACAGGTGGCACAGGCTGTGGTGCGTCGACGGGCGTGGGCGGTGACGCGGCATCGATCGATGTCGACGTTGTGGGAAGAGGCGCCGTGTTGGGCTGCTCTTCAACCGGCGGAGCGGGCGCGGCAGCAGGCGGCTGCGCCATTGCGGACGGGATCTGAACGGCCAGGGCAAGGAGCACGAGCAGTGCGCTAGCAACCTGCGCGTGCTTCATTTCGGGCACCGCCCAGTCGGAACGCACAGATTCGGTACTCCGGCGGCAAAAGCGGTAACATCGCAGCACTCGAAGCCGTCGATACAGTCTGCCTTCGCTACGCTGCAGTTTTGGACTAAGCAACTCTTACTCATCAAGCTCTCACAGAAGCTGGCCTCTTTGCCTGCACAACCTGCTGCATTGGCGCACGTGTCGCCCAAGCCAGTCGGGGGGCGTAGGCAGAAGGGTTGGGACTCCCAAGTCGCGCAGGTATAGCCGGAAGGGCAATCTGCCGACGCCACGCAGTTAGCTTGTGTGCAATAACCACCTCCGAGACTGCTTGGGGCGCAGTAGTCGTACTTCCGGGCGCCGCAAGCCTTGGCTTGATTGGGATCACAAGCGTCCGCCAAGCCCTCGATCGGTGGTTCGCAAGCTCCGCTCGCCGCTCGCACATAGCCAGACTCGCACTGGCACATGTCCACGATCGCGACTTCGTGAACACCACAAACCTCACAGTGCTCACCCTTGAGCACCTTGCCGCTCGGACACTGGCAGGTGTTGAGCGTTGGATTGAATACCAGCTCATCTCCGCAAACGTGGCTGGATTCAAACCGACAACCAAAGCCGAGGACAACCAGCCAGAGGCAGCTGACTGAGCTGAAACGGAGCGCGCGACGCATGCGCTCAAGAACGGTAACTTCTCCCGATGGGTAAGGGGTATGTATTGGCCAGCGGCTTTCTGCGAATTTATGCCCTCCGCGGAAGGTAGCCGAACTAGGCTGGACTGTCAGTCTGCGGGCTCCCGACCGGGCACCGGTCGCGACCAACCGGAGCCCTCCGTTGGGAGGCTGTCATCGGCAAGGACGGGGTTCTGTTGCAGGGTGGGGCCTGGTTCGGGCGCGAAAAGCGACGGCGAGTTCACTTCGGGCGAGAGCATGTAGAGCTGTGCGACTGTCAACGAGTGCCTCATCCAGGTTATCCACGAAACACGAGGCTAGCACGCACCACCCTCTCAGCGCCGCTTCCCCTTGGCTCGACCTCTGGGAGCTTCGACGACCTCGCGGACCATCGACTCCAGCACATCATCAAACACGCTTTCGTCGTCACCGAGCAAGTCTGGATCGATATTCGGGCCGCGGAGGAAGGTGGCGAGTGGGATATTCCCTTGCTTGAAGCGTACGGCAAATTCGCGGATCTGGCTGAGCAGCCCAAACGCGCGTGTCATGTCGCTCACGACAAGATCTGCCTCACTCACCGGCGGGCCACGTCGGCCAGGCACGCGGATCATTCCGGGAACGCTCCGCTTGAGCTCCTTGAGTTCTTCGGTGAGTGTTCGAAGTTGCTTTCGCAAATCTCGATTAGAATTGTCGAGAGAATCTTCGATGCGAGCAGCGAATTCAGGATCCGTGGAGGTCGGAGAATCGGCGAGCCAGACTCGTTCGAGTTCAAGCAACTTGGCCAGATCGCTCGTTTCGTAGGCCCGAGTCACCTCCTTCATGATGCGCGTGCGCTCATCCTTCTGTGAAACTTTCTGGACTTTGTCGGGGTGCAGTGCGACGGCGAGCTTGCGAAATAAGGTGCGCAACAGGCTATCGCTAGCTTCCTCGGGCTTGGTTGCCGTGGCGACATCCCTTCTCTTGTGTTCCTGGTCTTCTCTCCGGGTGCGCGCCTCGCGCCTCTCGCTCTCATACTCAGCATCCTCTGGATCTTGATCCAGACCCTCGTTCAGATCTTCGTCAAAATCCTCATCCTCAAAGGTCGCTTGGTCTTCGGGCGGCATGAGCTGCCGATAGAGCTTCCGCACTTTGGCTGCATTCTTCGCAGACAAGGGGCTCTTCGGGCCAGTGAAGAAGTCAAAGATTTCCCTGACCTCCCGTGTCGCTTGGCTGATGCCTTCGCGCAGCGGCGCCATGCGCACTTCCAGTGCCATCTCAGCGTCGCGAGCGCCACTGAGTGTGGAGGCAAACGCAGCTTTCTTCTTGGCAATATCTCGCAACAGGCGTTCGTGTTCGCGCCGCAACTGCTGCAGGCGATTGGCAGTGGAACGTGGGCCACCCCGGGCAGGCTTGCGTAAGGCGAGCGCGAATGAAGCGGGTGCTTCGCGGCTAGCGGGACGTCGCTGAGTGGGGGCGCGCTTCATTCAGGAGGGCCCCCACTTAGCTCAACTTCGGCACAGCAGATAGGCGTGAAAGCTCTGGGACGCACTCCAACAGAGGAAGCTTTGGCCTAGAACACGCCCAGCGGCACCAAGCTGGCCCCAGCTTCGCCTTCACCCACCTCCAGGCCACTTTTGTTCACGAACGACGAAACTTCGACTTTACTTGGGCATCACGACGCTGTCGATGACGTGAATGACGCCGTTGGATGCGGCGATATCGGTCTTCGAGATCATGGCGCTCTCCACCATGACTTTTGAGCCGTCGATGCTCAAGCTCAGCTCTTGCCCCTGAACCGTCATTAGCTTGCTGCCGTCGACGACGTCTTTGGCCATCAGTGCACCAGGCACGACGTGGTACGTGAGGATTGCCACCAGCTTGTCCTTGTTCTCGGGCTTGAGCAGGCCCTCGACCGTACCGGCTGGCAACTTGGCAAAAGCGTCGTCTGTCGGGGCGAAGACAGTAAAGGGCCCAGACCCAGACAAGGTTTCGGCGAGGCCAGCAGCTTTGACAGCCGCCACGAGCGTCGTGAACGAGCCAGCAGCCGTCGCGGTCTCGACGATGTTCCTGGCCGGGGCCGCGGCTTCGCTTGCCGGGGAGGCTGCACTGTTCTCGGCGGATGATTCGGGGGTGGCTGGCTCAGGCATTGCGCCTCCGCCGGCGCAGGCCATCACGAGCGAAGCGCAGCAAACCAAGGTGCCTGCATAAATAGCTAATTTCATCGCAATATCTCCTTCTTTAGTGACGTCGCACAGCCGCGCTGCACGTGTTTCGTGAGTCGTGTCTCGTGCCGTTTCTTTAGAAATCAACCCCTGGCCCGCAAGAAAGTTCTGAGTGGAGGCGTACTCAGCTCAGCTCAGGGGCAGCAGATAGGCGTGAAAGCTCTGGGACGCAGTCCAACAAGGGGAGGACTCTTTGTTTGCCATTCCCGCGCAGGCTAATGTTGCCGCCTAGCAGCTCGCGTGAGCCAAGAATCACCTGGTACGGCACGGTGCGCTGATGGGCGTCGGCTAATTTTTGCGACAGATTTTCGTCGCGTTCGTCCAATTCACAGCGCAGGCCGGCTTCTCGCAGCTTGCAGGCAAGCTCCTTGGCTGCGGGGGCTTGAGCCGGACCGATCGGGATAACAAGAATCTGAAGCGGCGCTAGCCACAGCGGCAGAGCTGCCCCGTAATGTTCGAGGAGCACCCCAAGAAACCGCTCTAAGCTTCCATAGAGTGCACGATGCAGCATCACCAGCGGCTCGCGTTTCCCCGTCTCCGCCACGTAATGAAGGCCGAAGCGCTCGGGCATGAAGAAGTCGAACTGAATGGTTCCGCACTGCCAATGGCGGCCCTGTTTATCCCGCAAGGAAAACTCGATCTTGGGCCCGTAAAAGGCGCCCCCACCCTCAACGATATCGAAGGGCAGTCCCAACATTTCCAGAGCTTCGCGGAGTGTCGCTTCAGCGCGATCCCAGAACTCGTCGCTGCCAACGCGTTGCTGGGGTCGTGTCGAAAGTGCAACCTGAATGGTGTCAAAGCCGAACGCCGCATAAAAGGGTCGCACGCTGTGGCAGAATGCGGCGATTTCAAGCGCTGCTTGAGCTTCAGTGCAGAAGATATGGCCATCGTCTTGTGTGAATTGTCGAAGTCGCAAGAGGCCATGCAGTGCGCCAGCTGGTTCATCGCGGTGCACACAGCCAAACTCAGCGAGGCGCACAGGTAAATCACGATATGAGATCACGCGGCGTTGCAAGAGTTGCACGTGGCCAGGACAGTTCACAGGCTTCAAGGCTGCCTGCTCCGACTGATCGGTGAATTTGAACATTCCTTCTGCAAAATGTTGCCAATGCCCGCTGACTTCCCAGAGTGGCCGGCGCACGAGGAGCGGTGTGCGCACCTCTTCGTAGCCCTGGCGCAGGAACAGCTCGCGGGCTCGTTGCTCCAAGATACGGTGTAAAATAAGGCCATTTTTGTGCCAAAAGGCCATGCCGGGCGCTTCTTCTTGAAAGTGGAAGAGATCGAGGCGCTGAGCCAACTGGCGGTGATCGTGATCGGGTAACATGATGGTAACTCCGTGCGGGCGTTTCGGTTGCTGAGGGCCGAAGAACACGGGAGCGAACACCATCGATCCCGCGCTCAAGGGCGGGTCGTAGGGTTGAATTCAGGATGCTCAGAGCACGAAAACAACGCCCACACCACCCCGGAGGGTAGTGGTAGTCGTCGTAGTGCGGCTGTTAAACATCGGAATGGGCAGCATGCGGCACTTCCCGCTGATGGGCAAATGATTTTTTGGGGCGGGTCGACGTTGCCAAGTGGCCTCACGCGGGTGCCAGCTCTCGGGCCAGTTTGCGCTTTGGCTTAGAGGATGCTCAGCGTCACGAAGCTGGTCCCAGCTTCGCCTGCGCCCACCTCCAAGCGGAGGGATTGATCGGCGCGTGTCGCACTCAGGGTGCCCCGCCCTGCTAAGACGGACCAGTTCGCGGCGGCGAGCGAGGCCTTGTAGAAGCTCAGAATTTCATCGGGTTTTTGATGGGATTCGTAGCTGGCCAAGGACAGGCCAGCCAAGGTTTGAGCTGATAGCAAACGGCGACTCTCGGGCGGGCGCGGGAGCAAATCAGAATCACGACCAGGAGCGTCGGCCGTTTTGGGGAACATGTGATCAAGTTTCAAGTCGCCCATGGCCCAGACGGTGAGCAGAACGGAGGCGCCTTCGGAGCTCCGTTGGACGCGCACGTAGCGTGGCCGTCCGAGCAGCGCAAGGTCGCGAGTTTGCGCGAAACGGTGCACCTTCTGAGTCCAATCTTCCAGTGAATGTTTCGAGTCGGCTTCGAGACACACGAGGATGCCTTCGCCCTCTCCTTCGAGGCGCAGCACCCCACTCAATAATTCCTGAGCGCGCCCCTTCGTGTCTTCCGCGGCAAGCTTCTTGACGACTTCTGGATCGAGTTTGACGCCACCCCGGGCTCCACATTGCTTGGCGGCAGCGTTCAGGACTCGGCGCCAAGGTAACGGAACACTCATGCTCTGTGCGCGGAATTCAGCTCCGTTCATCTGCACGGACTGTTCGCTTCCCGTCTGCATTCCTGGCAGGCTCAAGAATGGCCGTGATGCGGCGAGGAAGGCCTCCGTGATCGCGGCTTCGGCTCGATGCAAGAAGAACAGAGCGAGCACGACGTGCGCAGCCACGAGCACTCCCGCCACACGGAGTAAAGGTAGTATTTTTCGGCGGAAACGAGCGCCAAGTATGAAGAAAATGAGCATGGGTGACGGTGCCTCAGAAGAGCGGGAGCTGGTTCCAGAGAGACTTCGCGATGTCCCAAAGGGTGTAGGGTTTGATGTTGCAAGGCAGGCGATAGTTGCCGACAACGGTCGTTTCTTTGCCGCCCAAGAAGGCGGGGCGGGGAACGCTTTGGGAAGCGCTAGTGGTCACGCTTTGGCCGAAAAGGGCCTTCAATGGGACATCGAGCAGCTTGCCAACGAAGCCGCCAATCGGTGATTGGACGTTTCCCGAGGTTGATTGGCTGGCTTGTGAGAGGGCGTTGTTGACCTCATTGTTGACACCCTTCACCTCTGGGTGTTCCTGGTCAGCAGATTTCGCATCGCCTTCGCAGGCCTGCATGGAAGCAACCCAGGCTTTTCCGCGAGCTTGGGTGAGCACGGTCAGCTTGGCGCTGTCGACACGCGCCACATAAATGATTCCGAAAAAGAGCAGGATCAGGATCGGCAGTAAGATCACAGCCTCAACGCTGGCCGTTCCACGCTCTCGGCTGAGGTAGATGCGGGGGGGAGGGGCGGATGTCGGAGAATTCGCTCTCATGGCTGCTCAGTGTTTGATGACCGATGAAAGTGTTTCGAGAGTGCTCGTCATGCCTCCACAACGTCCCCCCTTGGAGTCCTTGGCGCGGCCACAGGCGTCTTCCGAGGAGCTGGCCTCCTTCTGTCCGCCAAACTGTTTGGCCTCGGCGGCACTCGGATCGCTCTTCTTGGACTTCTTGTCGGGGAGGCGGAACCGCTTCAGACGTGCGCGCCAGTTCATATTCCACATCCACTCCTCCCGCTTCAAATCTCCTTCAAAGTAATACTCAGCTTGGGCGACGGACAGGCGGCCTAAGAGATCTGCAGCTCCCGCGAACAGGCTACCGCCCTGACACTCCCGACGAACGCTGTTTGCAGGAATCGTACAGTCCACCCATGTCGCAATGCGTACACCCTCGGCACTGCGCAAATCGCCCGTGCCGCCCAACGCCACTGCACGGATCTGAAAATCGTTCTGACCCAACACGATGTCTTTCTGAATCTTCCAGGGCACCTCTTCACCGCTCGTTTTGGCGGGCTCGGCTCCCTCCATTTTATAGTTCGCAGTAACGGTGCGCAGGCACCCAAAGATGTCAGTGACTGCTTGGTAACGGCGCTTGAAAACCTGGGAATGCGGATAGAAGATGGGGGGGTCCAGTATTTCGCTGCTGCAGATGGGAAGTACTTTGGTTGTGTCTTCATCTCGGCCCTCTGGACGCCGCTTCGTGTTCCAACCTGGTTCCGCGTTGATGCCGCCGCAGGGCGAGGAATTCCCAGAAAGTACGCGCTCGTCGGTTTGCTCAAGCTTCGACGATTGCCAAGCTTTCGCGGATTCAGACCAGGTCAGTTCCTCGATGATCCACATTTGTTGCCACTTCCAGGAGTGGATTCTTGGGATTTCTTCCGAATTGCACTGCTGGCGTGCGAGTGAGGTCCACGTGTCAAACAGCTCACCCGGCTTGCAGCTATTTTTGCAATCGCCGAAGGGGCCAGGAGTGGCACGGTCACGTTCTTGCTGAGCGTCGCGGCAGGCCTGACTCTCGGTTTTGCCAGATTCGTTATCCTTCACACATTGATTACCCAAGTCCGTCAATGGATAGCCGCGTTTTACGGGCACGGAAGCGGACGGCGGAGGTGCACCAGGCTTGCCGCAGAAGTAGGCGGAGAGCGAACCCGAGAGTTGGCCCATGGCGCTCTCCAAGGTATCCCTCACGATACTGATGCCGGGTATGGGGCTGAGCGGCAGGGTTGCGAGCTCGGCCAAATTCTGCCCGGCGTGCGCGCACAGCACTGAGAATTGATCCTTCTCGACAGGCAGCGTCATACGCGCTGGCAGCATGAAGCCAAAATCCGCCGGGTCACGACCATTGACCACATCGCTGATCGTGAGGAGCTCGGCGACGGCCGGTGTCGAGACTCGGACCGCATTGCTCACCTGACTCATCCCGCGTAGGAGTGGGAAAATCACGCCCTTTGCGGCCTCATTGGCCGCATTGACAGCGGAGCGCGCACTTGCCAGCGCCGCGATTGCGGGTACGGCGGCTGCGGCACCGAATCCCGTTGCCGCGATTCCAGTCAGCACACCGATGAGAATGATGATCACCGTTTCCAAGAGCTTCAAAGCAAGCAAGATCATCACCAGCGCGGCCATCAGAATGTTCACGAGCGCAATGAAATTCATCCCGCGCGCGTGAGAGATCGCGGCGCCGAGCGCAGCTGCATCCGCCGCATCCTGCATTCCCTCACGAAAGAAGACGGCTTCAGCGGTGCCAATCAGATAGTAGAGGACCCCCACGAGGAACGTCGCCATGAAGACGCCGATCACCATCATCGCGCCGCGTTCGTCTCGCGAGATCATGGCCGACATGCCTGCACGTAGTTCTCCGGGCGCAGCCGTTCCGAGCTCAATCGTTGAATTGGAATCAGCTTCTCGGGATGCAAGCCTTCAAAGGAAAGAACATCCCAATACAGGCCCGAGCCGCGTGTTGGCACGGGGAAACGGCCGAGCAGGCTGCCGCCTTTGCCGAATACAGAAACCTGAGCTTGCGAATCCTGGAAACCGGGCTGATTCGGCGTGAAATCCTGCGAATAGTTGTGGACGAAGAGCGTGTAGCGCCCTGGAATCAATCCAGATACGCTGATGCTTTCAGGACCGTCGGCAAGCTGATGATCGACATCTAACGTGGCATACGGGAAGGATTGGGACGCCCCGTGACACAGGTCGTCGAAGTACACTTCCTCGCCATTGGGGAGCTGGAGGTGCAGATCGAGGTCGTCGGGATGCTGCCAACTGAGGACGAACCTGAGTGCAGCCTCGCTGGCTCTGGAGACGAAGAAGTCATTTTGCAAGGTGCGCTGGCCACACACGACAACCTCTTCTTCCAGGGGTGCGTAGCCAGCAGCCTCGATCCGCGCGGTGTAGTGGCCAGCATTGAGATGGGTGAATTCGTAGGTGCCTGCGCTGCTTCCTGTGATGCCGGCAACGGGTGTGCCTTCGGCGCGCCCCAGGCTCGGAAACAGCTCGATCCGTGCTCCAGCGACGGGCTGATTCAAGACTGCATCGGAGACGATCCCCGTGATACTGCCTTCGCCTGAACAGGCGAGTGGAAGCGCTCGCAGCTGGCTGAAGTGTTGTTGATTGCCATCCGATGCCAAGCTCAGGTGTTCGGTGAGAAAGCCAGGTGCCCCGATGTTCAGCGTTAAGCTGGAGCAAGGCACGCCCGGCACTGTGTAATTGCCTAGCTCGTCGGTTGTGGCGTCAGTCGTGAAGGTTCCAGCTGTTACGTGCACGCTGGCGCCCACAACAGCCCTTCCCGGAAGTGTATCAAATTCAACGACGCGACCGGTGAGAATGCCTGTGCAGGTTGCGGAGGTCGGCACGCACGCGAGCTGCTTCACGTCGCTCTGCTGGCGGCGTTCAGAGAGCAACTCGATGGTGCCTGGAATACTTGTACACTGCGCATTTTGTCGGTCGGATCGCGAAACACAGACGCCCGACGGGTTATCGTTCGCGCTCTGGACGCAGAAAGTTTGCGCCTTGTCGGGCAACAAATCAGGGCACAGGCTGGTGCACGGCAGCGAACAGAAGGCAGCTGCGCCCTGTTTGAGGCAGAAGCCTCGGTTGCCGGCTTCGGGCTGATGACTAAGATCGCAGTCTAGATCGCTCGCGCAAGCATCCCCGACCCAGGCTTGCTTTGGGGTTTCACACTGCACTCTGAGCTGGCCTTCAGCCAAGCTGCCCTGTGCACTCTCCGCACTGACGTAGAAGACATCCCCCTCGCTGTAGTCTATTGCAAGAGAGCTGGCGGCGGCGCCGACGCGGCTTTTTGCATCGCACTGTTGTTTGAGAACGCTGAGTTGGAGCCCGGCACTGCTACCGTTCAGTGTTAGCTGTGCTTTGCCACGCCCGGAGGGGCGAAACGCATAGATTTGTTGGGGGCCGTCCACGTTGATGGTGTTGCCGCATTGGATTGAACCGCTGGGTTCGCAGGCTGAGCCTTCGCGCACGCAAGCCGGGTAACCGTAGTACCCAGAGGCACACTGATCGCAACTGGCGCCGCTGTAGCCGGGATCGCAGCTGCAGCTGCTGACTGAATCGGTGTGCCCATGGGAGCCGCATTGAGCTGTGTTAGTCGCTGTTTCAATCAGGGCGTTGCGTCGGATTGCAATATAATCAGCCGAAAAGACTCGTTGATTGTGGACCACACCGAATTGGCAGCCACGTGCCTCATACACCCAATAGCGGCCCGGCACGTCACCCATGCGGTCAAAGAGTACGATGTGTCCCGCGCTGTTAGCGGCGTTGCGGTAGACGAGTGCATCCCCCGGCCTCAACTCGCTGCGCTGAATCCGCTTCCAATACAGCTCCTGGAATCGGAAGACGTCTGTTGTGATGTAGGTCGCATAGGTGGTAATCGGCAGTGCTGAAGGGATTTGCCAGGCTTTCGATACCAAGCCCGAACAATCCGTGCCAACCGTCCCTTTGAACGTACAGGAGGGGCAATTTCCTGAGCAGGTGCCCTTGTTGGAGCCATCGCTCGTCCAGGTGTTGTGGCCCCAGAAGTAGCCGTGCCCCACCGCCGGTTTTACCAAATCAAGCACAGTATCTCGCGTCATGGCGGCGGGTTCAGCTTGCGCAGGCAGTGCCCACAACAGGACTAGCAGGCTTAAGAGGATTGAAGCAAGGCGTTGCATGGCCCTCAATACCTCTCCACCAACGCTGCATCTTGCGTGATATGCAGCTGAAAAATCTCGCCGTTTGGCCCGATCTCCAGCTCCCGGAAAATCTCGCGAGCCGTGCCGTTTGGAGAGAGAATCAAGCGCCGCACTTCGCGGAGTTCAGCGTCGAGCACCACCATCCAGGATGTTTCTGAGGTGGACTTCCTGTCGTCCAAAAGGTGACGGGTGGCAAGGTAGACATTGCCCAACTTGTCTACGCGCAGGGTCGTTATGCCCGTAACGGGGCTCGGATATTCCACGAGCGTTTGCTTTTGACCCGTAGCTTGATGGCTGGGTGTTGAGATGATCGAGAGCGTGCGCCCCGTTCCCTGGACCTTGTACACGTGGTCGTTTGCGGGAAAACCCGGTTGAATCTCGCGAGTTTGCGGCGCCACTCCAGCGGGATCGAGCAGCAGGATCGATTGCTTGCCGATGTCTGCCCAGATGCCTTTTTCATTGCTAAAGAGTGCAGTGATCTCAGCAGCGGAGGCGATGCCGTCACCGATCACACTCGTCTTTCCGATCACGCTCCCGTCTTGATCGATCTCAATGAGCTCGGCGTCCTTGAGGCGATCCAGCAAGAGAATGTTTCCGTTCGCTAGTAGTGCGAGATCTTGGACGGTCCCAGAAGGGATCAGGATCACTTTTTTGAGCACGCTACCGAGGAAGACCTGAACTCGCAGATTTAGCTGATCGAGCAACAAAATCTCACCAGTCTTTGGGTCGAACACGAGACTCATGGGCGCCTCAGCGTTGCCCTCTTCAGCGTCGGAGACACCGAGTTGTCCCGGGTCCTTTCCCCAGCTGGCGCGGAGTACCGTGCCGGTGCTGGGTGGCGAGGCAGGGTCTGTTACGCAGCCCGAGGCCTCCGGGCAAGCCTTTCGATTTTGGCCGCAAGCAGCGAACAGAGCGAAAGAGGCGAACAGAAATAGACGTCGTTTCATGCGGAATTCTCCGTGAGAGATTTGGTTTGAGGGCTATCGACCCGACGCGCTCCCAGTTGCGCATTCATTTTGCGAGCAACTCCGCGGGGGCGTGGTCGAAGCTTGGGGGTTCGCCAAAATTCGCGAACGCAGCAACGCGGCACACTATGGCTAATAGAAAGTTTCTTATCATTCTCTCGGTTGCAAGCGGCATCGGCGCAGCGGCGCTGGGTCAGGTCTACCTTTCCCGTCTTGAAGAAGAAGTGGCTGGCGGCCCAAGGCTTCAGCTGGTCTCCACGGTTCGCGATCTGCCGCTCGGTGCGGTGATCTCAAAGGCCGACTTGGCGTTGCAACAAGTGCCGTCGAGCTACGTGACTCGCCGCCAGGTGCGCGCCAGCGACACGGAAAAACTGATCGGTGTTCGTACCAATGCTGCGCTCAAGGGTGGCGACCTAGTTCAGTGGACAGATGTGGCGGGGGGCCAAGAAGCCGCACGTTCGCTGGCTGGCCTGGTTCAAAAGGGGATGCGTGCTCTCAATATCGCATCAGAGCAGCTGTTTGATGGTCTGCTCCGGCCGGGAGATCGCGTGGATCTCTTGTATACTTCGCACTCCGGAGCTGAAACAGCCACGCTGCTCCAAAATTTATTGGTGTTAGCTGTCAATGGCACCACGGAGGTGGCGGCTGAGGTCAGGTCAGGAGGCGGGAATGGTTCGGTCGTGGTGAGTATGACCGTCGAGCAAGCGCAAACGGTGACCCAAGCCGAGCAAGGCGGAACGCTGAGGCTTTCGCTCAGAAACGCCGACGATATCACGCTCGTAGACAAGCTGCCGAGCACCACTCAGGGCGATGTGCAGCAGGCAAAGGAACGCACGGATTGGGTCGTCGCCGTCAAGAAGAAACCTGAAGTGCCCGTGATTGAGAGGGTCCAATGAACTTCATTCCAACCCGATTCAAGGAGAATTCTGTGCGCCACCGTTTTCGTTCGTTGATCTCTGCCGTTTCCGTTTGCAGCGCCTTACTCGGCGGCGCTTCTTACGCCAGCGCTGAGGTCGGCTCAGGCCTCAATGAAGCAGCGCCTTCCCAGAGCATTCAACTTAAAGTGGGAGAGCAGCAGGTTCTATCCGCATCCGGAGTGCAGAGCTTCTCAGAAGGTGTGAAGGGCGTCGTGGATGTGCGGCTCACTCCCGATGCCAAGGATTTCGTGGTCGTGGCGATGAATCCTGGCGTGACATCGCTTCTCTTGTTGATGCAAAATGGAGCGAAACGTCAGTACGCCATCGAAGTAGCGGGAGGTGTTGAAGAGAAGGCGGCAGCCGCAAAGACAGGTGTGCCCGCACGCGACAACATTCGGCTCGATTTCTACTTTGTGCAACTCGACAAGAGCTACAATCACCAAGTAGGTGTGAACTGGCCAGGCTCGATTGGCGGGGGAACCCTGAATCTAGGCTACGATCTCTTGGCGAATCGTTTTGAAACGGCAGGTGCGGTGGTCACTCAGGCGTTGCCCAAGTTAGACATCGCCCAGGCCAAAGGGTTCGCAAAGGTTATGCGCCATGCAGCAGTGATCACGGCCAACGGCGAAAAAGCCACGTTTTCCGGTGGTGGCGAGGTGAATATTCCCGTTCAGGGTAGCCTCTCAGGCGGCATTCATCAGATCACATTTGGGAGCTCGCTCCAAATTCAGCCAAAGTACGATTCCGAATCTGGCAGGTTGGATCTGTTCGTGCACGCGGATGTTTCGGATTTGGCCGATGATCGCGGCACGGGAGCGCCAGGGCGCACGACATCGCAGCTCGACACGATTGTGAACCTAGAATTGGGTCAATCACTGATACTGGCTGGCCTCAGCTCGAAGAGCGAAGTCCACACGCGTTCGGGGCTCCCGGGATTGAGCCAAATCCCGCTTTTGGGCTTGCTATTTGGCTCGGAACGCTCGACGAGCCAGGATCTGGAGAACATCGTGATGATAGTGCCCTCGGTGGTGGATGCCACCTCTGAGGACGCCCAGCGGCGGATCAAGGAGGCGCTTCAGCGATTCGAAGAGTACGACGGCAACATCGAGCAAAGCCGAATGTTGGATGAGCCGCGTGTGAAGGGGGGCGTTCGTGGAAAACGCTGAGCTCCAGATCACGGTGGTGACACCTTCGGGAAGCCTTGAACTTTCGATAGGGAATGAGCCGTTGTGGATTGGGCGTAATCCCGAATGTGCCGTTTTTTTGCCTTCGAATGTGGTGTCACGGCGCCATGTGTCGCTCTCGCGACAGGGTGTTGACCTGGTGGTGGCTGATTGTTCCCACAATGGCTCGTTGGTGGATGGGTTGCTGCTGCGTCAGGCAGCGCGGGTGGTGCGCGCGCAAACGGTGCCGATCCGTGTCGGGCCCTTTGAGTTGCAGGTGATACGGAAGACGCAACCACCGGTTCCTGTTGCAGCTCCGATTCCATTGGCTGTTCCTGTTGCAGCTCCGATTCCGGTTCTGTTGGCTACCCCAGTCGTTGCGCCGGTGGTAGTTCAGCTAGCCTCGCCTCCTGTGGAAACGGAGGCGCCGCCACTGCTTCGCCGGCGGATCCATCGCAGCTTACTCGACCATCTCGATCTTCCCAAGTTGGGTCGCGCGCGCATCAATGTGGATGAGATGCGGCCCAAGGTGATCGAAGCTCTGGGTATGATCCTCCAAAGCATGGGGGCTGAGCTACCTGAAAACCTTGACCGCCAGCGGTTGGTGCAGGAGCTCACGGATGAGGCACTCGGGCTTGGACCCTTAGAGCAATTGCTGCAAGACATCGAGGTGAGCGAGATCATGGTCGTGGATCCGCAGAGCATTTATGCTGAGCGTGCGGGTAGGCTAACGCTCACGGGCCTTCGCTTCACGGACGATGAGACAGTTCGTGCGGTCATCGAACGCATCGTGACTCCGCTCGGTCGTCGCATTGATGAATCCACTCCAATCGTGGACGCCCGCCTCAAAGATGGTTCGCGTGTGAATGCCGTGATCCCTCCGTTGGCGCTCAAAGGGGCGTGCATCACGATCCGCAAATTCAGGAAGGAACCGCTCCAGATGTCGGAGCTTGTGAAGTTTGGCTCGCTCAGCCAACGCATGGCGAGCTTCCTTGAGCGCTCGGTGAAGGTGAAGAAAAATATCATTATTTCAGGCGGAACCGGCAGCGGAAAAACGACCCTCCTGAACGTGCTGTCCGGCTCCATCTCGGGCGACGAACGCTTGGTCACGATTGAAGACGCGGCGGAGCTCCAGTTGCGGCAGCCACATGTCGTATCTCTGGAGTCTCGCCCGCCCAACATGGAGGGCAAAGGGGAATACACGATCCGAGATCTGCTGAAGAATGCACTGCGCATGCGCCCGGATCGCATTATCGTGGGCGAATGTCGCGGCGGCGAAACACTCGACATGCTGCAGGCGATGAACACAGGCCACGAAGGCTCGATGACCACCACCCACGCCAACAGTCCACGCGAAGCGGTAGCGCGCATTGAGACGCTGTGTTTGATGTCGGGAGTCGAGCTGCCTATTCAGGCGATTCGCCGTCAGATTGCGTCGAGTGTCCACGTGATCGTTCAACAGTCCCGCCTATCTGACGGGTCGCGACGCGTCACGAACATCACGGAGCTCGTGGGGTTGGGGCACGACGGAGAGATCGAGATGCGCGAAATATTCAGTTTTTGCCGCACTGGAACCGCCGAAAATGGCAGAATCGTGGGGGAACATCGCGCGAGTGGCTACATGCCATCGTTCGTGGACCAGTTCATCGCGCACGGAGTGGTAAGCCAGGGAGACTACGTCTGATGACAGCGTGGTATTGGATGGGGCGCATCGTTGCGCTATTCGCGATCACGGGGGCGCTCACTGGAGTTTGGGCGGTGGTGCCGTGGCTGGCCGTTCAGGTCGCGCGGTATCACGCGTGGGTGAGCGGAGAGCTCGCGTTTCTGCGTTCCGAAGTGAAGCCCAGGTCGATTCTCTGGGGGCAGATCGGCGCGGTTGTTGCTTCGCTCGGACTAACCGCTCTTGGCGAGTATTGGTTCGCGCTGTTTCCGGTTGCCGTCCTGCTTGGCGTGCCGATTATGCTGTCGCGGGAGCGCGGCCGACGGGTGACGCGCATCGATCAGCAGGTGGAGGGGTGGCTCAATGCTCTCGGCAACGCACTGCATTCGACACCCTCGTTGGGCGATGCGATGCTGTCGTCTTGCTCCGTGATTTCACTGCCACTTCTCTCCGAAGTCGAGCTGATCCTGAAAGAAGTGGAGCTCGGTATGCCCTTGGATGGTGCACTGGAAGTGGGGGCCGCGCGTGTGAAAAGCTCAACGTTTCACGCGGCCGTCGCGGTGCTGCGAACGGCGCGGCGCACAGGCGGGAATCTGCCACGCGCATTGGCCACAGCGGCCATCAGTTTGCGAGAAATGGCGCGCCTCGAAGGGGTGGTGCGCTCCAAAACAGCCGAAGGCAAAGCTCAGTCCTTCGTGATCGGCGGGATCCCGGTCCCGCTCTATCTCGGTGTGCGCATGATGGATCCGCTTTTCTTTCGTCCACTTGAGACCACGTTCACCGGTCACCTCGTGTTCGCAGCGGCGGTGGTGCTTTGGCTTGCTGCCGTCCTCGCGGCACGAAAAATCTTGTTGGTGGATATCTGAAGGAGATGGAGTGATGCCTTCGTATGGAGTGATGCGTTCGCTGTGTTTGGTCTTAGTTTGCATCGCAATCGTGGCGCTCGGTGTAGCGCTGGCCGGCGTGCGCCCGTTGGAGGCTCCCCAGCGCGGCTATCGCGCACAGGCTCGTACGCGTGCTCTTCAGGAGTCGGAAGGTTTCCGGTTGCTGGAGCCCGTGCTGCTTTGGTTTGGAGGGCTGATAGGCGAAGTTTTAGCTTGTTTTACTCAGAGTTCCAAAGTTGCCAGCTTCAGGGCTCGGCAGGCGAGCCGCCTGGAGCAGGCGGGCGACTATCTGGGGTTTGTTCCGGATGAGCTATCTGGAGCCATGCTGCTTGGCTGCATGATGTTCGCGGCGACGGGCGCCATGCTCAGTTCCCTCACTGGGCAGGGTGAGCTCTATTTGGTGTTGGGTGCCCTCGGCGGGCCCGCGATTGTCCACTTGCAAGTGGAATCAGAAATGCGCCAACGCTTGAAGGCGATTGGCCGTCGGTTACCTGCAGCGATCGATCTTGCGGCACTGTGCACTAGTGCCGGTTTAGATTTTCCGGCGTCCTTGAGCATGGTGGTGCGGGAGGCCGAGTCTGGCGATCCGCTCGCTCAAGAGATCGGAAGGTTGCTCGATGCACTGAATCTCGGTCAAACACGGCGCGAGGCGTTGGCAACATTTGAACGGCGTGCCCCCATCTCGTCGGTACGAGATCTGGTGCGTGCGCTCACTCAAGCGGAAGAAAAAGGGACACCGATCTCAGAAGCGCTCCTCACCCAGGCTCAGGTGAGTCGTGGGCTGCGTACGGTGCTTGCCGAGGAATCAGCGACGCGTGCCGGCGTTTACATGATCATTCCCATGGTCTTCATGTTTGGCTGCATTTTGCTGCTGTTGATGGGTCCGTTCATCGTGACGGGCGCAGGTTTCTAGGTTTCTCAGAATCAAAGGACTCAAAAATGGTCGATGCCCAAGGAGCTGCGGAAACACCCGGTGCGGAGCCGCAGAACGCAAACGCACGCACTCTTATCCTAGCCTTGGTCGCTGCCGTGGCAGTGGGAGGGCTTTTCTTTTCCTTTGGTCAAGATGAGGCCACGCGCGTGAAGCCACCGAAAACCCAACTGGCAGCGAAGGACTTGTTTGGCGCCGAGGCGCGTTGCGCGAAAGCTCAGGGGGAGACGGCAGGGCACCGCGCACAAGCTGCATTCAATGCGGCCTACGCAAAAAAGCAGCGTGCACCCTTTGAACCCGCTGACGGCGTTGAGTCTGTGGCACTCCTTGAGGAAGCGGGCGGCTGCTTTGAGGAAGCAGGAAGCGCGGGACGCGCTGTGGAGGCCAAGCAGCAAGCTAAAGAATGGCAAGCGGAGATCTGGCGTGCCTTTCAAGGGCACCAGTTGCGTTTGGAGTTGGCGCGCGAAAATGGCGAACTCGACGCCGCTCTGACTGAAGTGCGGGCGCTGAGAGCGCTCTGGGGAAAGAAGGGCGGCGAGTTTGGCGAGTGGATCCGGCTTTCCGAGGCGGAGACTGAGCAAAAGTTACAGAATGCAGCCGAAAACTAGGTGATTTCGAATAGCCGCAACTCGCCGCCCGTCGGGTCGAACGGGTTCCTGTGATGGATACATCCCCCCAAAGAATAGTACGACGATATTGCGTGATGCCCGCGATCCTGGTCGCGATGGCTAGCGGAGGGCTCCCGGGTTGTGCGGCCTCACCCGGTACGCCAAGCCACACGCCGATCGTGCGCGAGACGCCTGAAAGCTTGGTTAAGCAGGCGGAAGCTTTGGCACACCTGGGCGAAACGATTCGCGCAGAGCAATACTTCAGTGCGGCGCTTGAAATGGGCGGTTCAGCTGAAGTGATCTTGCCAAAGTTGGTGAGCGTGTGTGTGCGAGCCGGGCGAGTCAGAAGTGCGGTGAGCTACGCAGCTCCGCATCTCAGACAACAGCCCGAGAACGTGAGTCTGCGCTACCTGATGGCAACACTCTATGCCGGATTGGGGGAGCTCAATCGAGCCAATCGCGAGCTGGAGCAGATTCTGGCGCGCAATCCTGAGCACGTCCTGGCGCTGCGTCTTTCTGGCATGTTAGCGTTGGAGCGTGGTGACTATATCACCGCTGAGAAACGCTTGCAGGCGTTCCTCTTGCTCGAACCCACGGGCCCGAATGCCAGCGCGGTGCGCGAAGAACTGCAGCAAATTCAAGCGGCTCCGGCGTCTGCCGCTGCTGTTAGGGAGGAAGCGCTGTGATACCCAAGGAAGTCTTCGCAGAATCCATTATCCACTTTCTCGAGCCGATCCGTGCCCACCTTGAAGATGAGACAGTGAGTGAGGTGATGATCAATGGGCCAAGCCTGATCTACGTGGAGCAGCGTGGAAAGCTCACGAAAACCGATACCCAATTCCCGTCGCACGAGGCCTTGCTTTCAGCCTTACGCAATATCGCCCAGTTCGTCGGTAGGCCGTTCGACGATCAGCATCCGATCTTAGAAGGGCACCTCCCCGATGGTTCACGTGTGGAGGCCGTGTTGCCACCCGTCGCACCGGACGGTCCGAGTGTTGCCATTCGCCGTTTCTCTAAGAACAAGCTGACAATTCAGCGTTTGGTGGAAGTGGGCGCACTCCCCGAAGATGCCGCTCAGCTCCTTTCATCCTTGGTGGTCTGTCAGCAAAACATCATTGTTGCCGGCGGTACGGGTACCGGCAAGACCAGCATGCTGAATGCGCTTTCCTCCTTCATTCCCAAAGGTGACCGCATCGTGGTGATCGAGGATGCGCGCGAGCTCCAATTGCAGCACGAGCACGTGGTGCATCTCGAAGCGCGGGCTCCCGATCCAAGGGGAAAAGGTGGGGTTTCTATCCGGGATTTGTTCAAGGCCAGCTTGCGTCTGCGCCCGGACCGAATCGTGATCGGAGAGATTCGAAGCGGTGAAGCGCTGGATCTGATCCAGGCGATGACCTCCGGTCACGGTGGCTGTTTGTCTACCGTGCACGCCTCATACCCGCGCGATGCCATGAGTCGTCTGGAAACGATGGCACTGATGGCGGACGTTGAGTTGCCGCTCGTCGCGTTGCGTTCGCAGTTAGGTTCCGGCATCGACATTATCGTCCAGGTGTCTCGGCTCAAAGATGGCAGCCGCAAGGTGTCCCATATCAGCGAGGTGCGCGGCACGGATGAGAAAGGCGAGTTTGTGATTTGCCACCTCTTCGAAGGGAGATACTTGAGCGAGGGGGTGTATCGTCTGCTCCCCACGGGAGGGCTGCCGCGGGCTGAACCGTTGCTCACCGCACTCGGACAATCCTTACCTGTCAGCATGATGGCGGCCGCTACAGAGGCTGCGCGGAGGAGCGCATGAAGGACGAGCTAGCCACCCGTTTTGACTTGCCCGCTCGCGCGAAGCCAGCGAGCTTGAATCTCAATACGCCGACGCGCGAGCTAGCTGGAACCTACGACGCCCCAACCACGGTCGTTGCGATTCCGGCTCAAACAACCGCTCATTCAGTGAGTGCCCAGCTCCCTCCCCAGCGGTCCTTGGTGTCGGGTTCAGAGCTGAGTGAAGCGACTCTGTTCGAACCGCTGCCGAGTGCGCCAGCGCTTCCCCAATCCGACGCAACGCAGTTCTCTCCAGTGGTGGTTCCCGGAGCCACTGAAACGGCTTTGCCCGTCAGCGAGCCATCAACCTCCACGACGGAGCGTCGCCACAAGGTGCAGACAAAGCGCCGAGGGCGGCGCACTGGACTCCTTCAAATCGTGGTGGGTGCGATGCTCGCAGCCGGGGTCACGAGCGCCTTGGCCTTTGGTGCTCTGTTTTGGTGGTCTGAACAGCATGCTCACAAGTCTCAAGCGTCACTCGTCAAGGCGGGGGCACAATCCAGTGATATCAGTTTGCCGCTGACCAAAGGGCGAGCGGCTCCGCCACCCGCACCACCGACAAGTGCGCCTACACTCCGGGCTCAAGGTGCGGAGAATGTTGCGCCTGGGGACCAGGCGTTGGCGCTGAAGGCGCTTGAGGCATTGCGCGCGGGGCGCATTCCTGAGGCTATTTTAGTCTATCAAACGCTGGCAACCCGGTCAGCGAACGCTCGTACGTATCGGCTCGCAGCTGCAATTCTTGAGAAGAAGTTGCGGCGGCAGAAGAAGACAGAGGAGCAGTCACCGTGAAGGAGTTCAAGCGATCGTGCGTAGGAATATTGCTCGCCCTGACGGTTGCGGCAGGTTGCGAGCGCTCTGCCGTTGAGGCCTTTCCGGTTTCCGTGCTGGTCGTTGACGATCAGGCTGACCCGGTTGCGGGTGCGCGTGTTGACGGGGCGGGTGTCCATGGGGTCACAGATAGCGGGGGAAGATTCAGCGTTGCGATCTCAGGCAAAGTTGGCGAGAGCATTGCCATGAAGCTCACGTGCCCAGCAACGCACACACCGGAACCCTCGGTGGCACCCCTTGAACTGCGAGCGCTCTACGGAATGCAAGGTGAAGGGGCTATCAAGAGCATCGAATATCAGGCGAAATGCCTGCGAAAGACGCGCTCTGTGGTGCTGGCGATCCAGGCCCACGAAGGGCTCCCGGTATCTATCAATGGCCAGAAATCTGGAATCGTGGGCGCTAACGGTGTCTTCTATACGGCGCTTGAAGTCTCACCAGAGACCGACTTCGATGTGAAATTGGACACTTCCCAAGCACCCACGCTCCGACCCCAGAACCCCTCACGCGTTTTCCACGTGACGGAGGATGACGTTCTCGTCTTTGCGCAGGTTTTCCAAGAAGAAAAGCCAAAACCACGCGTTGTGCGCGCGCGCTCCAAACCTGCGCACCACATTCCGCAGAGGCTCTAAATGAGCGATCTCACGTTTCAGCGCGATGATCGAGGCAGCGTGTTCGCGGAATACGTCATTATTCTCACGGTATTCTCGCTGCTCTGTGTGGCGGCGATTGTGGCCGTAGGATTGCCCTTGTTGCAGCATTTTCAGGCTCAAACAGCCTGGCTACTGCTCCCCATCCCTTAACCGAAGGGCGGTCAAGAAAATCTAGCAACTGGCCTTGGCTGAGACCGACAAGGTCCCACAAGGCGGCAATCGACCCGACGGGCGGGGGGAGCCGCTTCGGCAACTCTGTTCAGAACAAGAACTACGGAAGGAAAATCAAATGAACAAAATTCGTAATATAATGGCGCGTTTGCAAATTGCTCGTGATGAGCGTGGGCTCTCGACCGTGGAGTACGTGATTATTCTGGTGTTGGTGGCGGTTGCGGCGATTGGTACGTGGCAAAGCTTTGGAAAGACTGTTACAGCCAAAGTGACTGAGCAGGGCAAAGCAATCCAGAAAATGAAGTAGTCATTTCTTCCGGTTAGAGTGGTGGCGGTGGTGCTATGAATTTCCAAGTTGAACATTGGGGTGGTGTTCTGCTGCTCACCAGCATCGCCGCCATCACGGACTTCCGCACCGGGAAGATCCCGAATTGGCTAACGCTGCCGGGCGCGCTTGCTGGGCTTGGCTACTCGGTGGTGGCTCACGGAACCCAAGGGCTGTGGCTTTCAGTCCTTGGGCTTCTGATTTGCTTTTTGGTGCCCGCAATCGTGTATTGGTCCTCGAAGGGGCGAGCGATTGGAGGGGGGGATTTGAAGCTATTTGCCTTACTGGGGGCGTGGCTGGGGCCGAGTGCGGGGCTGGAATTGCAGCTCACGGCGTTCGTGTTCGTAATGGTGCTGGCCTTCGTACAACTCACGTGGCGGGGAAAGCTGCTGGGCGTGCTGAAGAACTCGCTCTGGCTAACTGTGAATTCGTTGCGGAAGCAAGAAGAGAGAAGAGCGCTCGCCCCTGAGTTGTTGACCGAGCTCCGCATGGGACCGTGCATCTGGTTGGCGACGTTGGGTTATGCCCTGTTGGAACTCCAGAGCTCCGGTGTGGTTTGAGTCGTGATGGAGCGCCAGGTCCGCCGCCGTACGGGTGAACGTGGGTCGTTTATCTCGAAATGCTCGTGGCGTTCGTGCCAGTGTTCATCTTCTTCCTGCGCATCCTGCAACTTGGCTTGCTAGCTTCTGCAAAGCTTGTGGTGAAGCATTCGGCGAACGTTCGGGCGCGTTCGGCTGTGGTAGTTCTGGAAGACGACCCCTGGTTCTACGGCAACGCAGCCCGGGGCGCGCTCACCGGGGGCCGCACGGATGAAGATAAGCGGGTGGGAGATTTCCTCTCCAAGATCGGCGGAATGCGAAAAGATGGCGGCAATTTCACCTACTGTGCGATCGCCATCGCTCGGCAACTGGTGTGCAATCCTGGCTACGACCTGATCGGCCTCGGCAAAAGCATCCGAGAGCTCGCTTCGATCGGTGCCGATCTTTCCAGCAGCCCTTCGCTCTCAGAGTTGGAGCGAGCCAATTCCCGCCCGAAGGCCCTGGGCAATCGTCTCCGTACCCAGAAGAAGCAAGCCCTAGAACTCTTCAGCGAACTGCAGCGCGCAGAATCGCCGGGCTTGGCGGTGGTCTACCTTCTGTGCGGTCACTACGCGCCGCTCGAAGGCGAAGCAACGCTTCCCAATCAGAGCGCCAGCTATGAGCCCCGGACGGCACCGCCCGCCAACAGCGGGAAGCGCACGCAACGGGCACTCTGACACACCTGCGTTTTCAGCGCATCACGTGAGTGGTCCGTCGCAGCGTCGCATCTGGCTTCAGTGCTTCTGCGTTGTTTCTAACTCCAGAAACCCAACAAAATACGCCTTTTTCGGCAATTGGGACAGGCCTTGGAAGGCCAGCTCGCCGGAAGCTTCGTCTATCAAGAACGATACCAGATTCTTCGAGTCTTGATTGGCAGCCAGCAGATGCTTGCCGTCGGGAGAGAGCTTGAAGTTACGAGGTGTCCGCCCATGTGTGGAAGTGGTCGCAATGAAGCTGGGAACACCCGTTTTTTGGTCGAGTGAAAAGAGGGCGATGGAGCTTTCATCACCCATGCGATTCGAGCCGTAGAGGAAGCGCCCCCTGGGATGAACCTGGATATCGGCGGCAGCAGCTGCTTTCGGCTTCACGGTGCCCGGAGCCAGCGTTGAGACAGGCTCGCTCACTTTCGCCAATTTTCCGGTGACTGGGTTCAGGCGAAACGTTGAAATCGTGAGGTTGAGCTCGTTGATGAGGTAGCCAAATTCATTGTTCGGAGCAAAGACGAAGTGGCGCGGCCCCGCACCTTTGATTCCGGGCAGGGTGAAGGCATGGGGGGTGCCCGCCGCGCTCGGGCTGGGCGGATTTGGGGTGAGTTGATGGGTGCTGCTATCGAACTTGAACTCCGCGATCCAATCGTCTTCCAAGGCCGGAACGAAGGCAAAATGCGAAGTTCGGTCGAGAACAACCGAGTGCGATCGTCGTCCCGACCATTCAAGATCCGCCGAGGGCCCGATGCTGCCGTCGGCACGCAATGGGAAAGCTTCCGTGTGCCCTTGATTGTAGAACGTGGTGAGTAACGTCCCTCCCGTGGCGTCCACCGACAGATAGACTGGATTGCCTTGAGCTGTTGCTTGGCACAGCTTGGTGAGCCTTCCCGAATTCGGATCGATGCGAAAACAGTAGATGTCCGTGGTGGCCTCATCGGCCATGTAAAGTGTGCGTTTGTCGGGCGAAACGGCAAGGTACGTTGCTAAGCGTCCGATCGGGAGCTGTTGTTGAAGCGAGAGCTTGCCTGTGCCGCGTTCAAAGTTGTAAACGAGCACGCTCCCCTCTGGATCTTCTGAGAAATCCCCGACTCCGACGTACACCACGTAGGCTGGCGGCGGACGTTCTGGCACTGCGGGCAAGGGCGCCGTTGAAATGGTGGGTGCAGCGCTGCTGCGCACGGCACTGTTGCAAGCGTTCAGGCTGGCGAAAGCTACCATCCCTAGAATGCCGAGTTGTTGACGCCAATCGATCCGCATGGGCGCAGGCTAACAGAAGATGGTCTAGGCCCAAGCGTGCTGAATCAGGAAGTCATTTCTTGCGGTATCCAGTGCTGCAAAGTTGAAGCGCCCCTGAGTGCACGAGCCGCTGTTCAAGAACACCACGTCTTCGTGCTGAGCTCTGAGCGGAAGGTGCGTGTGGCCTGTCACGATCACATCGGCCTCGTGCTGCCGAGCAGCGGTGACTGCCCATCTTTGAAAGGTACAGGCAGCGGAGCTCACAGAAGCTCCGCTCCGCGCCATATCGAGTTGGTCGAAGAAAGAAAACACACTCGACAGACCCAGTCGCAGGATCCAGGCCCCGAGCCAGACGCCAAAATCCGCGAGCCAGGGCATGTGCTTCACGAGGATGTCGTGTTCGTGCCCGTGGGCAAACAGCAGACGCAGGCCGCCGGCGTCGAGCGTGATCCTGCCTGGCGCGTTTTCGAGCCGCCCAGCAGCAAGATCGTGATTCCCATGCACGTACTGATAGCAGCTCCGCTCAAACCGGCGGCTAAGGGGCAGATGTGACTCTCGGCAGAGTCGCAGCCCCTCTCGGTCACTCGTTCTCAGCTTTGCCGTGTGGGGATCCCAAATGTCTCCAAGCAGCACAATCGTTTCGAAGTTATCTTCTAAGAAGTTAAGGAACTTCAAGAACCGACCATGCTCGTGTCCAAAGCGGTCCGATGCGTCTCCGACGCCCAAGTGGAGGTCCGATATGACAGCAATTTTCATAGGAAGTCCTCGCATCCTCCGGCGAGACCAGCTCGCCGGACGCCCTTTCGGTTCGTACATCCCCAAGTTATCTACAGCGCGTTACAGTGGCGTGGGGGCTATGAAACAACTGTGCAAACTTCCAGGGTAGGAGCGAGGCTTGCCGGGACGGCCCGGCACGTGTGGCGCTTGGGGCCGCAACACTCGGTAGGCGTGCTTCCAGTCGTTCTTGAGCAGGCCGGGGATACACCAAAGCATGCACAGCGGCTCAATCGCGCGGGCAGCGGCCGCGACGCCCATGTCCTCGGTTTCCCAGCCAAATTGCTCCAGAATGCCCTTTACCTGGGCTTTCGCGCCCGCGTCTTTCCAGGCAATGTTCGTGGAGGCACCCATGAAAGCATTCGCTACCATTCGATACGGTTCTCCAGAAGTCTTGCAGTTGCAGGACATTCCTCAGCCCATCCCGGGGCCTAAGCAAGTGCTGGTCAAAGTTCATGCGGTGGCACTGAATGCCGCTGATTGGCATTTGATGCGGGCTGATCCCTTCATCGTTCGGCTGATCTTTGGGCCGTTGAGACCTAAGTTTGCCGTCTTGGGAGCCGACATCTCCGGGACAGTGGCGGCCATCGGAGCGGGGGTAACCTCATTCAAGGTGGGGGATGAGGTGTTCGGAGATCTTTCCAGCCACCGTTTTGGAGGCTTCGCAGAATATGCCTGCACGCGCGAAGACCTCTTGGTCCACAAGCCCGGTGAGCTGTCCTTTAATGAGGCCGCTGCCGTTCCGATGGCGGGGCTGACCGCGCTTCAAGGTTTACGCGATCTTGGGCAGATCCGGCCAGGAAAGAAGGTGCTGATCAACGGAGCCTCCGGAGGCGTTGGCACGTTCGCGGTGCAGATCGCAAAAGCTTTCGGCGCAGAGGTGACGGCTGTCTGCAGTGCTCGCAATCAAGAGCTTGCGGGTAGGCTTGGGGCGGACCACGTCATTGACTACACCCGAGAAGACTTTACGAAAAGCGAGCAGCGTTACGATCTGCTCTTAGCGGCCAATGGTTATCACCCGTTAGCCGATTACCTACGAGTGCTGAACCCCGGGGGCGTGTACGTGATGACGGGTGGAGCAGGAATGCAGATGGCTGCCGCAATCATCAAAGGACCTTGGGTGTCACTGTTTGGCAGCCGCAAAGTGCGCCAGGAGACCAGCCACGCCAACCGCCAAGATTTGCTAGAGCTCAAGGGGCTGCTCGAAGCTGGCAAGCTCAAACCGGTGATCGACCGGACCTACTCCTTCGAGCAAATCCCGGATGCGATGCGCTATCTGGAAGAAGGGCACGCTCAAGGGAAAATCGTTGTCAACGCGGGGCGGCTTGCCTAGCCACCACCACAAACGAATCCGAGCCGTTCCACGTTGCACGACACGTCGTTCCAGACGCCAATACTCTGGCAGGCGAGTGCCGTCACCTGTGCGCAAAGTATCCCGCAGTTCTGGCCGCTTTCTCCGTTGTTAGGATTGCCAGCTGCCCAGCGTGAATAGCGGTTGGCCACCGGGGTTCCGAGCTCGGTACCGCTCCAGAACGGAGTGCCGTCTGCCCAACGCCAGTCCCCCTCGGTGGCGAGATCCGAAGCGCCGATCCAGGGTCCTAGCCAGTCGAGCGAGCTGGCTTGAGTCAGAATGAAGCTGTTTTCGGCCTCACTAGTGATTTTTACCAAGCTGCGATTAGCACTGTCGTGGCAAAGGGCAGTTGCTGCCTCTTGCGTCGCGCGGATGCTGCAGAACATGTAGCCCTTGCCCGCCAACGCGCGACCCACGCAGTCGGTGGGGCATTGTTCGTCGGTGATACCCCCGCTGCAGTTGTTGTCCAGGCCGTCACAGATTTCACTAGAAGGAATGCAGCCGGACTGCCCACCAACGCCGGAGCCTGGCGCGCCGCCGACGCCGCCCGAGCTGGTCCCGCCGGAGGTAGTCCCGCCCGTCACAGGTTCTCCACCGGTC
>CAZSUA010000001.1:7122-103376 GCA_964609655.1 uncultured Polyangiaceae bacterium | reverse complement strand
GGCTCCCCCCGTTCCTGGAAGGTTACCGTTCACGGATGAGTCCCCCGTCCCCCCGGTGGACGAAGAGCTATTGAAGCTGGGAACAGAACCGCAGCCGACTGCGCAAAGCGAGACCAGGGAAAGGATTAGAGAGACCCGTAACATTAGGCCTTCATAGCAAAAACAATGCGAGGTAAAATCGAATTCGCACCTTAACCGATTTTACCGGAAAAATTCCAAGGTGCCGAGAACCTGTTTATTGGGCGTGGTGTCTCCCGATGAGAAACCTGGGGTTAGGTTAGAAGGTGAAGCGGAGCCCGTAGCCAATGTCCCCGGGGCCAGGAACGACGGCAACGCGAGTGCGTTTGCCTAGACCACGCGACGCAGCTGGCCCATGTTCATACCTATCGGGGTCGTCCCCCGTGAGTAGGAGCACCACGCCAGTGATGGCTACCGCCCCCCCCACGCCAGCTCCGATGTAGCCGATCAGCAGACGGGTGTTGGCGGCATTGAGCTTGGATTGGGCGTCGCTAAAAGCCTTGTTGCAGAGGTACGCACCGCGCATCCCCACGGGTTGATTGGCCTCCGCGGCAAATCCCGCGTCACACGGGGGCTCGTTGTTTGCTGACTTGGCCTTGACCTCGGCGAGCTGTTTGTCCGCTCTGTCCTTTTCAGATGAGGTTGTGAGCCCCAGCGCCGTCCCACCGCCTGCGATCAGCACTCCGCTCGCAATGCCCACCCAACCCCAGGTTCGGTGAAAATTGGCCCTATTTCGGTACCGTTCGCGGGTTTCTGTCGTCGGCTCCAGCACCACACGCACCACGTTGGTCTCGGTTGCGGAGAGTGTGATCTCTCGCTCCAGCGGAAAGAAACCAGGGGACGTAACACTCAAATGGTGCGTGCCACGCGGAAGGCGAAGCGGCTCCCGGTAGGTGCCCTTGCGCTCGCCATCGACGGTTATTTCTATTGAGGGCTCCGTTGAATCGAGCACTAGGGTGGCACCCTCGGTGGTGAGCGCGCTCTCGTTGACAGCTAGATCGGCGCTGATGTCCCCGGTTGCGCCTTCGCCCATTTCCAACTCACGCCTCATGGTCGCGTAGCCTGGCCGCCGCACCTCCACGACGTGCCGCCCCGGGACCATGCCAATGGAGCCGCTCAGTATTGCGATTGCCAAGACGCCACTGGTTTGGGACTCCTAAAATGGGTGGGGGGCAACGTAACGATCGGGAGCAATGCCTCGCTCAGCAGCCTGGCTGGCCTCTCGGGTCTGACCACCGTTGTGGGTAATGTGAATATCTCCAGCAACGGAGTGCTCCCCAACCTGACTGGCCTGAGCGCTCTACGTACGGTCGGCGGTTCCGTCGACCTTTCCAGCAACCCGGGCATGACCAACGTGACGGGGCTAACTTCGCTCGTCAAAGTCTACGGGAACGTGAACATCCAGTATAATTATGCTCTGGGGAATCTGGATGGGTTCCCCGCCTTGAGCGAAATTGGCGGCTACCTAAATATCAGCAGCAACACGGTGCTCGCCAGCATCAATGGCTTTCCGGCCCTTAAGAAGGTAGTGGGATATCTGAAAGTTAACTCGAATGCGCTGCTGCAGGGCCTGGGCGGGTTTGGAGCGCTCAACTCAGTAGGTGGTGCGCTTGACGTCACTTCGAACACGACCATGACCTCGTTGGCCGGGTTCGCGAACCTGCAATCCGTTGGAGGCATTGTCACCATCAGCGGCAACCCGAAACTGGCGACACTGGCTGGGTTCGTTAAGCTCACGGATGCCGGCGGGATCGATATTAATACCGATGCCCTGCTCACCGGAATCAGCGGCTTCCAGCTACTTCAAAATGTGTCGGGGGCCGTCCAAGTCCGCGAGAATGCCGCCCTCAAACTCCTCGATGGCTTCAATGCGCTCGTGTACGTCGGCAACGACATTCTGATTTTCAAAAACAACGCACTCACCAATGTCTCGGGCTTCGCGGCGCTCGGCGTTGTGAACCAGGACGTCGAAATTCACGACAACACGCTGCTGAATTCGATCTCTGGCTTCGGAGTACTTTCCACACTCCCGGGCGGCCATTTGGACATCCAGGACAATCCGGCGTTGCTCAACATCACGGGCTTTCCAGTCTTGAGCGACGTTGCTACCTATTTTGGAATCATCCACAACCAGAAGCTCACCAATTTTGATGGCATCGCGAAGCTAAGGACGGTCAGCGATCTTCGTATCAAGAACAATCTTGCTCTCAACAGCATCAACGGCCTGCTCAACTCGGGGATGCAACAGGTCGCGAATGACTTCGCTATCTCGAACAATCCCGCGCTCTCGAGTTGTGCGGTGGATAAGCTCAGGCAGATCCTGCAAATTCCTCCAGGATCTAACGTCGATCGCAGCTGCTGTAACCTCGGCTGCTCCACATGCGCGCAGGCGGCCTGCACAGGCACGCCAGGGGGAACGGTGGGTCAATCTGGCGTCTACACGGGCAATGTGACGATCCTCACTGCCGCCGACCTCCAAACATTTGCCACCACCACTACTATTGAGGGGGACGTCACGATCACGAGCACAGCCCTCACCAACTTGGCAGGCCTGAACAACCTGACGCGCATCACGGGCAAGCTGACGATTTCTAGCAATGCTTCACTCACCAGCTTGAACGGACTCGCGAGCCTGGTCACCGTCGACGGCGACGTCACCATTAGCTCGAACGGCGCTTTAACGAGCCTGACTGGCCTCTCTAGTCTCAAGACGGTCGGTGGCTTCTTCAATCTTTACAACAACACGGCGCTCACGAGCGTCAGCGCGCTCTCCAAGCTGGAAACGGTCGCGGAGTACCTGAACATCCAGTACGACTACGCGCTCACCTCGCTCTCGGGCATGTCAGCGCTCAAGTCGGTTGGCACTTACGTGTTCATCAACGGCAATACCAACCTTCAGAACATCAACGGCTTGAGTGCACTTTCCAGCATCGGAACGTACCTCAATATCAGCAGCAATGGCCTGACCAACCTTGATGGGCTCGCTGCGCTCACGACCGTCGGAGGCTACGTCACGATCGCTTCGAACGCTTTGTTGACCACTATCAACGGCTTTGCCGCGCTGGGCAACGGTGTGGGCAGCTATGTGGACATCAGCAGCAACGCCGCACTCGCCTCGATCAACGGCTTCGAGGGATTGGGGACAATCTCCGGGTATCTGAAGATCTACACGAACGCGCTCCTCACCAGCATCGGTGGCTTCTCCAATCTGACCTCGATCACAAGCACACTTGAGCTCTACAACAACGCCAAGCTCGGGACGCTCGACGCGGCCAACGGCTTCGAGAAGCTCTCGACCGTCGGTAGCGATATCGAAATTTACAATAACCGACTCCTCACCAGCATCGCAGGCTTCACCGCCCTCACCACGGCCAATCGACACCTCGACATCTACGACAATGGGCTCACCAGCCTCTCGGGCTTTGGTGCGCTGACGGACATCATCAGCAACCTGAATATCGCCAACAATATTAAGCTCGCTTCGATCTCAGGCTTCACAACTCTGGGGCAAATCGGCGGCTCGTTGATCGTGCGCGATTCTGACGTGCTCACGAACTTCGATGGGATCGATAGCTTGGTCGCGATTGGAAATGATCTCGCGGTCGTTTCCAATCCCATCTTGGCAAGCTTCACCGGCCTGCGCTCAGGAACCTTGAAGGCCAACTCCGTCAGCAATCTGTACCTCGTTGCCGGCAATCCAGAGCTTCCGAGCTGTGTGGTGAATGCGCTGCGAACCGCGCTCAACGTTACCAACGATAAGAGTGGTGCCAACGCCAGCTGCACGACGTGCGCAGGAGATACGTGTTCCTCCGCCGGCATGCTCCCCACTGATAATCAGAGCGGTACCTTCACCGGCAGCGCTCAGATTGTGAACGCAGCAGATATCGCCTGGATGAAGAACGTGGTCGATCTGACGGGATTTTTCAAAGTGGAATCCACTGCGCTGACCAATTTGAATAGCTTGGGCAACCTCAAGACCGTGGGCGGAGACGTCAAGATCAATAGCAATGCCAGCATGACCAACGCCAGCGGGCTCTCGGGCCTGCTAAGCGTCGGTGGCCAGTTGGAAATTAGTTCGAACCAGGCGCTCACTAGCGTCAGCCTGCCAGCCCTCACGAGCGTCGCCGGCTACTTCAATCTTTACTACAATACGGGGCTCACGTCGGCGAATTTTCCAGCCCTCACCACCGTCGGCAAGCACGTGAATATTCAGTACGACTACGCGCTCGCCAACCTCGATGGCTTCCTGAATCTCACCTCCGTCGGTACGACTTCAGGAGATTACCTCCAGATTAACGGCAATTCGGTCTTGAACTCGATTGCGAAGCTGATCAGTCCGACCGGCAAGCTCAGCACGGTAAAGGGCAATTTGCAGATCACAAGTAACGCTATGTTGAGCGTGTGTATGGCCAGCGCTTTGAATACGGCTCTCGGCGGTGGCCTTGGAGGCACCCTGAGCCAAAGCGGCAACCTGGTGTGCGCTGGCCCTAAGACCTGCACCGGGACACCCGCCACCTCCTGTCAGTAAGCGGGCCACAGTAGCGGCGAGTAGCTATTGCGTCACACGTTCCGGTCACAAATCAGCCGTGATCTGACCGAAATCAGACCGTCGAGTGGCGCTGCGGCCCACGGGCAGCCGCTCTCGAGTGGGGTGTTTGGCGAGAACCCCCCTCGATTCGTTGAAAGGTTCGAAGCCTTGCGCGTGCGCTGTCAGCAAGGCGGCCTGTGCGTCATCGTCGGCGAGCCTGTCACCGGCAAGAGTGTAACAGATGGCATGTGGCGTCGTAGGGTAACGCCTACGCTCTAGGACGTAGGGGGCTCTGACTTACGATGCCTGCTTGGGATTCTTCGCAAAATCATGCGATGCCAGTTCGGCATTGGCTTATGATAAAGAAGCGCGCAACATATATCGGTGCGAGGCGTGCTTCGCGCGTCGGCGGTTCCATGATCCGGACCGCTCTGGAGGAGTGGATCAATTTCCAGGGTCAGTTTTGGATCAGCCTGCTATCACGCGCTATGTGAACCACCCCGGTTCGGGAGCGTTCCGAGTGACGTAGAACATGCGGTGATCTCGGCGGCTCCCGAGCAATTGGAGCTTTTTCTCCAACGGATCCTGACTGCCTCTTCGATTGACGAGGTCATGCAGGGATAGGCGAGTTGCCCCCTCCCGTCCGTCCTCGGCACGCGCAGAGCGTCTTAGGTTAACAAGAAGCTTCTAGCTTGCCTGCGGGCGGCCGGTCTCACCCCAAAGCCGTGCTCGCTCACCGCTGCGCGCGGCTGGGGGAGACGACCGTCTGGATGCTGCACCACGTCGACATGTGTAAGACTACCTATAGACTTCACGGCGGTGAGCTATGCGCACGACGAGGACGATGAGTTCATCGTCGTGGATATCGTAAACCACGCGGTAATCACCCACACGGACACGCCAATACTCTGAGCCCACTAGCTTGGTCGCACTCGGTGGCCGCGGATCGTCAGCAAGCGCATCAATGCGAGCCCCCAAACGTTGAGACATCGAGGGCTCGATCGCCCGGAGTTGCTTCCTGGCCGAAGCAAGAAAGCTGATCTCGTACCTGGACATCTACAGCCCGAGTTCAGCCTTGACTTCTGCCCAAGGAATCGGCTTTTCACCGTTGACTTTAGCCTGGGCCAGCGCCCTGTTCGCCTCCTCAATGTCCTCGCGGTCCTCATCCTGGTCACCCACCGGCACCAGATAGAGCTCGGTTCCATCAGGCAGATCCGCCTTCTCGTCGATCACATAACGACCATTCTCAACGCGAGCCTTTAGCGCTTCCATTCACTCAAGATAGCACGTGGCTTCGAGCGCTGCGACGACTCTTTTTGATGGCGTTTGCGGGCCGAGCTTGAGATCTTTCGTTTCGAGTGAAGCAGCTGGAATGTCCGCACTGCAAGCGCAAGAGATTCGGGGTCGGCGTGAAACAGATCAACCGTGTCTTGCTCCAACCCCATTGGCGAAGGGAACTGGACACGCCGCTGTGAGCCCCTGAACGTCTCCGTATTCTGCGGCGATGGCATTCGAGATCCCGTGCTCGAAGAGTGCGACGATCTGAACCCTGCGCCTGCGGCGGATGCCTGCAGTGCTGATTGTCGCGTCCAAAGTGTGCTCGGTGTGGGAACAGGATCGTCAACACTCCGCGCGCCGGCGACCAAGTCTCCCCGCTCCTAGCGCTGCTTCCTCGCCGCTACTCGCCAGCTCTGGCTACCACCTGGATCGATGCGAGCGGCCAACTCCAAAATCGCCCCAATTCCGATCTGATCGTCGGCATTCGACCGTTGCCACTGGTAACACTGCCGTTCATACCGAACTGAGCGATGGGCCAGAAGCCACACGGCGGCGTGCACGGGGCCTAAGACCTGCATCGGGACATCGCAACTAGGGGATTTCCCCAAATCGCCTTCGCAGATTCACCCCGAGATTCCACAGTATTTTCCGAGTGTTAGAGATTCACGATCATCGAGAATTCTCGCAGGACTTGGAGATCCACACCTTGGAGCTGCCGAAGCTGGAGGAGGAAGCCGCGCACGACCCGGACTCACCTGTGCTAAAGTGGGGACGCTTCTTTCGAGCAACCACTGACGAAGAATTAGAGGAACTTGCGATGGCAGACCCCGACATGAACGCCGCCAAACGAGCGCTGGACCGGCTGTCAGCGGATCCGAAAGCACAGCAACTCGCCGAGGACCGGGAACTAGCAATCTGGAACTACACGCGGACGGTCCAGCTGACTGGACTGAGCGTGTTCTCTCTGCACCGTCGGTGGATGCCGTCTTTCAGGATTAGGCCAGTCGCCTGTGCCCTCTACTGGCGGCGCAACCTTTCCTTGACGAGGCAAACCTCGCTGAACAGCTGGAATTGCCGGTCCAGATCATCGTGATGAACACGGCGCCGGTGGACTTGATGCTGGGGGCCCCCCAAAGTCCCCCCGGGCCAGCTCGAATTCGCCCTCCCCGCGACATGACACGCTCGTGACGAGCAATCTCGGGGGACGCAGGCATGCTTTTGGCGCGGTGCCCCGCCCCCGCCAAAACAAATTCTTGAGCCTCCTTAACCAGCGCTGCCCTTCTGGGTGAAGCCCCCCACCGACGAGAACCTCAGTTGACGCAACCTAGCCGTGCCTTCGATTGGACGAACATCTCTTTTCTGGGCTTTGCGCACGTGGTCGCTGGCATTGGCGCGTGGTGGGCCGTCACCCATTTTAGCCTGGGGACACTCGGCCTCGCCTGCCTTTGGTCCGTGCTATGTAGCCTCAGCGTAACTGCAGGTTATCATCGGTTATTTTCACACCGCACGTATCAAGCCGCCGGATGGGTGCGCTTCTTGGTTTTGTGTTTTGGTGCAGCTGCCGTTCAGAACTCGGCGCTCCACTGGGTGAATAATCACCGAGTTCACCATTCGAAAGTCGACCGCGACGAAGATCCCTACAACATTAATCGTGGGTTTCTCTGGGCGCACATCGGCTGGGTGCTCTTTAAAGACAACGGACCCGAGATGAAGCGGGTTCGCGATCTGCAAGCTGATCCTCTCGTGATGTGGCAACACAGGAATTACCTGCCGCTCGCCATCGGCTTCGGAGCCTTGCTCCCCATGGCAATCGGTTCGCTCTGGGGCGATGCCTGGGGTGGCCTCTTGCTCGCCGGATTTGTACGGCTCGTGATCCAATATCACGCGACTTTTGCGACGAATTCGCTGGCGCACACGTTGGGCGAAAGGCCCTACGATCGCTCCACCTCAGCTCGTGACAATTTCTTCACCGCGGTATTCACGTTCGGCGAGGGCTACCATAATTTTCACCATCGCTTCGAAAATGACTACCGCAACGGCGTGGAGCCCTGGCAATTCGATCCGACTAAATGGTTCATTTTCTGCCTTTCTTGCGTGGGCGCCGCCCGTGATCTGAAGCGTGTGCCCAAAGACAAGATCGCCCACGCGCGCGCACTAGCGAACGCCGCGAAGGCGGGTCTCAGTAACAGCAGCGGTCAATTGCGCACGGAGTAATAATCCTATGGCCTTCACCCTTCAGCGTGTTCGCGTCCCTTTGACCTTGCCCGCACTCCTGGCGTTGAGTGGTTCGGCCTGGAGCTGTAGCGATACCGGCACACCCAAGTTTACAGCGCAATCCGGCCTGGGGGGCCAGTCGCCCGGGCAAGCCTCTGGCGGCGCACTGGGAACTGGCGGTGCGCGCAGTTCGAGTGGCGGTGCTTCTTCCGCAATTGGTGGCGCGCCCAATGCGAGCGGTGGCGTGGCGTCAGCCAGTGGTGGAACGAACTCTGCCGGTGGAGCGCCACCAAGCGGTGGTACGAGTAACAGCGCGGGTGGTACAGGCGGAGCTTTCACTGGAACACCCGCTGGTAAGCCTTACGTCTTCATTGGCACCACTGAAGGCCAGCTCCGGGCCTACGAGATGAACACCAGCGACGGCTCGCTCACGCCAGCAGGGTCGCAAGCTGCTCCCGGCCTCGACTTCATGACGGTTGACGCGACCACGCACATCGCTTTTGTTTCAGGCAACAACCAGCTCTCCGCGTACAAGTACGATCCGGCTGGGAAGAGCTTCAGCTTCATCGGCTCGAAGGCTTCCACGCAGGGCACGCACGTTGCCGTGCATCCCAACGGCAAATACGTGTTTGTCGCAGGTTACAGCCCAGGAGAGATGTTTTTCCACACCTTTTCTGAGCAGGCGGGGTTCGGGGACGGGCAAAGCTTTTCGCCAGGCGCCAAGACTCACTCGGTTCGCATTGCGCCTTCCGGCACTGCTGTCTACGTGCCTTGTCTCGGCAGCGATCACGTGGCGCTCTACACCCTCGATCCCGTCAGCGGTGTGCTCACCGACAATGGCACGGCGTCTGTGGACGCCGATAGTGGACCACGCCACATGGACTTTCATCCCACGGCGAATGTGGCGTATGTCTTGGCAGAGCTCAGCAGCCAGATCTATGTATTTGACATGAACGTGCAGACAGGCGGCTTACAAGCTCGCCCCGCGGATACGATTTTCACTTCTGATGATCATGTGTTTCATAAGAGTAGTGATATCCGTGTCACGCCGGACGGCGCGCATGTGTATGCGGTGAATCGCCAACCGTCGGAAATCGTGCGCTTCAAAGTCGAGGCTAATTTCTCTCTGACCAAGCTCGGTGCTGACCCTCTGAGCGGCGAGGTCCGCGCGTTTGGTGTCGATAAATCCGGCAAATTCCTGCAGGTAGGCTCCAAAGACGGGAAGCTCGTCGCTTTCATGATCAACGCCGAGACGGGGGCGCTTTCGCCCACGGCCACGCTGGACGGCTTAGGTACGATCAACGTCACTGAAGTGCACTACTTAGAGTGAGCCGGCTCAGAGGCGAGCCAGAACGCTCGCGTTCTTAGCCGGTGAGTAGCCGCGCTTGGCGAGCACAAATAGGCCGCGCTGTTCCACGATGCCAAAACTGCCACCAGACCGCAACAAGCCGCGCAAGATCGGACGCTCATCCGCGCGCAGCTTGGTCGGGTGGAGCCAGAAGATCACGTATTGGGCGTCCACGATCCCGTTGCGGATCGCGTAGGCATCCCGACGATTCGAGACATGCGAGATCAACCACTCCGCCGCAGCCACGGGCGCCTTCGGGGGGATCTGGGCCGCAAGCCGCGTGAAATCATCGTGATTCTTGATGTCGCTGGGCGTGATGTCGAGGCGAACGGGGTCGAAGGCGCCAACCGCCGTTTCATGCTGAAATATTGCGCCAAAGCGTATTGAGGTGAAGAGCATGGCGAACGCCATGGCACCTATCCAAGCCGCCGTTCGAGCCTTATCCACCCGCACCACGGACTCGGCAACATCATCCGATGCAGCTTCACGGCGCAGACTTTCGAGACCAAAGACTGCCGCCAAAAACAGCATCGGAGTCCAGTACGAAGTGTACTGGAACGTGGTCGAGATCAGAGCCGGATAAGCAGTGGATAGCAAAGTAAAAATCGCTGCTGGACCAAACAGCACCAGCGCAGCACTCCGCCGCAGTGGGAACAGACAGAAAGGCACAAAAATCTGCAGCAAATAGAGCAGCTTTTCGCGCAGCAGCAACGTGCTCAACGTGTAGGCCGGATTGCCGAAGGCTGACTTCAAAACACCCCCGAACCCTTGTTCGCCTGCCGGCAATAAGTCTTTGTACATGAAAGCAAAGGAGCTCTCACCACTCAGAAAGAAGTGCGGCATGATGTAAAGCTTGAGCAACACGAAATAGGTGCCTCCTACGGCCGTGAGCACCAGCCCCAGCTGAGTTCTGCGACCCGTGAACGCAAAGAAGGCGCCGAGCGCGGCCAGCATCGCACCCATATCTTCGCGCACACTTAACGTGAGCAGCACCGCGGGGATAATCCAGCGATCTCTGCGACTTTCCACCAGGTAAGCCACCAGCAGAATGAAGAACATGCCGAGCGGCTGGTAATGAAAATCGTAGAGATTGGCGCCATGTAAGGGTGCGTAGAACGGGAACAGCAGAACCAAAAAAAGCGCTGCCCACTCTCCTATCCGGCGCCGAGCAAAGAGAAACAGCGGAATCATCGCCGCGCCGATCATCGCAGACTGAAAGATCAGCAAGGTTTCTGCGCGCGGCGCCAGCCGATACACAAGGCCGACAACATAGGCAAAATAGGTCTGGTGAAAGCCACCATGCCGCATGCTGCCTCCAAGTGGCGCACTTCGAAAAAGAGGCTCCCAATGCACCGCATTCCAAACTAGATTGTCTTCAATTCCGAGATCGAATGCCGAGGTGCAGAAATTATAGTGCATCCGCAGCGTGAGCACGCTGAAATAGGCCGCGTACGCGATAGCCGCCGCAATCACCAAGCCTATTGGCAGGCTGCGGCCGACTTTGGAGAATCCCAACCGGTAGCTCTCCCACATCAGAATCGGCGAGGAGCCATCTGCCACCAGAGCGTTCTCAAGCAGCACACGAAGCGCGGCAGCACAAGCTAACACCAACACCAGAAGTGTGAGTTCGTTGTTCACCCAGAACTTGTGACTGCACAAGAACGGAACCGCCCCCAGCACGGCCATTGGGCCCATGAGGCGCACCCCACGCTCAGCGAGGTCGGGACCCACGTGGCTCCACACCAAGCTAAATACGGTGACCCCAATCAGGAAGCCCATGCCGATCAGGCTGAGGCTCAGGTGGCGATCCGACGCCGACAAGACATTCTGCCGGATAAACGCATCCAGCTTGGCGAAGAGCCAGAACCCTGAAATGGCAAGCCCAAGCGAGCCGCCAATCGTCCCCGCCAAGCAAGCACTCCGCAGAAATCTTGCAAGCAGAGGCAGCGGCTGCCGCGGTGAACGTGACGTCAGTTCAGGGGGCAGGGCCGGCATCGGGGCTGAAGAGTACCCACGAAGCTTTCCAAAGCAACCGGCAGAGGCTCGGTGCTTGGGACAAAGGCCTGTATAAGCGAGCCATGGCTGCGCGCCCCACACTTTCCCTCGTGATCCCTATCTTCAACGAAGAAGAAACCATCCCCGAATTGGATCGTCGCCTTCGCGCCTTTCTGGGTGTCTTGAATGAGACGTGGGAAGTGATCTTCATCAACGATGGCTCGCGCGATCGTTCACCGGAACTCCTGAAAGCACTCGCCGCTAGTGAGAACCGGTATCGAGTGATCTCCTTCGCTCGCAACTTTGGGCATCAGATCGCGATCACCGCAGGGATGGACTACGCCGAAGGCGAGGCGGTGGTGGTCATGGACGCCGATCTCCAGGATCCACCGGAAGTTGTGCAGCAGATGCTGGAGCGATGGCGCGAGGGCTATGATGTCGTGTTCGGTGTGCGCGAGAAGCGACATGGTGAAAGCTTCTTGAAGAAGCTGACGGCGGCCGTCTTCTACCGACTGTTGCGCTCAATGATTGGCTTTGAGATCCCGGTAGATGCTGGCGATTTTCGTTTGATGGCGCGCCCCGTGATTCTCACCATGCGAGCCCTGCGCGAACGGCACCGCTTCATTCGAGGCATGGTGGCATGGGTTGGCTTCCGACAGACGAAAGTGCTGTATGATCGTCCCGGGCGCTTTGCCGGCGAGACGAAGTATCCGGTCAGCAAGATGCTGCGCTTTGCCATGGATGGCATCACTTCCTTTTCGATTATCCCGCTCCGTATGGCCACTTGGCTCGGCCTGCTCTCCGGGTTGGGAGCGGTGGCAATCGGGCTCTGGGCGCTGATTGAGCGCCTTTCCGGGCGCTTTGTGGTCACCGGCTGGACGACGATCATGCTGTTTGTCTCGCTCGGATTTTCTGCACAGCTCTTGATGACAGGAATTCTTGGCGAATACGTAGGCCGCATCTACGAAGAAGTGAAGCGGCGGCCGCTGTACACGGTTGGCGAGCTCCTCAATCTGAGCCCGTTGCCCTCGTCGGCCCTGCGCGCCGAAGCCCCAAGCGAAACCGAGCTTGCTCAAAAAGACGACGGACGCTAAGAGCCCCCACCGCCCCCGGAGCGAAGCATGGCATTCACCTCAATCCTCAAATCACCGCTGGTCTACGTGTCGTTTCAGCGCATTGTGGGGGGCACCCACATGCGCGATCTCTGCGTGCGGACGCTGGCACCCAAGGCAGGCGAGCGGATCCTGGATATCGGGTGTGGCCCAGCTTATTACGTCGCGGATCTGCCGGTTGTTGACTACCTCGGCTTTGATACCGACGAACGCTACATTGAGCATGCGCGGGCGCGCTTTGGTCATCGCGCGAAGTTCTTTTGCGAGCCTTTTTTGGACGAGCAAGCGGGCCGCCACGGAAAATTCGACGGGATCTTGTTGATGGGCCTCTTGCATCACATCGATGATGCCGCCTGCGATCATTTGCTCGGATTGCTGAGCGGAGTGTTGGCTCCAGGGGGCCGAATCGTGTCCCTAGATACCACGGTGCACCCTAAACAGAGCTACTTTGAGCACCTGCTGGCCGTCAAAGATCGCGGTGAGTTCGTGCGCACGCCCGAAGCATTTGAGGCCCTAGCCAAGCCTTGGTTCGGCAAGATTCAGGGCTCCGTGAACGAAAAGATGTGGGTCCCCTCCGTGCATTATACGATGGTGTTGAGCGATCCACGCTCTCCGATTAACACCTAGCTTAGGCTGACCAATGGGGCGCGTTCGCCTTCGTGAACCGAATATCCAGACTCCTGAGGAATGTCTGCAAGCCTGCATCCTGAATCGGCAGCAGGAAAGCGCGCTCCCCGGACTCATTGTAATGCGCATGCCAATAGCCGGGCGGGGTCACAAACGCTGAATTTGGCTGCCAATCAACGCGCTTGGCCTCCAGAATTTCGTCGTTCGGTCCAAGCTTTCTTCCGACAAGCGTATAGCAGCCAGGCTTACAGTCGATGATCAAATCAAGGGCCACCGATTGGTGTCGGTGGGGCATTTGAACATCACCGACTGGCAACACTCCGAACATCGCCCACAGCGTGGGGGTCGCCGTGCGTGTTGCCGGGCAGGCACGATTGGCCAAGAGCACGCTCAGACGGCTGCGATCGCGCGCCGCAGGATCGCCTTCCGCTTTCGCCAACTCAGCTTGCAAGCGAGCCGAGGGGTAAAGCGTTGGGCGAAATGTGGGCGCGTCCACACGGGCACCCAGGTAGCTGAGGAGTGGGGCATCGTGCACCCAATAAAGCGCGGCGTCAGTGCTCGCTTCATGCACAGCTTCTCCGCCTGCGGGTAGACAGAAAATGTCCCCCTTGCCCCAAGCTATTTCGCCGCCTGAAAACCGAGTGACACCTTGCCCGCGCATCACATAGTAAACCTGCGACGACGCATTCGGTTGCAAGCAGAGCGACTCGTTGGCCTCTAGCCGCACAAAGCTCGCACATAGGCCAGGGCTCGTAGCTGGCCCTTGGCAGCCAAGCGATTCGCTCAAGTCGAGAGGCACCACTCTCGAAGGGCCGGATTCGTGGAGGCTCGCGGGGAACTCGGCATACGGCACCGCCGACGTAACACCGGCACCGATCGGATCCGCTGCCTGGCTGTACTCAAAATACAGCGCATCTGCTTGCATGCTGTGTTCAGCTACCGCGAGCTCTTCGGACGGTGAAAGTGCACTTGAGGGGGAGGACATTGACGTAGAACTCCTAATGCAGAATCTCTACTAGGCAAGCTATTTTCGCCAAACACTCGCCAACCAGGGCTGCTCCGCACGCGGCCTACCACTCGGGCGATAGTAGTGCGAAATTGGCTTAAATCGTGCCTGAGTTAGGATTTCGCTCCAGGTTTCCCAACACAGATAGCAGCCGTAGCGTTCGCGGTGCCATTCCTCAACATCGGGGCCATGCGGATTGGACGCGAATAAGACGCCGCCAGGCTTCAGGCTGAGCCAGAGCTCACCCACCACGCGCGGCAACTCAACTCTAGGAACATGAAACAGCACCGCATTGGCGAAGATACCATCGAACGTAGCGTTCGGTAACTCCAGCTTCAAAAAGTCTTGCTGGAACACCTCACACCCCGAGTGCTCACGTGCCATGCGCACGAAATTCTCCGCGCCGTCCAGCCCCATCGCGCGATGGCCAAGAGCCGTAAACGTCGCGAGGTCGCGCCCCGGGCCGCAACCGAAATCGAGCAGTGTGAAAGGCGGCGCCGATTCGATGCTGCCGAGCAGCGCAGCCACATTCTGACTCACATCGTGATCTTTGGTTCCGCGCCAAAAGGACTCGGCGGAACGATCGTAGTGGGCAACCGTCTGGGTCGTCGCTACGGTAAGATCTCCGCTCAACGGAAGATCGCGCGCCATCACTTTGACCCAACCCAAACAGCCAGCATCCCAACATCTCAAGCAGAATGGCTCGGAAGAGGCAAGCCCTCCGCCGGTGGTGCGCCCGCCGAGCGCCATGCTCACGAATCTGTTGCTTTTAATGTTGTGCCTGGTCTGGGGGAGTACGTGGCTCGCGATCAAGCTGGGGCTGCGCGATGTGCCACCGTTTACTGGGGCTGCGGCACGCTTTGTCTTAGCCGGCTTGTGCATGACGCTGGTGGCCCATGTCTGGGCCAAGCGCGAAGGTGGCGGCAGGCCACCGCTATTGGTTATCCTCACGCACGGGCTATTCCAATTCGCGTTCAACTTTGGGATTGTCTATGTCGGCGAAACGGTGATCCCCTCGGGCCTGGTGGCAGTGCTGTGGGCGGTGTATCCGATCTTTGTCGCGCTCGGCGGACACTTCGTGAGCCGCACAGAATCCATCTCACAGCTGAAGTGGTTCGGGATTTTAATTTCGTTTGGTGGGGTCGCCACGCTGTTCGCCACGGATATCGCTACGATTCATGGCCGAGCCGTGCTGGTGGGGTTGCTGGTGCTGCTGGCGCCACTGTCAGTGAGCGTGTCCACGCTGCTCATCAAGAAGTTCGCCACGGGCGCCAGCTCGCTCATCTTGAATCGGGATTCCATGCTGATCGGAGCCGTGGTGCTCGCAGCCACGGCCCTGATCGTGGAATCGCCCTTTCAGGTTATCTGGACCGTGCCCGCACTGCTCAGTGTGCTTTATTTGGCGATTTTTGGTACGGTTATCACGTTTGGCGCGTACATGTGGCTGCTGCGCTTTGTGCCGGCCTATCGCATGGCGTTGGTAAGCTTCGTGATCCCTGTGGTCGCGCTCCTGATGGGAGCCATTTTCGGCGGAGAGCCACTCGGCCCACGAACACTGCTCGGCACGGGATTGGTGCTGGGCGGACTTGGGCTTGCGAGCTACAAGCGCTGAGGCGCCTCTTGCCCACGTCGGAGCACTCCTGACCGCGATCCAGCAGCAAGCCTTCGGTTTGATCGGTAAGTGATCGGGCCGCGCTGCAGCCGTGCCCAGGGGAACTGCCCCTTTCGTTCCTTGGAAGGTAGTAAGCATGCTTACTACCTTGTATTCGACTTTGAGATAGCGGCCGCGGATAAGGTTGGAAGCACTTGAGCCATCGCTGTGCTGCGCGGGCTTCGTCAGATCGCCGTCGGCTAGATGGCCAGCTCCCGATCTTCCCGTCCGTTTTGGGGGTGGCGTGGATTTTCACGTTTAGCGTCAGTTTGGAGCGCCGCTCATAGTGCCCCGCAGCCATGGACATTCGCTTTCTAGTTGATGCCGTCGTTCGTCAGACAATGGTTCTGGTCGCGCAGCTTTCGACCTCTTCCGGGGTGAGAGCGCCGCTGTCCCAGATTGCCAACCAAGTGTTTCTCGATCTCGCGAGCGAGCTCGAGCGACAACAGGCGAGCCAAAAGGTGATCGCGGACATGTTTGGGATGGCGTTGAGATCCTACCAACAAAAGATGCAGCGCATCTTTGAATCGACGACTGAACCCGGGAAGGCGCCTATCTCGCTTATCGACGCCGAAGCGAGCGACTTCAATATTGGAGGAGCACCTTAAGTGGGCTTTGGGCCGATCGCCTGTTTTGACGCTCAGCGTGAGTGATTCGCCACCGTCCACGGCCAGTTCTTGCCTCAAAGCGCAATGGGGGAGAAACTGAGGCGTATATCGTAAGCCCACAGGTCCGTCAGCCACCGCAGGTAAATTATGAAACATTCTCTATCAAGCTTCGCCCTCCTTGCAGCCGCCAGTTTCAGCCTAACCGCCAGCGCGGCGCCGACCCCGGCCGCAGTGGCGAGCCCCAAGGTGGCGCCCGCCAAGAGCCCGTCGCCGACAGCACCTGCGCTGAAGCTTTCTCCTGCGCTGAAGGGGAAGGCTCCTCTAGGCTCGGCTGCCAAGCTGGCCGTGGCTCAAGAGCTGGCTGCCCGCCTAAAGATCACAACGCCGCAGGGCCTCGAAGCTCCCGTTAAGCTAAGCGCGCGCCATCCCTACGAGGCCGGTCGCGCGGACCTCACCGCCACCTGCGCCCACCGTGTGGATCCCGTTGAAGATCTCATGGCGCCCTCCCAATTCAAGAGGCCCCTTCCAGGCATCGGTTTGCCGGGCTTGGGGTTGCCCACGCCCTTGTGCGAGCGCGTCAGGACGCAGCTAATCCGTGCTCGCGTGAAGCCTGCGAAGGCCGGGCAGCCCATTCTGTTCGATTTTGTTGTTGAGCTGGAGCCGTCCCCTATTCCGGGGTTCCGGGAAACGGCCGAAATTGAGGTCTATAATCCCCTGGAGCCAGGGGCGCATCAAACTTGGCAGGTCTCGACGGGCGAAGCAGGCCACCTGACGGGAATCGTGATTCCCCCTGGGGTCGACTGGGTGTCCTTGGAGTTCAGGGTACACAAAGGAAGCGTGCTCCTGCGCTCCGTTGAGCTCACGCCGTTCCATTAAGCAGGCCGCTCGGGGGTAACACCCCGCTTTGGCACACTTGGCACACGTTTCAGCCATCTGGATCCGGCTTGGGCTTTTCCCCCTGTTGCGGAGTCATCCTGACCCAGCTGATTTGCACTACAAAAATTGAATTACGCCTGGGATCTCCAATGGCACATTCCGTGCTTTCGCGTTCGCTATGGTTTCTCGTTTTCGCTCGACCGCCTTACTCGGTGCAGTGCTTTTAGCGTGTTGTAGCCCGTCCCAGGCTCCAGGGCCGTCCAATCATTCGGGACCGCCCGGGTCCGCCCCCGTGCAGCCCTCGCTTTCACCAGCTCTTTCTCCCAAGTCCGTCGAGAAATACGAAGCGCTCAAACTTAAAGTTCAAGCGGCACAGGCTGTTGAAGCTCCAGGGCTCTTGGCAGCACGGAAAGTTCAACATCTCCCGCAGTTAAGCTACGACCCAAAGCAAGCTGCCGGCCTCAACCTCATCCAACAATCTCCATTGGCACTTTCCGGCGGTGAACTCGCAAAGCTTGGCGAGCACGGGTTCGTGATCTCAACGCGCCAGCAGTTCCCCACTTTTTTGCGCGGGTATGCGGCCATCTACCAGAACCATTTGCCGATCTACGTCTCGGCCGACCCGCTGCTTGAGGCGTTGCATCGGTCGTACGACCAGGTGCTGATGAAAGTCGAAGATGGTGCATTAGTGCCGAAGCTTGCAGCCATGTTGGGCGGGATGCGAACCAAGCTTTCCGCGACCACATTGCCAGCAACGCCCGCCAAGGACGTGGACCTTTACCTTGCGGTGGCGCTCGGTCTGTTGAACGGCCAGACGGTGGCACCCGTGGCGGGCGCCGACGCTGCCAAGATCGCGGCCATCACCGAGAGTGTGAAGTCAGCAACGAATTCGACCTCCTTTGAGTTGTTCGGCGTGGAGCGATTGACGGATCTTTCCCAATTCAAGCCCCGCGGCCACTACACGGCAACTCCCGAGCTTCAACAATATTTTCATGCAATGATGTGGCTAGGTCGAGTGGATCTGCGCCTGCTCGAAACCCAACGCAATGGCGAGCAAGTTTTTAGGCGTCGCAGCTACGATGCCATGCTGGCAATCAACGATCTCATGGAAGGTTCAACACGAGCCAATTGGGATCACATCGCCAAGGCGATTGACGTGTTCGTGGGCAAGAGTGATTCGATGCGCGTGCCCGAGGTCGCACAGTTGGTGACGGACCTGGGTGGTTCGGCGGCGGCAAGCTCGGCCTCTGACCCGAAAATCCGTGCGGCCATCGTCGCAGGTGGCTATGGCGAACAACAGATCGCCAACGATTTTCAAGAGAACGCCATCGACCAACCGCTGCCGCTCAATCGAAGCTTTGCCCTGTTTGGCCAGGCCTACGTGGTCGATTCGGACGTGTTCAGTCGGGTGGTCTACGCTCGAGTTCGGAATCGCTGGATGCCGAACCCGCTCGACGCCGCGTTTGCAGCCCTCGGGAACGACCAAGCCGTTGCGCTATTGGCACCGGAGCTCGCCACCGCAGGCTACCCTGGCGCTCTGAATACAGCGCGCACGCTCATCGACTCCCATGACGCTGCGTTCTGGGACTCAAGCTTTTACAACCTGTGGTTAAAAGCAATCCGAGCCCTCTCGCCGACGCCCGACATGAGCCAAGTGACGACGAAGGGCATGCCCGAGGTCGCCGGTACAGAAGCGTGGGGGCGCCGCATCTTGAACACTCAGCTTGGGTCCTGGGCGGAGCTTCGGCACGATACGCTGCTGTACGCGAAGCAGTCCTACACAGACATCCCTGCCTGCGCGTTCCCCGACGCCTACGTGGAACCGTACCCAGAATTTTTCGCGGCGCTCCAGACGTACGCCGAGCACAGCGCTCCGCTGGTAGACGTCGCCCGAACGGTGAGCCCAGACTTCGCAGCAAGTGTCGCCAGCTACTTTGAAAATCTGCGTAACGCTGCGACTGTTTTGCGCGGCATGGCGGAAAACCAGCGCCTTGGAACCGCTTTCACGGCTGAGCAGATGGCATTCATCAATCAGGCGGTGGTGGTGGAACAGGAATCAGCCGTCTGCGTTACGATCGAGGTTCCGAACGGATGGTACTCAAAACTGTTCTTTGACCCAGCAACGTCAATTGTGCTGGATCCGACCATTGCGGATGTGCACACGCAGCCTGCCGACGCCGCCGGGAATCCCGTCGGCAATGTCCTTCATGTCGCCACCGCTTATCCGCGACTGATGGTCACCACGGTGGATACTTGCAACGGGCCGCGCACCTACGCCGGCATGGCGTTCAGCTACCACGAACAGATCACCACCAACTTCGTACGAAAGACGGACGACGAGTGGAGCCAAGAGATCATGACGACCCCTCCACAAGAGGTGCCTTGGGTGCGTGATCTTTTGGGGCAGTAAGGGTTCCTCCCGCCGGCCGTGGGGCCACTGGACGGCGACGCTGAGGTGACCTGCGCGCACCGCGCACCGCGCAAGGCGCTGTGCGGGCGGTTTCTAATCCGCACCCTGGTGCCGCCTTCGGGCGCGTTGATGAATCCGCCACGTGATGGCACACTCGCGGCGCGGAGGGTTTTAAAATGCGGGATGGATGGGTGAGACCGAGAGACCGAGAGCTAGAAGCTCGCCGTAGGTTACGCGCCTTGGCTAGCATCCTAGGCGCCACAATCATCGCACTTTGTTCGTCGTGTGGCGCTTCCGTTAAGGGCGTGAAGGCAACAGGCGACTCTGTCACCCCGACGCCCAGGATAGGTCCCGCAACGACCACCGCTCACGCTCCGACTCCTGACGTGCGCGACGAAGGGAGCAGCGCCGCTGGCGCAGAGCTCGTGGTCCGAGTCTCTCCGACTACCGCGCGTGTGCCCGGGCTGCTCTCGGCTCTGTCTGAGATGGCTGCGAAACTGAACGTGGTGCGCGACGGGGCTGAGCTTCAGCTGCGGGGTGAGCTTCACGACGAACCCGGTGCCCCTGCCGTCTACTCGGCTCAGCGCCCCGGGATATCCGTATCGGGTGGGCCCGAGCGGCTTGAGTTCGTCTGGCGCTCAAGCAACTGGGCACGTGGCGGTGAGGTTCCTAATCCGCCTCCGCTCGCCGCAATTTGGGTGCTCACGCTTCGGGGACTCGAGCCCGCGCAACTGGTGTCGATGGTGATGTTAGCCGTACATGCGATGCTCGAGGAAGAAGCAACGAGCTCCGAGTCGTCGGCCGCAGCATCTGGCACGAAAGCGGCGTTAGCACGAGCGTCATCCGTGCTCGCGGATCCTCGAGCGAGTGCGAACTGCCAAACTCCCTGTCAGCGGTGGCCTTGGCAGACTCGCTGGTCCGTGTTGACGACGTACGCGCGTGCCGAGTGGCGTGAGGCGGTCCGCACCGGGGACGAAGCGTTACTGAAGCAGAGCGCACGCCGGGTACGACAGGCGCTCGACTTGGTTCCAAAACAGAATCGTCCGTTAACGACTGCAGTCTCGGAACGTCTGCTGGGCGCGGTATTGGATGCTGTCTGGAGGTTGAATCACGCGGAAGCCGTGCTGACTGAGAGCCTGGCAAGTAGCCGCCGCGCATTGCAAGGGTTCCAGGATCCCGCGTACCGGTACGATTGGGCTTTCACGATGCAAAATCTCCAGCGGACGCTCGAAGATAGCTTGGTGCGTACGGCTTCTCAGCGCGCGCTCGACGAACCTTTGGTCGCGTCAGAAAAGGTGCTGTCCGTGATCGATCAACAGACGCCCGCTCTTTGGGTGCAAGCGCTCCTGCGCCGAGCGCAGCTGCTCCAACAACGCTGGACCCGCTCCGAGGATCCACGAGAACTCACCGAGGCCGCTGAACTTTTGGAAAAAGCGGCGGGGGTACGCGCGGCTATTCCTGAAACGCTGGCCATCGAGCTCGCTCTGGAACGCTGCGATATTTTGTCTCAGTTGGCCGCCAGTCGAGGCGATGTCGAAGCGTTGAGGCGCGCTGTTGCCCTGGGGGAAAGCACCCTAAAGCGTGCGTCGCTGCCGGCGTCGTACGAATGGGCGGCGCACCGCGCGTACGGAGTGGCACTGGGACGGTTGGGATGGGCAATGGGTGATGTCCCGTTGCTTGAAAAAGCCGTCGAGCAGTTGGAAGCGGCAGTCGAGGTTGCGGATCGCATCGGAGTAAAGGGCCCTCGTGTCGCCACGCGCGCTAGCTACGCCTCCGCGCTTGAGGACCTGTCGGGCTTTACGGGCAATGTGGATACTCTGAGTAAGGCGACGGCTGTGAGTACTGAGGCGCTTTCGCTGATCTCGAAGCAGGCTTCGCTCCTCTGGTGGGGTCAGCTCAAACAGCTCGAGGGGAATGAATTACTGGCGTTAGGCTGGAGGGAGCGTGCTGATATGCAGTTGAAATCCGCGATACGCTTCTACCAGGAATCCAGGGCTGCCTTTGCAGAGGCCCAGGGCGTGTTCTCGAAGAAGGAGACGCCCAAGCGGTGGGCGCGGCTGCAAGAACAGATGGGGCTGGCGTTTGCGCGGGAGGCTGAGAGCGACGGCCGCCGAACCCTACCGCTCATCAACCAGGCGATTGGGGCGTACGAGGGCGCTCTCACAGTCAACCGTCGTCCGGAAGATCCGATTGCATTCGCGGGAACTCAGTTCGGGCTCGGGATCACCTACCTCATCTGGGCGGAGCGGTCGCGAAGCCATCAACAAGTCCGCGACGCGGCAAAGCACGCGGTTAACGCTTTTCGGACGGCGCTCGGCATCTACCAAGAAGCCGGAATCGTCGCGTCCGCCGCCCACAGCAAGGCGCACCTGGCCGACGCCACTGATCGATTGGAGTTGGCCAAGGGCGCAAAGACTTGTGAGGCTTTGCGGTTGCGTGTTGAGGCGGTGCGCGAATTTCCACTTGCTGGTGGCCTATGGAGCCCAGTCGCGGTGACCTTAGAGCGCTACGATCGCTCCCGCTTCGACCGAAACCTGTGTGCGAAGGTTCATCCGAGCTTCTGGGAAGGAGCGCCCAAACGAGCGCACACACCTTGAGCCTCAAACCGGCGTGCAGGGTCGCGCAGCACCTCACTGCCGCGATTTCGATGACCGTGGTGGCCGCGTGTGGACCGTCCCGAGAGCCCCCTCGAGCGGCAATGGCGAGTCAGCAGGCACCGGGAAACACGAACGAGCAGCTCGGCACAAGTTCGGTGGCGAACTCGGAGCTGTCAGGGCGATGGCTCATGTGGCACGACCGAAAACGTACGCGGGGGACCTTCGTCACCGCCGAGGGAATGGGACCGAAATGGCCCCTCGACGTGGAGGGTCGCGGTGTTTGGTCCAACGACGGCCGCTGGCTCACCAGCTGCGCATCAGGGTTCGTGGCCGCTCGCTTCATGGGCAGTGCGCGGCCGTCGCGCATTGGTGTGTTCAATGGAGGCTGCCTCGCTCTGCGTTGGATGCCGCGCAAGGACACCGCGTTAGTTTTGTCGCCAGATTCGAAACAACTGCGCATTCTGTCGTTCACTCCCGGCGACGAGCCAACGATCCAAGGAACGACCTACAAACTGACGCTGGCTGAAGGGGAATCGTTGGATCGGGAGAGAAACCTGGAGTGGTCCCCAACCGGAAACGGCTTTCTGGTGGACGTGAGCGCGCCCAAAGGTGGCTGGTCAGTCCGTTGGGTAGATACCGTGCGCCAGCCAGGAACCGTGCATAGGCTCGTGACGAAGGGTGGGTTCGAAGCCGAGGGTCAGTGCTGGTGGGCACCGAACGGCAGGCGCCTGGCGTGCCGAGTTGTGGCCCCGTCGGTGGACAAAGACCCGCGTCATCGTCCCCCTGAGGCGCTCGGATTGTACGAACTCTCGGATGGCGGAATATCCGGTAGACTCCTATTCGAAGCGCGATTTTTCCAGCTCAAAAAGCTGAATTGGCTGAATGACGATTACGTCGTCTGGAAGGACAGCACCGCAACGCGTGTGCTCGAAGTGAACGGTGCGGTGCCCCCGAGCACGCTTTCGGCCACATCCGACGACTTCGCGGTATCGCCCACTGCCGCGCGAGTCGCGTACGTGAACCACCGCGGACTCTGTCTTCGTACAACGGCCGGGAGGCTCGGGCCCGAGCAGGTCCTCATCGAGGGTAAGGTCGGGGGCGTGGACTGGTCGAGCGACGGCCGACACCTACTCACTCAGCGAGCCGATCAGCACAACGTATTGGTCGTCACCGACGTCGGTGAAAAACGGAAGATTCACGAAGTCAAAGCCCCAGTGGGATTGGAGTTAGCTGCAATGTTTTCGGAAAAAGGAGACATGCTGTTGGCGCGCGCTGGCTCCGAGACTAAAGCCGAGCGACTGAGGACTTGGTCACTCCCCTACTTCACTGAGCGACAGCTCCTTCCAACGGGTTTCGACGATCATTCGTTCCTCATGGCCCCGGACGGCGCGGCAGTCATCCTGAACTCCGAGGGCAAGGCTGGTTCGCCCAAGTTGGGTCTGATTCACGAATCCCAGGTAACAACACTACAATCCCTTGGCGAGACCATCTCGCTCGGCGCTACTTCGTGGCAGCCGGGCCCTACGATCGCGGTCAGCGAGCGGCCAGACCCGCCAAAACTCACCGATCCCAAGCAGAGTCGCATCACACTGCCAGCTGACCATCCTATCTCACTTGGAACGGCGTACGTTGCAGGTTCGCTGGGATGCACAGGAGCGCTGATCGATCCGTACTACGTCGTGACAGCTCACCACTGCGTCGACAACGCACGAGGGCCTGTGAAGATAACTCTCGGCCGCAATATGCCCTGGGAGCGAACCTTCGAGGTCCCTCCGTTCCGGATTATTAGCCATCCCGCGGTTCACTACGTCGCTCGTTTGGACCTGTTCGAATATGATCTGGCGGTGGCAGAGCTTCCCACCCCAGCCCCACCGCAAGCCCGTCCGTTTGAAGTCGCGCAGACGGCGGAAGGCGCCCCTGGAGTAGAAGTCTTTCTTGCCGGATATGGCGGAGATCACTCTGTCGGGCTCAACGGGCAACCGGAGCTCCGCTACGGCACAAGTCAGCTGGTAGCGTCGAGCAACGGCTTAGCGCAAAGTCTTCGTTGGCGTTCAGCTGCGGGAGCTGAAAACGGAGGGTGCTTCGGTGATAGCGGGGGACCGATCTTGGTGCGCCGAAGCAACCGGACCTTCGCCCTCTTGGGTATTCACTACGGGACCGAAACCACGGACTACACCCAAGTCTGCCGCAACCAGGGCGTGGCGGGTGATCTCTCCGCAGTACGCGATTGGCTCAACGACGCCCTCGACAAGCTTGCCATGAGTCGGCGCGGTTCAGGCCTCCCCCGCCCCCGGGCTAAGCGCTTGTAGTGCGAGAATGGGAACCCTCAATCCCGAGCACAGGCTGGATCGCGCGCCTTGTTGCGCACCGCGGGTATGCCAAACGGATCACGGAAGCCTTGCTGTCGCGCCCGGCGAGCCTTGGGCGTGCAGTCATGGAACACCTCGCCACCCTGGAACTTCGCGTTTTCTTCCATCAATCGGATGTTGTTGGCCTGAGCATCACAGTCGATGGGATTTCGCTGAATCACTATTCGCTCGAACCGCCGGAGCTCAGTTAACGCGCTCACGTCACTCTGATCAGTGGAGTCGACGAACAGCGATCGGAGGTCGTAAAGGTTTTTGATGGGCTCAAAATTCTTGATGTGATTGCCCGAAAGAATGAGAGTCTCGAGCTGCGTCATCGCTCCGAGTGGGGCCAATTCCTTGATATAATTGAAGCTAGCGCTCAGAGCGCGGAGCTTCGACAAACCCGCTACTGGCGCCAGATCGGTGATGCAGTTGCTCCCAACGCCAAGCGACATCAGATCGGTGAGTGTGCGCAGCGGAGAAAGATCGAGAATCCGGTTGGAGTGCGCGTAAAGCTCTTCGAGCTTCGTGAGGCCAATGAGCGGCGCCAGGTCTCGAACTCTGTTTTGATCGACACTCAGATTGCGTAGCGAGCTCTGACCCGCAAGGGGAGAAAGATCCTCGATCTGATTGTTGTAGAGCAACAGTCGTTCGAGCCGCGGCAGCCCAGCAAGTGGGCTGATGTTGCTGAGCTTGTTGCTTGAAACGTTGAGCTCCACCAGCTGAGAAAGCGTGCGGAGCGGCGTCAGATCGGTGACTTGACCGTAACTCAGGTCGAGCTTTTCGAGCTCGTGGAAACACTCAAGGCCCTCCAGGCTCTGCTGTCCACGCAGGTTGAGAGTACGAACGGCGTCGGCTCGCTCAGCCTGAAGCGGCCCCTTGAGCTTCAGCTCATTGGATATGGCCTCAAGAAGAGCTGGGGCCAAGAACTGCACTTGCCCAGCACAGCGACACTCGTCGACATCTTGCCAGGCACTTCCCACACAGCGTTGCGCGTTAACGCCGTTGTTCTGCCGCACAGTGCACGCTCGGTGGCCAAGCCGTACAGCACCGCTCACGCAAGCCGCCGGACCCTCCGTTGACACCGTATGCAGCGGAGACCCCTCGGGACGAAGCTGCGAGCGTGGTCGAGAGTCCAATGGTACCGCTGGGTGAGCGGTGGCACAGCTCACCGCGAGGCCGAGCCAGAGTAGCGCCGCTAATCCGTGTTGCTCCTTCGCTGCGTGGCCCATGTCTCGATTCTTAGTCGATCCTCGACATCAAGGGGATGTCGTCGCTCATTCGCCCGAAATTTGCGCATGACGGTGCACTGGCCGCACTTCGAGCCGTGCACCGCGCGTGAGCTCAACTTCCAACGCCTGGCCGCCCTCCACCACTGTGCAAGTCTCACCATGCGTGAGCGCCCACGTCCCTTGGGGCAACCTCAGCCGCAGCTGTTCCTTCGCGTGGGCGACAATCGTCGCGTGCGAGAGGAGATTCGCAGACCATTGCAGGCTGATCTCGAAAGCGCCGGCCGCGCGCAACCCCCGGATACTGCCGGCGGGCCAAGCATTCGGCAAACAGGGCAACAGATGAATGCAATCATCGTGGTATTGTAGGAGGAGCTCGGCCATGGCGGCGGTGCCGCCGAAATTGCCGTCGATTTGGAACACGTCGCCGCCTGGCATGGGATGAGTATCGAGCAGGCTCTTGGTGTTGTAGTCGGTGAGCAAGTGCGACAAGTGCTCGTAAGCCTTGTCGGCTTCCCCGAACCGCGCCCAGAGGCAACACACCGCAGCACGACTCCAACCGGTGTGCCCGCCGCCCGCCGCCATCCGCCGCTCCAGCGAAACGCGCGCGGCCTGGAAAAAATTGGGCAACCGTTGAGCTGTCATCAGTTCCCCAGGATGCACACCGTAAAGATGCGACAGATGGCGATGCCCAGGCTCCGTCTCCTCGTAATCCTCTTGCCATTCTTGAAGTTGACCGTGTTGACCGACCTGAAAATCCGGGATACGCGCCAATATCTCTTCCCACTTCGCGCGCAACGCAGCATCCACGCCTAAGCGCTCGCTCGCATCGAGCGCATGGCCCAAAACCTCACGCACCAGCACGTAGTCCATCGTGGCGCCTATGCAGAGACTGACGGGCCTTGCACCACCCACGAACTTGTTCTCCGGCGACTGCGACGGAATCGTGACGAGCTGCCCTTGGCCATCCTCAACTAGGAAATCCTCGTAAAATTCCGCTACTTCCTTGATGAATGGGTACGCCCGTTCCTTGAGAAACGAAAGATCTTGGGAGCTCTGCCAACGCCTGGCGAAGTGCTGCGCAAACCACGCCGCGCCTCCGGTCCACACATCCCAACCTTTGGCAGACATCCAGTTCATCTTCCAAATGTCGCCTGTTTGATAGAACAGACCCCGGCAGTTGAAATACCTCCGAGCAGCCTGTCGAGAGTGTTCTCGGTGGCGCTCAAGAAAGGAGAACAGCACATCCCCACATTCGGGCAGCGCACACACGTCGGCCGGCCAGTAATTCATTTGAAGGTTGATATCGGCGTGGAAATCCGAGTCCCAGGTCGGCCTCAGGTGCTCATTCCAGAGACCCTGAAGATTCGCTGGCTGGTCGCAAGCCCGTGAAGACGCCATCAATAGATATCGCCCATAGTTGAAATACAGCGCAAAAAGTCCCGGATCCTCGCCCCCCTCGCGCAAGCGTTCCAGGCGAGTATTAGTAGGAACGTCCGCGAGTGTTCCCTCGAGCTCAAACTCAACACGCCGGTAGAGAGCCTGATGCTCGGCCAAGTGCCGCTGCGCTAGAATCTCAACATCCTTCGGCGCCGTCGACAATTGCTCTCGACACTGAGCCGCCGGCGAGCCGCCGTGATAGTCGGTAGCTAGAGCCAACCTCACCAAAATCCGTTTCGACCCAGAAAATCGCAGGCTTCCGGGCTTTAACGGGCTTGGCTCCCCCTGCTCAACGCTGAGCTCCGCGCAGGCAGAGAACCGAATACCTTCCACAAACTCGGCATCAAATCCAAACAGATCACCCGCACTCCAAAGACCTAGAGTTGCCTCGGGATCGGGCGTACGGCACAGCTCCACGGTTCCAGAAATCGGCTCGCTACTCACCATTTCCAAAACCAACACTTGATCCGGCACGCTCACGAACACGCGACGCACGATGCGGGCCGAGCCACAGCAGAACTCTGTGGTGGCAAGGGCAGCGTCGAGGTCGAGCTTCCGACGATATTCCCCAACTGAATCCGGGAGATCCAAAGTGAGCACCATATCGCCAAACGGCTGAAAAGGCTGGACGTGAGTGAGCTCACTTTCGGAATAGGGCGGCCCACCTAAATAGCGATTGGCAAGCTCCGTCCCACGCGAAATATCTCCCGCAAGAAACGCCGCGCGGATTTCTGGCAGATGCGGATACGCCTCAGGGATTTCCGGATACTTGAGCTTTCCGCGCCACAGGTTTTCGTGGTTGAGGGCGATCCGTTCGAGCGTGGTGCCGCCGAACACCATCGCTCCGAGACGGCCATTTCCAAGCGGGAACGCGTCGAGCCAGCGTTCGGCCGGTGCCTCAAGGCAAAGAGTGGAACAAGGACTGTTCATTGTGGGTGACTTGATAGCCCAAGGATCCGGAGCGTGGTAGAAGAGCCCCGTTGGCCGAGCTGTTCACTGGTAAATTGGATTTCTAACGATGCACCCCGCCCTCGCAGAGACAGCACATCGACCTTGGCCGCTGCCGAAGGGTCCGTGGCAATGGCGTCAGTCGTGGTGTGATCTCCTGTTCGCTCATTGGCCGATTCCGGCAGCAGTGCTCCGGCCGTTGGTGCCACACGAACTTGTGCTTCAAGAATTTGACGGAACCGCTTGGATCGCTTTGGTGCCTTTCAGAATGACCGGCGTGATGCGGCGACCACTTCCGGACCTGCCCTGGCTCTCTGCGTTCCCCGAGCTCAATGTGCGCACTTACGTGGAACGCGATGGCAAGCCTGGAGTTTGGTTCTTGAGCCTAGATGCGAGCAACCCGATAGCAGTCTGGGCTGCGCAAAAGCTCTTCCATCTACCCTATTTTCTAGCCCAGATGTCGATCACATCGCGTGGCGACTCATTCGACTATCGCTCGACTCGCGAGGGTGCCCAATTAATCGCCAGTTATCGTCCCACCACACCGGTTTATAATTCTGAGCTGGGCTCTCTCGAACACTGGCTGACCGAACGCTACTGCCTCTACGCGCAGTCCCCCAATGGAACGATATTGCGCAATGACGTTCACCACGCTCAATGGCCGCTTCAGGGCGCTCAGGCTACGATTGACACGAACACGCTGTTCGACTTTCACGGCCTAGCTGTTCCTGGCCTGCCGTTGCTCCATTTTTCGAAACAGTTGGACGTCGTGGTCTGGCCCGCAGTCGCTCTCTCTTAAGCCATGTCGCAATCCCTAGCCAATCAACCAGCTGCCTACGGACCTGTCCCCAGTTCTCGCCAATGTGCGGCGCATCAGCGTGGGCTGTATGGCTTCGTGCATTTCACCACCAACACCTTCACCGATCGTGAATGGGGGTTCGGCGACGAAGATCCGGCTGCGTTCAATCCCACCGCCCTTGATGCGCACCAATGGGTCGCAGCTGCCAAGGCTGGCGGACTGAAGGGACTGATCCTAACCGCCAAGCACCACGATGGCTTTTGCCTATGGCCCTCGGCCACCACCACGCATCACATCGGCGCCTCGCCGTTTCGCGGCGGGCAGGGTGATGTCGTTGCTGAATTCGCCCGAGCGTGCCGCGCTGGTGGTCTCGAAGTCGGGTTGTATTGCTCACCCTGGGATCGCAACCATCCTGCCTATGGCACACCGGCGTATGTCGATGTCTACCACGCCCAGGTGCGCGAATTGTTAACCGGATATGGCGATCTGTTCGAATTCTGGTTTGATGGCGCCAATGGCGGCGACGGCTGGTATGGGGGCGCGAAGGAAACCCGCAAAATCGACAATCACACTTATTATCGCTTCCCCGAGCTATGGGCCGAATGTCGTCACCTGCAACCCAATGCGGTGCTGTTTTCAGACGCTGGCCCGGACATCCGCTGGTGTGGCAACGAACGCGGCGTCACCGGCAGCACCAACTGGGCGAAAGTACGTCCCGAAGGTTTCGCGCCTGGCTTAGTCGACGACATGGAACGCCTCGCGCATGGCGACGCCGATGGCACCATCTGGCGGGGTGTCGAGGTCGATGTCAGCATCCGTCCGGGCTGGTTCTGGCATCACACCGAGCAGCCGAAATCAGGAGCCGAACTGTTTGGCCTGTGGCTGTCGTCGTATGGCCGTGGCGCCACCTTCCTGCTGAATCTCGCGCCTGATCGGCGTGGCCTGATCCCCAATGAAGACGTGGCCGCGCTCGCGGATTTCCAGGCACGCGTCGCGGCCTTCACCGCGGTCGACGTTGCGCACGGAAAAGCAGTGACCACCGATGACGCCCGTGCCGAGCATCCGGGTTCACACCTCGTCGATGGCAATGCGAATACCGCGTGGGCACCGACAGACGGTCGCACAACGGCAGCCGCCATCGTCGATTTCAGGGCAGAAGAACGTATCGCTGGCGTTCGCGTGGAAGAGCTCATCACCCTCGGACAACGCGTTGAATCCTTCGCCATTGATGTCTGGCACGGACACTGGCTGGAAGTTCATCGCGGCACCACCATCGGCGCACAACGCATCATCGCGCTGCCACCTAGCCGCACCGGACAACTGCGCTTGCGCATTCTCGCCAGCCAGGCGTGCCCGGTGATCTCGCGACTCAGTGTTTATGCTGGCTGAAGGCACCGATTGCACGAGCTTAGTTGCTCAGTGCATGACGTTCGCCTCACTTTGCTTCCAGATTTAAGAAACACCGGCTGCTGTGCGGTTCACCGAAAAGCCCAGGAATATCGGTACTGCAGCGGGCCATCACTTGAGGGCAACGGGTGTGAAAGCGGCAGCCCGGTGGAGGCCTTGTGGGCGACGGAACATCGCCCACAAGGGGACGGGCTCTTTGTCTGAGACCAGCTTGCGTGTTCGGGATTGCAGCGATCAAGGACTCCGTATAGGGGTGCCGCGGCCGATCCAGCACGTCGGAGGCCGAACCGCTCTCTACGATGAGGCCGAGGTACATCACAAAGATTCGATCGGCCATGTAGCGGACCACGCCAAGATCGTGAGTGATGAACAAATAGGTAAGGCCGAACTCTTTCTGGAGATCTTTCAGGAGGTTCAGGATTTGCGCCTGAATCGATACGTCCAGCGCGGACACGGCTTCATCGCAGACGATCAAGCGTGGGCGCACCGCGAGCGCGCGAGCAATACAGACGCGCTGCCTTTGGCCCCCCGAAAGCTCGTGTGGGTAGCGATTACGCATGCTGGGATCCAGCCCAACCTGATTCATGAGTTCGCAGACGCGACGCTCGCGTTCGCTTGAGCGGAGCTTCTCATGCAAAAGCACCGGCTCTCCAATCGACGCCCCCAGAGTTAATCTGGGATTCAGACTCGCATCGGGGTCTTGAAAGATCATCTGGAGATCTCGGCACAGAGCATTCCGTTGGGGTGTTCCCAGGGGCTGCATGGGCTTTCCGTCGAAAAGAATCGTTCCCGAAGTCGGGTGCTCCAAGCCCAGCAAGGTCCGCGCTACGGTTGACTTTCCACAACCAGATTCTCCCACCAGGGCCAACGTTTCCCCAGCTTGGATGTCGAGCGTGACGCCGTCTACGGCGCGGATGAGCCCTTCTGTGCTTGGGAAGTGCACCCTAAGATCGTGGGCACTCAAGAGCGCCGGCGCCACAAGTATCAAAACAGCTCCTCAGAATTTAATATGCAACGGCTTCGATGTGCGTCGACCATGAGTTTAAGTGCTGGCTCACCCTCCGCGCAAGCAGGCTTCGCAAAGCGACAGCGCGGGAGAAACGAGCACTTTCGGAACGGACCGCCATCAAGCCTCGGGGGCATACCCTCAATACTTTGAAGGCGCTCTGTGCCATGGCGATCAATGCCGGGAGCGCTTTGTAGAAGCGCTCTCGTGTAAGGGTGAAGCGGCGTTGCGAACAACTCGTGAGCCTTGGCCTGCTCCACAACTCTGCCCGCGTACATGACGAGTACCTGATCGGCCATCCCCGCAATCACTCCGAGATCGTGAGTGATCAGGATAATGGCAAGGCCTCTCTCGGCCTTGAGTTCCAATAAGATATCCAGGATCTGGGCCTGAATCGTGACATCGAGTGCCGTGGTGGGTTCATCGGCGATCAGCAAATCTGGATCGCAGAGCAACGCCATGGCGATCATGACACGCTGCCTCATCCCGCCACTGAGCTCATGGGGGTAGGATTTGATTCGACTCTTGGCATCCGCGATGCGCACGCGGTCTAAGAGCTCGACGGCTTTCTTCTTGGCAAGGCCTCGCGAAAGGCCCAAGTGCAGAACAGGCACCTCCGTCAGCTGCTCCTCAAGCGTGAGATACGGATTGAGGCTTGTCATTGGGTCCTGGAAGATCATTGAAATCTTGCGCCCACGGATCTTTTGCAGCTCACGCTCGGATGCGGTCGTCAGCTCCTGGCCTTGAAAGAGGATCTTCCCACTCGTGACGCGGCCATAGGGCTCGGGCAAAAGGCGCAGAATGCTCAGGCAAGTCGCACTCTTGCCACAGCCAGACTCGCCCACGATACCTAACACTTCACCGGCGCTAAGGTCGAAGCTGACGTGGTCGACGGCACGCACCGTCCCGCTTTTTGCGTGAAAATCTGTCACGAGCTCAGAAACTGAAAGGAGCGGAGCGCTCGGAATCGCCGGGGTCATAGCTTCCTCGACCGGGGATCCGTTGCGTCTCTGAGCCCATCTCCCAGAAAATTGAGGCTAAAAAGAGTCAGACCCAAAAAGAGACTTGGCCACAGAAGTAGCCACCAATACGAGCGAATCGGATTGACCACGCCAACCGCTTCGGCCACCAATTCTCCCCACGAAAGCGTGACTCCGAGCCCCAAAAAAGAGAGAAAGGACTCGAGGATGATCACGGCGGGAACCGTGAGCGTTGCATAGACGAGAATGACTCCGAGGGCGTTGGGCAGGATGTGGGTCAGGATAATTCGTGGGCCACTCGCACCCAAGAGCCTAGCGGCCAACACGAATTCACGGCGCCTCAGTGTCAGCACTTGGCCACGAATCACGCGGGCCATGTCCAGCCACTGGACCAAGCCGAGCGCCAGGAACACTGGCAGCGCCTCGCCTCGCGCCGTTTCGGAAAACATCAGCATGATGATGATCACCAAGAACATGTACGGAATGCCATAAAGAAAATCGACTAAGCGCATCATGACATCGTCGACCTTGCCGCCGTAGTAGCCAGCCACCGCGCCATAGAAGACGCCGACGAATACAGAAGCCGCCGTCGCGGCGAAACCGACCAAGAGTGATGTTTGCCCACCCACTAGAACGCGAGCGAAATAGTCTCTTCCCAGGTTATCCGTTCCGAACCAATAGCGCGCGGACGGTGGCAACTTCTGGTTTTGGGGATCCGTGGTCACCGGATCGAGATGGAGCAGCGTCGGGACTGCAAAACACGCCAAAAGTATGAGAACAATGAGCGCTGCACCCACCAAAGCCATGCGATTCTCTTTGAGCCGGCAAAGAGCGTCTTGCCTCAAGCTTCGGCCAGCTTCGGCCGGCACATCTACGGCGTGAGAATTGCTCGGGGCGTTCCTCATAGGGTCCCTCGCACACGGGGATCGAGCCATGCATAGGCCAGGTCGACGACGAGATTGAAGGACGTGATGAGGCCGGAATAAATGATAGCTGTCCCGAGCACGACCGAATAATCTCGGTTGATGGCACCCTTCACGAACCATTGGCCGATGCCGGGCACGCCAAACAGCGTTTCCACGACGAAAGACCCCGTCATGATACCTGCGGCGGCTGGGCCGAGAAAGGAAACGACTGGGAGAAGCGAACCCTTAAGTGCATGCTTGAGGACGATGATGTTTCTTGGGAGGCCCTTGGCACGAGCGGTCCGAATGAAATCTTGTTGCATCACTTCCAAGGTACCGCTGCGCGCGAGCCGAGCGACATAGGCCGCGTACGGCAGGGCCAGCGTAAAGGCAGGCATGATCAAGTGCCGGTAACCACCCCAGCCTGCCACGGGAAGCCAACCGAGCTTGAGTGCAAAAATGATGATAAAAAGCGCTCCAATCACGAAATTCGGCAGTGAAATTCCGAACAGAACGAGTGTCATGCTGCCGTAATCTGCAAGCGAGTTAGGACGGAGCCCCGCACACACTCCAAGTGTTAAGCCAATGGCGCATGCCAGCGCCAAGGCCAAAAGGCCAATCGAAATACTGACTGGCAGCGCTGGGCCTATCAGCTCTTCCACGGATCGACCTGCAACCTTGATCGACGGCCCGAGTGTTCCTTCGACGACGAGCCGGTGCATGTACACAAAGAAGAATTGAGTGGCGTCTTTCGGAACACCGTAGTGAGCTCGCAAGGCCATCTCAACTTGCGGATCCGCGACCTTTTCTCCCGCAAATGGATTCCCGGGAGCGCGATACATGAGCAGCGTCGTCGTATAGATGAGGAGAACCAGGGAGGGCACGAGGAAGGCAACGCGCCGCAACACACGCAAGGGAGCAAAGAAATAGGCGAGCGCGCCGCCGCCCACTGCCAAGATAACTCCCGTGAGCTGCCCCCAGCCGGCTCGCCCTCCAATGTAGAGCATGCCGGCCAGCAATAGCGGAGCTGCGATCCTCGCGGATTTCGGGCCCAACCACGCCGTGCTCGCGATGATGACAAAGCCAACCAGGATCGTGATGGCCTCGATCATGGTTGGCCCTTCTCTACCCAGATATCTCGGAGCGGGTGAATACCCTTAAAGTTCGGTGCCCGCTTTCCGTCTCGAAACTCGAGCTCAGAGTAGAAGCCGCGCAGCCTGGGATTCACCAGATCTGAGTTCACGTAGAAGTAGATTGGCATGATTGGGAACTCATCCTGGACAAGGATGCTTTCGGCCTCTCGCATGAGTTGCATGCGGATTTTCCCCCAGGCCGCGGATTTCTGGGCCACAGAACCAGCGCGTGCACCTTCAAGCTCCTGGCGAATCATTGCCGGCTCCTTGAGGTGAGCCAACAGACCTTCGGGATTGGCTAAAAAGGGCTCCAAGTTTCCCGCGTACGCAATGAGCTGATCGTAGATGGGTGAGCTGAAGCCAGTTTGGTTGTTGCCGCCGTTGGTTACCCACATGTCCAGGAACGTGTTAGGGTCACTGTAGTCTCCAACCCAGGCCGCACGCGCGATATCATAGCCTTGGCCCCGAACGGTCGATATATAGGATTGCCATTCCTGGTTGTAGGCTTTGGCTGCAACGCCGAGGTTTCGCTTCAGTTGATCGGCGATGACTTCGGCAATCTTCTTATGCGTCTCGTTCGTGTTGTAAAGAATCCCCACTTCAGGGAATCCCTGCCCGCCGGGGAATCCGGCCTGCGCCAAAAGCTCGCGCGCGAGCGCTAGATCTAGGCCAATCTTGCTCGGGGGCGAATCGTAACCCAGCATGCCGGGGGGCACGAAGCTGACCGCGGGCAACTGTCCGAGACCAAGGACTCGTTCAACGATCAGCTTCCGATCGACGGCTAAATTCAGCGCGTGGCGAACACGAACGTCGTTGAAGGGCTTCTTCTTATTGTTGAAGCGATAGTAATAGACGGTCAGGGCGGGCCCACTGTGGAAGTCGGCTCGGCGTCGGAGATCTTGCACCAGATCACTGGGATAGAGGTTGTTGGTTAGCCAATCCGCTTCGCCGGTGAGATACATGTTGAGAGAGGTGGTCAGCTGCTCGGTTGGCAAGACATCCAGCGCGTTGGTGCGCACCTCGGCGTGGCCCCAATAAGTTGAGTTCTTATTGAGCCGGATCCGTTCGTTGACGTTCCAGGTTTTGAGCAGGAAGGGGCCATTGCTGACAATCTTTTTTGGTGTGAACCAGTCGCTATCATTGCCCGGCTGTTCGATCACGAAACGCGGAACCGGCATACTGGGATAAAAGGAGGTGATTTCAAGAAAATAGGGAGTCGGTGCCTTGAGTTCAACAACGAACGTGTGCTCGTCGGGCGCCATGAACCCGGCTGTTTTCCCCAGCTTCTGTCGTGCCTCTGCATTCTTCTCCAAGAGGAGCTTCGCTTCGAGATCCAGGCCTTGCGAAAAAGCGTTCAGTTGTTCTCGATTCAAGCTGCCCTGTTTGAAGGTCAGAAGATCTCGCAGAACCTTCTGCTCGGTGGCCTTCAGGGGCCCGTGCGCGTCGGCTTCAGCCAAGAACTTTTGCCATCGCGCAGCATCGATAGAATCGTTCTTCTCGATGAGGGCAGCCAGCTTAGCCTTGAGGGGGCCTCGGATAGCCTCCGCGTAGGACTTGTAGGCGTTGTAGGCTTCGGCGAATTGGACCGGAAATAAAATGTAGGCGTACTCACCGCCTAACGCCGGATCCAACACTCGCTTCCAAGAATAAATAAAGTCTGCCGCCGTGATTGGGCGCCCATTGGACCACACTGCATTCTTCCTTAAGTGGAAGGTGTAGGTCTTGAGATCAGAAGAGAGTGTCCAGCGCTCAGCGACTCCCGGCGCCGCTTCTAGGGTTTTGGGGTCGTAGCGCGTCAGCCCCTCAAAGAGAGCGGAGATGATACGATTTTCCGGCTCGCCCGTGGCTAGATGAGGGTCGAGTGTTTTCGGCTCGGTGCCATTGATGAAGCGATAATCAGGCGCGGCATCCAGCGAAGCCGAGAACGTGAGACCGACCAGCAGCAGCGTGAAAGCGAATGCCAAGAGAACACTGATGAGGGTGCGATACATGGGAAGCTAGGGGGCTGTCGGCGGGGTTCCAATATCGTCTGTACCCTGCTTCTTGTCTGGGCCGAAGCTGCCGAGCTGGAAACGCTGCTTCGGGTTCACTCCTGGTCGATATTTCCAGGAATTCCCCCAGGGATCGGTGGCATTTCCATCGGGAAAGATGGCGTAGAGTCGAAAACCCAACTCCGAAAGTCGGACGGGCGGTTCACCTGTCTTCGCCACGTAGGCCATGAGCTCACGTTGTAGGGATTCTAACTGTGTGATCGCGGTGCGGCGTCGCTCAAGCTGCCTCACCCCGAATGAGATCAAGATCACAGCCAATAATCCTAACCCGAAGCGTCGATACGCGCTGAGCCGAAAGCGTTGACCGGGCGCGAGCAGCGCTACGAAGCCGCACAGTCCTATCGGAAACCCCCAAAATGGGTGTCCGAGAAGCGTCGCTGTGGCTCCCGCCAGCAATAGTGCAACATAGATGACGCGAGCCACCCAACGATCGAGATCAGTGTCCGCGTCTAAGGCGGCGTCACTCGTGACGCCTGAACTCGCAGGCATGGGCTTAGTTGTGGGGCTTGCACTCGCTTGAGCCCTGGTCGAAGGAGTTGACGAACGTTCAGATGCGGTGTTCGGAGTTGAAGAGCGGGCTGCAAGTTGCTTCTCTGCGTCGGCAAATCGCCGTTCCAGCTGAACCCACCAATCCGCCTGGGATTCTAGACCTTCCGCATGCCAGCAGTGTGTTTGGTGTCCAGGCTCAAGTTCGAAGGTTGGCGGCTCCTCGGTTGTGCAGCGCTCCATTCTGGCGGGGCAGCGCGTGTGAAAGCGACAGCCCGAGGGGGGACGCAATGCGCTCGGTACGTCTCCGTGTAAGGCAACGCTATGCACAGGGCGCCTTGGGTCCGGCCACGGCACGGCCGACAAAAGCGCACGAGTATAAGGATGTGAGGGGCGGGAAAACAGCGCATCCGTCGGCGCGAGCTCCACGATCTGACCGAGGTACATCACCGCCACGCGTTGTGAAATGAACTTCACGATCGATAGATCGTGTGAGATGAAGAGGTACGCAAGATTGAGTTCTCGTTGGAGCTCGATCAAAAGGTTGATCACCTGAGCGCGTATCGAGACGTCGAGCGCGGAAACGGCTTCGTCGCACACGATGAGCTTCGGGTTGAGGGCCAAGGCGCGCGCGATCCCGATGCGTTGCCGTTGCCCGCCTGAAAATTCGTGCGGATAGCGGTGCATCCACGATGCAGCCACGCCCACTTTTTCGAGGAGCTTCTGCACGCGCTCCTCCATCTCCTTGCCTTTCGCAATACCGTGGACAGCCAGCGCTTCTCCCACGATATCCAGCACTCGCATGCGGGGGTTGAGCGAGCTGTATGGGTCCTGAAAAATGATCTGCATGTCGCGACGCAACGGCCGAAGCGCGTTCGGACTCAGGCTGCGAATGTCTCGGCCCTCGAAGTCAATCCCGCCTGCGGTGGCTTCGATCAGGCGAAGCAAGAGCCGGCCGACGGTTGTTTTCCCGCAGCCAGATTCACCAACCAATGCCAGTGTTTCGCCGGGCGCTAGATCAAAAGAGACATCATCCACCGCTCGCACTTGGCCCACCACGCGACCAAAAACGCCTCGAGTGACCGGGAAATGCTTGGTGAGGCCGCGCACGCGCAGGAGTGGCTCACTCATGGTTGGGATCCCCCGCGCCCCGTGACGGAGCGCCGCTATTTTGCATGAGATCCAGTGCGGGATCTTCCGCTGTCACGAAACAGGCGGCTGCATGTTCACCACCGTGTGAAACGAGAGGCGGAGCTATAGTTAGGCATTTCTCTACACGGAACCCGCAGCGGGGATGAAAACGACAGCCGTTGGGCAGGTTCAGCGCGTCTGGCACGCTGCCAAAAATTGGCTCAAGGTGCCTTCCGCTTGCATCGTAGGTTGGCAAAGAACGCAGGAGGCCCGCTGTATACGGGTGTTTGGGGCGCTCATAGATATCAAACACCGTCCCGTGTTCCACGATGCGTCCGGCATACATGACCGCGACATCCTGAGCCATGGATGCAACCACTCCAAGATCGTGAGTGATGAGCAGGATCGACATGCCAAACTCAGCCTGAAGCTCCCGAAGAAGTGTAAGTATCTGCGCTTGGATGGTGACGTCGAGCGCCGTGGTGGGTTCGTCGGCAATCAGGAGCTTCGGATGACACGAGAGGGCCATCGCGATCATGACGCGTTGGCGCATTCCGCCCGAAAGTTGGTGTGGGTACTCGTGAAGCCGCTGTTCTGGCGAGGGAATGCCCACCAGCGTCAGAAAGCGTAGGATCTCCGCGTGTTGCTCTTCCCCCCGCATGCCGCGGTGCAACTCCAGCACCTCTCCGATTTGATCACCGATGGTGTAGACCGGATTGAGGCTCGTCATCGGCTCTTGAAAGATCATGGCAATGTCATTGCCGCGCACGGCCCGCATCGCTTCGTCGTCCAAAAGCAGCAGCTCTCTCCCCTCGAACTTCACGCTTCCAGCCGTGACCTCGCCACGCTGCTTTTCAATCAACCGCAGGATGGTCATGGCCGTGACACTCTTGCCGCAGCCGGATTCACCGACCACCGCGAGCGTCTTTCCGGGCGCGATCGTGTAACTGACACCATCCACCGCACGCACGATGCCAGCACCCGTACGAAACTGCACCTTAAGATCAGTCAGCTCAAGCAGGTTCGTCATGTCTTCAGCTTGGGGTCGAGTGCGTCGCGCAACCCTTCACCCACCAGGTTAAAAACGCTGACCACGAAGAAGATGGCAAAGCCAGGCGCAAGAATCAGCCACAGCTTCTGTTCCAGGCGCCCCGCGTTGAGCGTTTCACCCCAGCTCGCCACGGTGAGATCTCCAATTCCGAGGAAGGCGAGGCTCGATTCAATCAGGATGGCGGAGGCCACACCGAACGTAGCGCTCACCAGCACCGGCGCGATCGCGTTTGGCAAAATGTGTCGAAACATGATGCGAAAACGCGGGATCCCGAGGGCTAGCGCTGCTTGGGCATATTCGAGCGAGCGGTGTTTCAAGAACTCAGCACGGATGAGGCGTGCAACGCCAGTCCAACTGGTGACGCCAATGATCAGCATCACATGGAAGATGGAGCGTTGTTCGATGAGAGCCGCAATCGTGAGGATCAAAAAGAAGCTTGGAAAGCAAATCATGACTTCGATCAAGCGGCTGATGAGCATGTCCACCCAGCCGGCAAAGTAGCCAGCCAATGCTCCCAGAATGAGCCCAATGCCGACATAGATCGATACAGCAACCACACCGATCGTGAGCGAAATGCGCGTGCCAAACAGCATACGGGTGAAGACATCCCTGCCCTCGGTATCCGTGCCAAGCCAATGTGCTTGGGTGGGTGGTTCAACGTTGCGCGCCGGATCAGTGTCTCGGTATCCGTAGCGAAGCGGAGGGAACCAAGCAGCGTACGCCTCGTGCTTCGCGTCCAATTCTTGGACCACGTGCGTGAAGTTCGTCACCTTCTCCTTCCGATGCAACGGGTTATCAAAGGCTAGAAAGCTCTCGGGCAGCATCAGCAGGTAGAGCGCAAAAAACGACCCGACCAACATACCGAGGACGCGCACCCTGAGCCGAAAGAACCGCGCGCCCAGGCCCCGCTTCAACAATACGAATGCGACCAGGTAGAGCGGCGAGAGCACGAGCGCCAGGTTGAATAGAATATCGACCGCATTCTCGTAGAGCAGCCGATTGAACAGGCCACGCCAAAACGGAAACGACGTATCCCCACGAACCGACAGATAAAATGGCTGGTTACTCGAAATAAATGGCGCGTAGATCGCGAGCAGCAGCAATACCAACACGGCATAGAGCCCGACCAAAGCCAGCCGATTCTTTTTAAACTGACCCCAAACCATGCTCAGGTAAGACAGCCTCTGCCAGTCGATCTCAGCCTGCTCTTGGTTCGGCGTCATGAGTAGCGAATCCTCGGATCTACCAGTGCGTAACTCAAATCGGTGAGCAAGATGCCAAAGAGCACGAGCACCGTCGACAAGAGCTCAATCGCCATGATCACATTGTAATCACGCTGGTAGATAGCATCCACGGCCCAGAGCCCCATCCCAGGGATGCCAAAGATGTATTCGATGATCACGCTGCCCCCGAGCACCGCAGGCAACAGCCCCGCAAGCAGAGTCAGAATCGGCAATAGCCCATTCCGCATGGCGTGCTTACCAATCACGCTCATCTCCGGAAGGCCCTTGGCGCGCGCCGTTCGAATATAATCCGATTGAATGACCTCAAGCAGGCCCGAGCGCATGTAGCGGCTAAGAGCCGCGAGCGAGCCATAAGTCATGCAAAACATCGGCAGCACCAAATGCCACGCAATGTCCTCCATCTGTTCAAACCAGGTCATTTGGGCCGCATTCTGGGACTGCCAACCACCCGTTGGAAAAAGCCGCAGGCTCTCAAACGGTGAGCCCTGCGAAAGAAAGTAGAGAAGCAGCGTAGCCACGAAAAAGCTAGGCAATGAATACAGCATGAACAGGCCAACCGTGAGCGAACGATCAGCTGTGGTGTCGCGTCTTACGGCGGAAAACACACCAAGCGGAATGGCAATCAGATAGGCCAAGATGAGCGAGCCGACGGATAGGCCCAACGAGTAACGAAGCTTTCGTAACAGCGTCTCAAATACAGGTTCCTTGCTAACCAACGAGATCCCGAAGTCGAGCCGCACCAAATTGGCCCAATACTTCGCGAAGCGCGTGTCTGTGAAAAAAATCGAGACTTTCTCAGTGAAGGAATACGAGAAACGGTCGCGATTCTGCGTGAACCAAGTTTGCCACGCGCGCACGATTTCGATCTTTTGGGATTCGGGCGCGTCTAGCGGGTAGCGAAGGAGTCGAAGTTTGGAATTTTCGGAGTCTATGGCGTGGTTGCGTTTCGTCAGTTCGGCTGATGGCGCGGAATTGTACGGGTCGACGAGTGGGCGTTGAGCGGTAACGCTGAGAAAGTACACGGCGACATCACGGAGCTTAGCATCGTGGTGTGTCGTTGCTGACTGCAGAACCTCAACCAAATGAGGCACGGCATAACTGCCATAATCCTCTAGCTCATCCTGTGCTTTGATTCGTTCTGAAACGGATACTGAGACTATCTGCGCGAATATCCGGAGGCGGGTTTCCACTTCGGCGGTGGACAGTGCAAAGTAGGTATTCAGCAGCGTTGGCTTGCCCAGATTGAACTGCTCGCGAAAGATTCGATAGGATTCCTGGGTTGTTTGCCCTTTGAGTTCCGAGGCCGTATCGCCTTGGGGTTTGCCGGGTCGTCCGGGAGCTAGGTTCAAGACGAGGAAAAGGATCACAGAAATTCCGAGGAAAGTCGGAATCATGATCAGGAGGCGCCGAAGGATATACGTCGTCATGCGCCTTGGCCGCCTTCAGTTAGCGGCAACCCACCAAGGGAAGAGATCGGCGATGGGGCGCACCTTGGCAAAGCTGACATTTTGCACGTCTTTGTGCGTACACACCACAGTCTTGTCCGTCATGAAAAATGTGTAAGGCTGCTCGTCGTAGATCAAACGATGAATTCGACGCAGCATCGTCTGGCGCTCCTTGGGATCAAAGGTTTCCCGCAGGCGCTCCATGAGTGAGTCTGCTTCCTTACTTCGGAAACTTACAACATTGGAACCCTTCGGAATGTCCGCCTGAGATGAATGCCAGATTTGGTAAGGATCCGTTTCCCAGGCAAGCCCCCAGCCTCCGGTGTAGGCCTCGAAATTCTTTTCCTCCATCCGCTTCTGCATGAGGCTCCACTCAGGGGCCGCGATGTTCAGCTTGATACCAATTTTTAGCAGATCCTCTTTGAAGATACTGGCCAATCCTTTGTATTCAGGCCGATTGCCGTAGACGAGCAGAGTGAACTCAAAGGGCATCTTCTTGCCATCGATCACCTTATCGAGGAGCCCGTCTTTGTCGGAATCAACCCACCCAGCTTCGGATAAGAGGCGACTGGCGCGTCCGAGATCAAAGTCCAGAGGGTCCACAGTCGGATCGAGATAACCCGTGGCCGGCAAGAACGGGCCCATTGCGATCTCCCCAAGGCCCGCGAAGACATTGGCGATGATCTGTTTGCGGTTAAGAGCTAACGTCATCGCCGTTCTCACTTTAGCATCGCGAAACAACGGATGGCTCATGTTCCATCCGAGGTATCTAAACCCACCCGATCCGACGACATTGCACTTAATGGTACCGTCCAGAAAGGGGCTATTCTTAGGCCAAGTGTCCTTCGGTTTATCCAAATATCGGAGAACTTCCTCACGGTACTGACCGGGACTGAGGCCGCGGCTCGGAACCATTTGCAGCTCTCCCGCCTTCATCTTCAGAACGGTGGTGGTTGGATCAGTGTAGATGGGGTACACGATGCGTTTAATCGCTGGCTTCTCGCCAAAGAAGTCGTCATTGCGCTCCAGCACGATGCGGACGCCGGGAACGTACTCGGAAAGGCGGTACGGGCCTGTTCCAACGTAGCCTTTGCCGTTGTACCAGTGCTGATTGAAGCGAAGACCAATCGTCTCCTTGGGAAACGCCTTGCCCTGCTCGTCATATCCAAACAGAAACTTGGGGAGGGGCGCCATTCCCAGTGTGGCCCCAAGCCCCAGGTACACCTTCTTTTTCCAACGAATTTGGACGGTGTAGGGATCGAGCGCCTTCCAGCTCTCGAGTTCTTGGTAATAATTCTTGGTTGAACCGTTCTCGACTTGCGGATTCATCAAGATATCTAAACCAAAAATCAAATCGTCGGCGGTAAATTCGTGCGGCTTGTCAAGCCAAGCGTATTTGGGAGTCTTGACGTCGACAGCGGCCGGCACGTGCCACATGACCCCGCGCCGAAGGTAGATGGTGTACTCTTTATAATCGTCTGTGATCTCAACTCGGCAGGCGAGGTCGCCGTACCAGGTATCTGGGTTCGTCCATTTGTTGCGGGACGCCAGACCTAGGTCGGTGTAGTTGACGATGTCCTCGCCAATGTCAGCACCGTTCTCCAGGAAAGCGTTGAAGCCTTTCGGATCGCCAGTCGACCAACCTTTGGTCAGAACTCCTTCGGTGTTGGCCCCTTCAGGCGGCCAATGTATGTCCTGGGCCCCTAGAAAATCCTTGAGCTCTGGATGCCGAATCGTCTGAATCTCGCAGCCAGATTGCGCTCGCGCAGTGGTTTTGGACTCTCCGGATGAAGAGACCCCACCCTTCATCCGTCCGAGCGCCCCCACCATCCGCTCCGAGGATTCGCCGAGTGCGCGGATCTGTTGCTCCTGCGTGGAAACGCGTTTTTCGATGGCGTTCAGTTGGATAACGCCGAGGGTGAGGAGTGCGACTGCAAGCGCCGTAAGAATGGTTTGGAGCGCGCGAGCGGAGCCTGGTTGTTTCATTGCGAGCCTTGTGGGGAGGGCTCCCGCGGAGGAGCGTGCGGGGAAGGCCAGGTGGGGGAGATGGGTGCGCGGATATTACACCAATCACTGGCCTCGCAAGCCTTTGGCGCTTCACCTTGGCTTCGGCATCGGCCGCAGGCTTAGGAATGAGCGGGCCGGACTCTTGGCTGCTCGGTGTGACGTTGGTAAATATAGGATACATCTGAACTTTCTCGCTCACCCTTGCGATCGACCGGACCATAACATTGCGATCAGACGAGCCATAACATTGCGATCAGACGAGGCGTAGGGTTACGATTGGACGGTGCCCGAGGCCGCTCTCTATCCCCGCTTCGCTGAGCCACGCCTGAGGGAAGCGTTGCTCGACTCGCCCGTGGTGCTGATCCACGGACCGCGCCAGTGCGGCAAGACCACGCTTGCCCGACTGGTGGGCGAGCAGATGGCGTACACCTACGTCACCTTTGACGACGACGTGGCGAGAGAAGCTGCAGAGGCTGATCCTGTGGGCTTCGTATCCGATCTGTCGGATCGCGTGATCTTGGATGAAGTGCAGCGCGTACCGCGGCTGTTCACGGCTCTCAAGACGGCGATCGATCGCAAGCGCGATCCCGGACGCTTCATTCTCACGGGCTCGGCGAACGTACTGCTCGTACCGAAGCTTGCGGATTCCTTGGCAGGCCGCATGCAAATCCTGCGACTGCATCCACTGGCCCAGTGTGAACTGGCAGAGCGCCCACCCAGGTTTCTCGACAACCTGTTTGGGGGCGGTTTTAGAACGCACCAAGTCGAGCGCCTCGGCCGACAGCTTTATGAGCGGATCGTGGCTGGGGGTTATCCTGCAGCGCTCGCCAGGCCCAAAGGTCGGCGCCGGGTAGCCTGGTACCGGGATTATCTGGAAGCATTGGTTCAGCGCGATGTACGGGATCTGGCGCGCATCAGCTCGCTCGATAGGCTTCCCCGCCTCTTAGCGCTGGTTGCCGCTCAAACGGCTCGGCTCTTGAACGTGACCGATCTCGCTTCGCCGCTTCAGCTAAGCCGCCCAACGCTTCGAGATTATGTCACTTTGCTTGAGCGGGTGTTCGTCATCGAGACCGTGCCGCCCTGGCACAGCAATCGACTGAGTCGGCTCATTAAAACTCCAAAGATCCACGTCGCCGACACCGGGCTCGCGTGCGCGGAGCTTGGCGTGGATGCGGAAGCGCTGGCTCGCGATCGGCCGCTGCTCGGACAATTACTTAAAACCTTCGTGTTTCAGGAATTGAGGCGACAGGGAAGTTGGCATGACGACCAGCTAACGTTCTCTCACTACCGTGATAAGGACGGCGCTGAGGTGGATGTCGTCATTGAAAAGGGAGCGCGCGAGCTTTCAGGCGTGGAAGTCAAAGCGTCCGCCACCGTGACGGCAGCAGACTTCCGTGGTCTTCGCAAACTCAGGGAAGCGGTAGGTCAGCGTTTTGTGCGTGGGGTCGTGCTCTATGATGGCGAGACGAGCGCGAGCTTTGGGGACCGTTTGCATGCCGTGCCCCTTCGGACACTCTGGGAGTAATGCTGGCTTCGGCGAAGCTGCCGCTGAGCCAATGCAATCAAATCATCAGGTTCATGCGCCGATGGGCACCGCTCACTCCGAGATTGCCAAAAACCACCGTAATCCGTCGCTGATGGTGCGCATCAAACCCACAGGCACCGTGCCTGCGAGTTCGACCAAATCTGCCTTGTTGACCGTTGCTATCTGGGAAGCATTGGCAACCGAATCCTGGGGCAGGCCCGTCTCACGCTTGGGAAGGAGCGTATTGCCAGGCGCTCTTGCGAGCGCCTGGTTGCTCGTGAGCACGCAGACAACAACGGTAGCAAGATTGCTGCGATTGATCTCGTCGCGCTGCATTACAAGCGCCGGGTGGCGGTCGGCCGATTCAGAGCCGCGCGGCTCCCCGAAATCAACCCACCAGACTTGACCTCGCTTGATCAGCGACGTCTGTGCCACGATTCCCTGACGACGCGTTTGGTCTTCGCTCGAAATGCGACCGCCGCGGGTTCCTCTCCTGGCTGTCCAGAACGAGCGATCACGCGATTCCAAGCTTCCGTCGCGTCGCTTGCAGATTCTTGCCTCTCGATGAACTCGCGGGCAGCCAGGGCCAAGAGACCACTGCGTGACATCTTGAGAGCTCGGGCCTTGGCATCCACCGCGAGAAAAAGATCATCCGGAAGCGAGATTGCCGTCTTCATTCTGCTGAGTAGAACCGGTATACTCAGGCCCGCCAGGGGATGATTTGAGCGCGCCGTCATGTCGGAGAATAGGCTCCAAACCAACTGACCGTCCTCCTTCTGGGCAGCGCCAGCCTGATCACCCCTGAAGCAGTGGCCAAGCCTGGAGCAGGCCAAGGCATCGCGGCCGAGGGGAAGAAGGAAGACAAGGACAAAAAGAAGGACAAGGAGGGTGGCAACGGCGCTGAACGCCTCACTCGCATTCAGGAACGGCGCGGGCACGCACTCGAGGAAGCCGGCATCACGGGGGACCGTGCGAAGCACGTTCTAGATGCTACCCGACCGCTCGATAAGGAACGCATCAAGCTTCAGGGCAAGCTCATGGAAAAACGCCAGGCGTTGCGCAAGCTCATGGCGGCTGGAAGCAAAGATGACGCTGCCTATTCTCCGCTCATCACCGATCTCAGAAATCTGGAACGCAGCCTTGCAGGCATGCACGAGAAAGAGCTCAACGTCGTCGCCAAGATCCTGAAGCCGAATGAGCTTGCTAAAGTGCTATTGGCTCGGGGCTGGGGCGAGCAGCGTGGCCGTCGTGGAGAGGACGGCGAAGGGCGTTAAGGTTGGGAAGTTGGGGGAAAGGTGCTCCGCGCACCAATTGGCGGTATATTGAGCCCATGGTCTCCGCAGCGCCGAAAGTCGCCACTTACGAGGATGTTCGAGCCCTCCCGGACAACGTGGTCGGAGAGTTGATCCAAGGTTCGCTCGTCGTTAGTCCGCGTCCGGCCGGGCCACACGCCAAGGCCGCATCAGTGCTCGGAATGGATTTGGGCTCGCCATTTCAACGCGGGCGCGGCGGCCCCGGAGGTTGGGTCATCCTCTACGAACCCGAGCTTCACCTGCGGCCCGACGTCTTGGTTCCGGACCTCGCGGGTTGGAGACGAGAGCGCATGCCGGAAGTGCCGGATGCGAGCGGTTTTGATCTTGCCCCCGATTGGATCTGCGAAGTGCTTTCGCCTTCGACTGCACGGGTGGACCGAGTCCAGAAGATGCCAATTTACCTGCGCGAAGGCGTGAACCATGTATGGCTAGTCGATCCAAGGGCTCGCACTCTTGAGGTCTATCGTCGAGGAGAGGGTAACTGGGTGTTGCTTCAGAGCTACGGTAATGACGCGTTCGTGCGCGCCGAACCGTTTGCCGAAGTGGAGCTGGAGCTTTCCGCGCTTTGGCTCTCGGAATGAGTGACGAAATTCACCGCACATCCGACAGCAGCGGCCGGAGCGATCGCGCCCTACCGCCTCCACGCGTCGCTATCAGCCAATACCCACGGCAGCGCTGCCGAAACTTCGCCCATCACGGCTCCCCCCGGAGTGTGCCCTGCCCCGGGCGCGTAGGCGACGTGAGCTTCGAGGCCTGCTTGGCGCAGCCACTCCGCCGCCTTCCGAGCTTTCCGAGCGCACCCGTCCGTCCCACAGGCGATGAGCACGCGTTTGCCGCCCGCCTTCGCGTACTTGCGGGCATGGGGCACGCTCCAGTACTCATACCCGCCCTCGATGAGGACCAAATGCGGCAGCTCGGCACCGAACTCGGGGATCATCCCCACAGCCATGATGGCACCTTGAGAAAATCCAGCATAAAGGCCGGCTCCTTTGGCAAAGCGCGCACCGTGCTGTCGTCGCACAGCACTGATTGCCGCCTTAAGCTCTCGCCCCAGTGCGAAATGATCTCGGTAGTAGTACGCAGACGGATAGCGCACATCAAGGGGAGTGCCGCGCAAGCAGAGCAGAAATGCGCGCCCACCAGTTAACTTCCTCCAGTACTCGCATTCGCCTTCCGGATTTCCTCCCGCTCCGTGACTCGCAACCACCAGCGGATGCACGCCCGTTCCTCGGGGCGAATAGAATACTGCCGGCGCAAATCCAGGTACCTCGAGAGCTGAAAACGCCGGAGGAAAACCCGTTTCCGTGGATGGGCCCGGAAAGTCCCGCGCCCCTTCGGCGGGTGTCAGCGACGAGCAACCACAAAAAGCCACTGCGCACAGGGCAAGGACGAGGCGAAGCACGGGTAAAACAAGCATATTCGCTTAGTGGAAGCATACTGCGTGCCACTCAATTCGTCGTGCAATTCGAAGCGGTCCCCTGGGGACGCGAACATTATGCAGACGGCTTGTTCTCGCAGTCAACGCGCGCCCCACTCCCGTTCGAAGCAGTACGACTCCTGGGCATCGAAGATCCGGTGCGGGCAGTCGAGTTCTTCACGGCGTGGGGAGGTATTCCGCGCTATTGGGAACTCGCCGAAGCGCTCGGTCGAAACACCCGAGAAAACCTGGTGGAGCTGGTGCTCGCTCCACAAGGCCCGCTCCACTCGGAGCCCACGCGACTCCTCTTAGAGGAACAACCGCCTGCGGCAGAGCTCAAGCCTATTCTCGATGCCATTGGCATGGGCGCGCACCGAGTTTCCGAAATCGCGGGACGCATTGGCAAGCCTGCGACTTCCTTGGGTCGCGCCTTCGATCGCCTGGGTCGGCTCGGCCTCGTGCTTCGCGAAACACCGTTTGGTGAGGCTCCTCGAAATTCCAAACGCAGTCTGTATCGCATCGAGGATCCGTTTTTGCGGCTTTGGTTTCGCATGGTCTCACCGCATCGCGCAGCGCTCACGGGGGGCAACCACGAAACGCGACTGGCACTCTTGCTCAGGCACTGGCCTGGCCTCGTCGCCGCTTGTTGGGAAGATCCTTCACGCCGTGCAATTCCGCGTTTGGACAACCAACAGGGGCTCGGTGCGGTCGCAGCTTTTGGCCCAAGCACTTGATCGCGTCAGCCCAACTCAAGTGAGCCCCAAAGCCACGGGCGTGGCGAAAATGCTTGCCCAAACTGGGCCGGTCTTAAGCGGGCACGGCCGTCGCAAAGAGGACGGCGAAGGGCGTTAAGGTTGGGCACTCGGGGGAGCTGCAGGATTCTCGGGGGGCCGGCTGGCAGCAAGCGACTTATCCGCAAGCTCTCTGCCCCATTTTTGGCCCACCGCCATGGCTTCCGACATGACATGGGGTAGCCCTGCGATCACATTCTTTCCTTCTTCGGTGTCGTAGAAACGAATGACAGCAAGGAGGGTCTTTCGATCGTACGCCTTCAGGTAAATCGGGCGGCCCAAGTAGGCGCCGAGCACTCCGTAATAGAGCGGGAAGATACGCAACGCGCGCCTCACGTCACGCCCACGGCACCCTTTCCCAAGATCCCAGGCTGCGGCCGCGGCGTAGCGTGGTGAGCGATCACCGGCAAAATTGCCAGGCAGCGCAAACCATCCAAGCCTTTGAAGCGCTCAGTTCGGAGGAACGAGGCGTGGTGTGTGTCAGGCCCTGTCATGCCTTTTTCAGAATAGCGGCCGCCTTACCCAGCACTCCCACCTCAAACAAGCTATTGGCGGTAGCCTGCAGTGTTTCCTCAAGCGGAATATACCGAAGGCCCAGTGCTTGTTGCGCGCTCTCCAGGATCAGCAGCTCGCGCCCGAGATTTTGCTTGAGGAATGTTAGGCTCACGCGCTTTTGGAACAAGGCATTCGCGTAAAGAAGCCAGCGCGGTAGGCCACGTGTCACCACCTTCGCCGCTGGGAATAGCCGAGCCAGCGTCGCAGCCATCTCGCGCCACCACAGCCGTCCGTTCACCATGACCAGCCGCTGTCCGTTCACAGGTGTTTCGGACAAGCGCACACACGCCCGCGCCACATCCCGCACATCCACCACATTGAAGTTGAGATCCGGGCAACCGGGATAAGCCCGATTCAACATGTCACGGACAATCGCGGGACTCGAACCCGCATGTTCCTTCGCGAGCAACGGCCCGAGCACATAGCCCGGTGCTACCACCGCCAATTGGAACGGAGAAAGCGTCGGATCTGAGCCGCTTTTCGCCTGAATTTCGTGCGCCACCTGCTCTGAAAGAGTTTTTGCGAGACCGTAAGGATTCGTAGCAAGCGTGGCATCGTTGCACCAGTCTTTGGAGGAAAACTGATAATCCTGGTCGGCTTGATAGCTCACCATGGCCGCAATCGAGGAGAGGTGCACAACGCTCTGGGTCCGGAACGAACGGGCTGCTGCACTGAGGACGTTCTCGGTCCCCTTCACCGCAACATCGACAATCTCTTTCTGGGGATTTCGAGCGGCAAAGCTTACCACCGCCACGCAGTGGATCACACTGTCTACCTCAGCGAGCACGGTATCCCACACCGTTTCGTCCAGCACATCGGCCTTCAGCAGCGTGAGGCGTTCCGCGCCAGGCAGCGCACGGAGATGTGCCATCTTAGCCGAATTTTCGGGCTCACGAACGGCTCCGATCACACGCTGCCCCTCACCCAAAAGCCGGCTAACGACATGTGAGCCAATATAACCTGACGCGCCCGTTACGCAGATGGTTCGAATTGCATTTGGCGTCACTGCTTCACCCTAGCAAACTCGGCGCGCTCCCAAAACGGAGAACAGCCTCTTTAAGGCAGACGAAGTTGCGCCCCGATTTTTTCAACTCGTTCACCACCGCCGTGAGCCGAGCACGCTTCTTCAGCCAAGCCACGCGCAGGTCGGGCTGGTGTACAGCCAGCGCCTGCAAATCGTCGGTTTCATCGAGAAAATCAATACCGTGCAGCTCGAGGTTCACCCACGCTTCCTGCCTCAAGAGCCGTGTGTACAGGCGAGCGCCATGCTCGCCCAGCGTCGTGAGCGCGGTCCCAATGAAAGGCAAGCGCAGACCAGGTGTCACCTGAATCGGTACTTCCCAAAGCCCCTCCCCGCGCTGAAAATACGGAAACCCGATTCGATACGGACGTGTGAGCGCTGTCAGCACCCGCGGAGAATCCACGAGCGAAAAGGAGTGGCGGCCCTGCAAGCGCTGAACGCCGATCACGAGCGCCTTGGCAACATAATAAGCAGGGCAGGGAAAAACCGAGGAATCATAGAGCGCGCCTGACTCGTGGACGACTTGCAGGAGCGCATCGTTCACGAGGTAACCTGGGGCCCGAAACCCAACGTTAATGGGGCCGAGTATTTCCTGAAGCCGCTCCATCCCCCCTTTGACCTGCTCGCGCATCTTCGCGTGGGAAAGGCGTGTCAAGTCGTAACGATGATCGAGCGAATGATTCGCAAGTTCGAAGCCAACTGCGTGCAACACGGATAACCTGCGTTGGTTGCGATCGTTCTCAAGATCACGACCCACCACGAACAGGGTCAAAGGGATCCCGAGCTCCCGTGCCCAGCTTGCCAGGCGTTCAAGCGCGATGTCGTAGACTGCTCTGGGGGCGCTTTTGGCCCCAGATAACCCGTGAATCGCGTAATAACAGGCGATCTCATCCAGATCGACCGAGATGGCGCACAGGCCCCCCACGCCTACTCTCCGGCGGACTGCAAGACCACGCGCAAGATCACTCGGCGCTCGGAAGGCACTTCCGCGCGCTGGCCGTTGTTCGCGATCGCCACACTTGCGCTCAGGGTATTGAGCCGCCCTGCCTCGACACCGCGTTCCACTAACGCCGCTCGAACGGCTTGGGCACGTTGGCTGGCCAAAACCTGAGGCTCACCGAGCGTCACTGAACCGACCACGGACACACAATCGATGCTCGGCGCCGCCTTCAGATCTTCTGCCATCTTGTCTAGAAGCTTTACGCTCTCGGCGGCTGGCGTCGCCAGGTTTTGCTCGAACAACAGCGACTCTTGCAGGCTAGGAGGAGCGTTGAGCGGCACGCCCTCGGCTTGCACCTCCCCGGCGTCAATCTTTCCACAACCAGAAGGGCCAGCGGGTGCAGCGGCCTCCACGGTCGCCGGATCGAACGCTGGAGCATCCACTTGAACCGGACCCGGAACGCAGGAGTCGGGTGCTGGCGGCGTAGCGCTACACGGCACCGTTTCGTAGGTCTTCAGATACGCACGCAAGGCCTCTTCGTAAATGCCACGCACGCGGTACTCCAAACGGACTTCCGGTGGTGTCAAATTGGGTGTTTCGGTATTGGGTTGGGGTGAAAAAATGACCTCGAAGACCGACATCGGCACGGGAAATTCCAGCTCCTTCGTCTTCACGATCGAGCGCGCGACGCACATGCCCTTCCAAGTTTGCGGGGTACACGGCGCTGTCGTTGGACCCGCACAAGCCCCGACGGCAACGAACACTAATCCACACGCTATCCACAACTTCACGGGCGGGAGTGTCGATGATAGGCGTCGGGAAGGCAAGGCCCGGCCTTATCACTTGTTCTCAGCTGCGGGCTCGCGCATACACCCAAGCTGTGACGGCGGCAGCTCCCGGAGTGCTCGACCTCGATGCTGGGCTTCAAAGGCTTGGATATTCGGAGTTCCGACCGGGTCAGCGCGAGTCCATTCTGGCATTGCTCGAACATGGCAAGTTGCTTCTGGTGGCGCCAACCGGAGGCGGTAAGAGTCTGTGCTATCAGCTTCCGGGTTCGCTGCTTTCGGGAACCACGGTGGTGATCTCCCCGTTGATCGCGCTCATGCACGATCAGGTTTCGGCGCTCACGGCACGCGGCATTTCTGCGACCTATTTAGCCGCCACGCTACCACCCGAAGAGACCAAGAAGCGTCTGGCGAAGCTGGCCCGGGGCGACTATCAGCTCCTGTACGTTGCCCCTGAGCGACTGGCCTATCCAGGTTTCCGCGCGACTGTGCGCGCACTCTCCTGCCCGCTCATCGCGATCGATGAAGCGCATTGCATCAGCGAATGGGGCCATGATTTTCGCCCTGATTATTTGGGGATTGGGGACTTTGTGCGCCAGATGGTGGGCGTCAAGATCTTAGCCTGTACTGCGACAGCGACCCCCATCGTGCGGGATGAGATCTTGCAACGCCTAGGGCTCGGCTCTGACACGCCGCAAGTGCTGCGCGGTTTTGCGCGCCCCAATTTGATCCTGCGAGCGCGGGAAATTTCATCACTGCGTGAACGAGAAAAACACGTGGATGCGACGCTGGAAGAGGCGCTCGGGAAGCCCAAGAAGCCGCTGGGAACGGCGATCGTCTATTCTCCCACGCGTAAAGGCGCGGAGAAGGAAGCTGCGCGCTTGGCGGCACTGGGGTGGCATACGGCGGCGTATCATGCCGGCTTGCCTTCGAAAGAGCGCGAGCGGGCGCAAGCCAGCTTTATTCACGGTGAGGCAACCATCGTGGTGGCCACCAATGCGTTTGGCATGGGCATCGATCGCGGTGATGTGCGCGCCGTGGTGCATCTGGGGCCGCCCGGCTCGATCGAAGCTTACTATCAAGAAGTCGGGCGTGCCGGTCGAGACGGTGAACCGGCGATAGGTTTACTGCTAGCACGACCCCAAGATCTGGCACTCCGCCGCCAGCTCTTGCAGAAGGAAGTGGACGGGCGCGCGCCCGATGCGAACGTGGTCGAGCACAAGTGGAACCTCTTCCTTGAGCTCATGCGCTGGGTGGAGGGGGGCAGCTGCCGCCACGACGCGATTCTGCGCTACTTCGAGGATGAAGCCGAAACACTGCAGGGTTGCGGGCGCTGTGACGTATGCTTGGGCCTTGCAACAGACGACGACGCGGACGAGCAAGAGACGGCGCTCATCGTCAGAAAAGCTCTGAGCGCCGTCGCGCGCGTGCACGCGCAGCTTGGCTTGACGGCCGCAGTGAAGCTCGCACGGGGCCAAAAAGATCCGCGTTTGGAGAGGATGGCGCTCGAGGATTCACCGACATTCGGTGTGCTCAAGGCCTATTCCGAAGAGTGGCTCACTAAGCTCTTGCGACGCTGCATGACCGCCGGCTGGCTGGGCTTCACCAAAGATGAGCGTCCGCTCATCCGCCTCACACTAGAAGGCCGAGAAGCGATGAAGGGGCTGCGCCCGATTCGTCTGCGCCTACCCCCACGCGACCGTTCGCCCGCGCCCTTGGCCAACTCCGCGGGAGCACGTGCGGGCACGCGCGCCGACGAAGCCATCGATCCCGCGTCGCATGCTCTCTTCGAAGCTTTGCGGGGCCATCGCTTGGAGGTGGCCCAAACCCAAGGCGTGCCTGCGTACGTGGTCGCGAGTGATCGCACGCTTCGGGACATTGCAACGCTCCGTCCCAAGACAGAAGCGGCACTCCTACTCGTTCATGGGATCGGCCCCGCCAAAGCTGCTGCCTATGGGCAGGGATTTCTGCAAGTGGTGCAAGCGAACCCACAGGAATGACATGTTTCACCTAAAAAACGCACAACTCAACGTGGAAATTCTGGATCCTGCTCTGGATCTCGCTCGCTTGGGCTCGCGCTATTGCGTCGGCGGCTACATCTATCAAGTGACCGACCAAGCCTTGGGGCCGCTCTTGGCTGGGCCGCAGTTTCCGGCGACAAATCCCGATGTCTTTCACGGCCAAGGGGCACCCGAACAATTTGTACGCGTGCTCAATGAAAACGCCGAGCTGGGAGAAGAGGTCGCTGTGATTGGCGTCGGGCGAGTCAGGCGCACGGGCCAGCTGAAGCCCTCGTTTGCGCATAACAACCCCGAGGTATTGCGCTTCCTACCCTGGCTGGTTGAGAGTACGCCCACGTCGTTCACGTTAACCAGCGAAGACACATTTGAAGATCAAGCTTATCGCCTGAAGCGCACGGTCTCACTCAACGAACGCTCACTCTCCTCGGAGACCCAGATTGAAAACACGGGGGCTCGGCCTTTGCCCATCGAGTGGTTTGCCCATCCGTTCTTCCCGCTGACCGATGGCGGCACTTGTTGCAAGCCCTCGCTCGCCGTAAGAGTCCCAGAAAATGCGGGATATGCGCTGAACCAGGCTGGATTCATCGAACAAAAAACTCAAAGCGATTGGGCGCGTGGCTATTACCTTGCCCTCGAATTTGAGCCAGCAACTGAGCCCCTGCGGATGCTTCAGCGGCACCCAAAGCTTGGGCAAGTGCTAGCGGAGACGAACTTTCCGCCTCAACGCTTGCCAATTTGGGGTAACGACAGAACGTTCTCGTTCGAGCCCTATTTCATCCGCGAGCTCAGTGCGGGCAACTCAGCCGAATTTGGCATCCGCTACGACTTCTGAGTCTTGAGAGGTTGAGCATCCCCAAGTGCTCCCAAACTTGTCCGTGACCTCTATCTCAAACTCGAACACAAGATAGTAAGCATATGCTTACTATCTTTCAAGCAACAAAAAGGGCTGCTCGCCTGGCGTGCGACGCGGCCCGCAAACCCTCTCCCGGTTGTGCATCACCACCAACTTGGTGTCCACTCCACGCGGCTCAAGCTTAGGCGCGGATTTCACGCCACCTCAACGATCACGTAAGAACGCTTTTTTGCGGGGACGATCAGCTCCACTTCATCCCCTAATCGTTGGCCTAAGAGCGCTCTTCCGAGCGGAGAGCCTGCGGTGAGCACGACCACCTCCAACGCTTGAGCCTTGCCCGAGCCCGCCTCACAGGCTGAGAGACGCGCACCTGCTCCAGCAGGTGCCAAAAGAAAGCACGATTCATCTCCTGAGTCCTGATCTTCCAAGCGTACGAGCGCACCCATGGCAAGCGGATCCTCCTCCGAAAACTTTCGAGCTCGCAGCATCGACAGCTTGTTGAGCCCCTCGACGAGTTCAACAACACGGAGAGCTTGGCCACGCGCCAAATAGCTCACTTCCGTCGATCGCATGTCTTTATCGCCCTCGGAACGCGCTTCCTCGTGCGTCGCGCCTTCCCGAGACTGCTGATGCGCATGCTCCATCACGGCCAGCTCTGCCTCCAACTGTCGCTTGAGGACTGCCAGCAACTCAGCTTTGTCGGTCTCACCAATCACGCAATCGGTAGCCTCCGTGCTGCAACCCGGGGGAGCGCGGGGTGGTGCGATTCTCTGCGGTTCACAATTTCCCTCGGGCGCACATGGGCGGGCCGCTCGGCCCAAGCCGCCAGTAAATCCGTATCCAGCAAGTGCGTCGGGACCACATTGGCGAGTGCCGCGCTGAGTGTGCTGCGAACGTTGGGGATCTCCTGCTCCAGCTCCGATAGGAGCTCCGCCATGCGCTGTCGTTTGAGCCCCTCTTGGGAGCCGCACAGATTACAGGGCAGAATCGGAAACGCCTGCTCCTTCGCAAACTCCCGAATCGAAGACTCTGAGCAACCGATGAGCGGGCGAATCACTTCGAACTTGCCATCATCCGTGCGGTAGGAAGCTGGCATGGCCTGAAGCTTTCCAGAATACAGCATGTTCAAGAGAAAGGTCTGGATCGCGTCGTCTCGATGATGGCCAAGGGCGATCTTGTTGCAACCGAGGCGCTCAGCTGCAGAGTAGAGGATCCCGCGCCGCAGCCGCGAACAGAGCGAGCAATAGGTTGATTTACTGTCCAGATGAGATGTCACAACGGAGTAGGTGTCTTCGGAAAGGATCTCGAAGTTGTACGCTTTGTCCGTGAGCCACTTTTCGAGAGTCGTCCCGTCGTAGCCAGGCTGTTGCTGATCCAAGTGCACCGCGATAAGCTCAAATGCAAACGGCAGCTCTCGCTTCAAACGCTGTAAAAGCTGAAGCAAGGTGTAGCTATCCTTGCCTCCACTCACCGCCACCAAGATCCGATCCCCTTCGGCAACCAAAGCGTATTTCTGACAGGTCCGCTTCAACTCGCGGTACAGCTGGTGCTCGGGATCTCGCATGGCGGCTGTACGCTACCCCAAAACCTCCAGTTTTGGCCCCCAAGCACCACCCGTGGGCGGGAAAATCGCTCCTGAGGTCTGGCACACGCGGTTCTGAGGGATTAGCTTCCGAGCCGCTTGCCCGCTCTCAAAGCCAAAAGCGGGCCTCCTCCATTCCGTTCTAAGCACACCGTCTAAACACGAGACTATCGCATGCTGACTTGGGTCGCCAAAACACTCTTCGGAACCTCCAACGATCGCGCCGTCAAGCGCATGTCGCCCAGAGTATCCCGCATCAATGACCTTGAGCCTGGGCTAGCCAAGCTGAGCGATGCCGGGCTCAAGGCCAAGACGGCAGAGTTCAAGGAGAAGCTAGATAGCGGTGCCAGCTTGGACGATCTGTTGGTGGAGGCCTTCGCCGTGTGCCGAGAAGCCAGCAAGCGGGCTCTCGGCATGCGCCACTACGACGTGCAGCTGATGGGTGGCATGGTGCTGCACGAAGGCCGAATTGCCGAAATGAGAACTGGCGAGGGCAAGACGCTGGTGGCCACCTTGCCCATCTATCTGAACGCGCTCGAAGGGCGCGGCGTGCACTTGATCACCGTCAACGATTACCTAGCGACTCGCGATGCCGAGTGGATGGGCAAGATCTATAATTTCTTGGGGCTCACGATCGGCACCGTGGTGAATAACCAGACCGACGAAGAGAAGCGGGAAGCTTATAAGCGCGATATCTGCTACGGCCAAAACAACGAATTCGGTTTTGACTATCTGCGCGACAATATGAAATTTTCCGCGCTGGACTACGCGCAACGGCAGCTCAATTTTGCCATCGTCGACGAGGTGGACTCGATTCTGATCGACGAGGCACGCACGCCGCTCATCATCAGTGGTGCCGCTGAAGCCGCGAGTGAAAAATATCGCACGCTCAACGATGTTTTAGGCAAATTGCGCAAGGATGAACACTACGCGGTGGACGAAAAAGGCCACAGCGCGACGCTCACCGATGAAGGCGTGGACCTGGTTCAGAAGATGCTCGGCATCAGCAATCTCTACGATCCCATCAATATCCAATTTCTGCACATCAGCAATCAGCTGCTGCGCGCGCACGCGCTGTACAAGCGCGATCAGCAGTACATGGTGTCTCCCGACGGCAAGGTTCTCATCATCGATGAGTTCACGGGGCGCGTACTTTCCGGCCGGCGATGGAGCGATGGCCTGCACCAGGCTGTCGAAGCCAAAGAGAACGTACGGATTCAAGAAGAGAGTCGCACGATGGCGACCATCACCTTCCAAAATCTATTTCGCATCTACAAAAAGCTGGCGGGCATGACGGGCACCGCCGAAACAGAAGCCCAGGAATTTAGCACCACCTACAAGCTAGATGTGGTCGCCATTCCAACCAACAAATCAGCCGTCCGGGAAGACAGCCACGACCTGGTTTACAAAACCGAAAAAGAGAAATTCACAGCGGCTATCAACGAAATCCTAGAGATGCAGAAGATCGGGCGCCCGGTTCTGGTCGGCACGACCAGCGTCGAGAAGAGCGGTGCCATCAGTCGCATTCTCACTAAGAAGAACGTGGCGCACCACGTTCTGAACGCCAAGCATCATGAGAATGAGGCCTATGTCGTGGCTCAGGCAGGTCGAAAAAGCGCGATCACCGTTTCAACGAATATGGCGGGCCGCGGGACGGACATTCTTCTGGGGGGCAACCCCGAAATGCTAGCTCGCCTTGAATTCAAGGAACACGATCGGCATCCCGATGCCGAGCCAGAAGCCTTCGCGGCATTGGTGAAGGAGTACCAAGAACGCTGCAAGCTCGAGCACGACGAAGTGATCGAACTCGGAGGCCTCCACATCCTCGGCACCGAGCGCCATGAGTCGCGCCGCATCGACAATCAGTTGCGCGGTCGAGCTGGGCGCCAAGGGGATCCTGGCTCAAGCCGTTTCTATCTTTCGCTCGAAGACGATCTGATGCGCATCTTCGCCGGCGATCGCGTGAAGAATCTCATGGATCGCATGGGCATGCCCGATGATGAGCCGATTGAGCATCCTTGGGTCAGCAAAAGCGTCGAAAATGCCCAACGCAAGGTGGAAGAACGCAACTTCGACATTCGCAAGAATTTGCTCGAATACGACGACGTGATGAACGCTCAGCGTAAGACGGTCTACTCCCTCCGTCAACAGCTTCTCACCGGCCGCTACGCGCCGGAAGAAATCGACGAAACGGGCAAACTCACCGGCAATTCACGCATTATTCCCGTCGATGAGTCGATCGCCGAGGCGGTGCGTCCGCTGATTGCTCAGCTCGTGGGCATGTATTCCGAAGAGCCTCTGCATCCGCGCGCAGCGGATGGAAAATCCAGAGCGCCCACACCCGCGGAGCTCAAAGAGGCCAAGCCGCTCGTTGAGTTGGAGTCGCTACAGCGTGAGGTTTACCAGCTGTGGGGCGTGAAGCTGGATCTGGAGGCGCGAAGGAAGCGCGACGCACTCGGCACGGTTGAGGAGCTGGATCTGCTGGTGTGCCAGGGGCTTTCGGAGCAGCGCGAGCGCATGCTGGATCTCCTAGACCGGGTCATCAGCGCCATGGTGGAAGAATGTTGCCCACCCAACAAGCAGGCCGAAGATTGGGATTTTCGCGGGATCCACGAGAGCTTCAAGGAATTCTTCAAGACCTCCACGAACAATGACGTCGACAGCTTCGGCGACGCCGACCGCCTGGTACGCACTTTGTTTGATCGCGCTGAGCTTTTGTATCGCGAAAAAGAAAAGGAACACGGCGTTGAGCTATCAATGCGAGTTTTCCGACACATCTACCTCGAAGCCATTGATGAAGCTTGGGTGGAACACCTGAATAACATGGAGCACTTGCGGGATGGGATTGGCCTCCGCGGCTACGGGCAGCGCGATCCTAAAAATGAGTACAAGAAGGAAGGCTACAATCTTTTCTTGAACATGATCGCGCGCGTCTCGAGCACCGTGCTCACCCGCTTCTTCGAAGTGAAGATCCAGCGCACCGAGGAAATTGCGGCACTGGAAGCTGCTGCCGGGGAGCGGCACTTGGCGGAGCTCGAAAACGCCGTCGCACGCCACCCCGGCGAGCTGCCGCTAGATGGCAGCAGCGAAGAAGATCTCCTGACTCAGAAGCGTGAATCGGTGTCGGCTCCGCCCCCCGTGACACGAAAGGCGCCTAAGATCGGACGCAATGATCCCTGCCCTTGTGGCTCAGGAAAGAAATTCAAGCAATGCCACGGGGCCTCGCTTGAGGACGAAAGCGAAGAAGGCCCGCGCGCCTAAGCACCCCTGAGCGAGCCTGCACACGTGAACCCGAACGCTCGCATCGTTGTTCTGGATGGCTTCACCCTCAATCCGGGCGATCTTTCCTGGAGCGCGCTTGCCGAGCTTGGCACATTGACTGTCCACGACCGAACGCCCCCGTCCGAAGTCGTGGCCCGGGCGCTCAACCAGGATCTGATTCTCACCAACAAGACGCAGATCACGCGCGCCACGTTCGAACAGCTCCCAGAATTGAAGGCCGTGTGTGTGCTGGCCACGGGCTTCAATATTGTCGACGTTGCCTGCGCCAAAGAACGACAGATCCCAGTCTGCAATGTGCCCAGCTACGCCACGGAAAGCGTCGCCCAAGTCACGTTGGCACTTTTACTGGAGCTCGCGAGTCGCGTCGGTGTGCATGCAGCTGCGGTGCAGCAAGGGGATTGGGTATGCTCCTTAGATTTCTCCTTCCAAAAGGCCCCGCTTCTGGAGCTCTCCGGAAAGCTGTGCGGAATCGTTGGTTTCGGTACGATTGGACGCCGTTTTGCTGAACTTGCGCACGCGCTCGGCATGCGCGTTTGGGCTACCCCGTCGCGTTCGGCTGCTGCTCCGCCCTACGCGCACTTCGAATTCAAACCCCTGGAAGAGCTGCTCAGTGCCGCCGATGTAGTCAGCCTGCATTGCCCGCTCACCCGCGAGACGGAAAAGCTAATTAACGCCGATAGGCTGGCACTCATGAAGCCAAGCGCCCTGCTCCTTAACACCTCCCGCGGTCCTCTGATCGATGAAGCCGCGCTCGCGCTGGCCTTGCAGCGTGGCGCCCTGGCTGGCGCAGGCTTGGATGTTCTCTCCACAGAGCCGCCTAGCGCTGCCAATCCGCTGTTGGCGGCGCCCCACTGTGTCATCACTCCCCATATTGCTTGGGCATCGTTCGAGGCTCGGCAACGCTTGATGCAAGCGACCGTAGAGAATGTTCGCGCATTTTTAGCGGGCACTCCACGCAACGCTGTGAATTTGTAGCATTGGTCTCAGACGCTCGGTTCGCCGGTGAGCTGCACCGCAAGTGTCTAATTGGGCAATAGCTGGAACTCAGTGTACTTTGTCCGCATGCAGAAGGCCGATGAAAGCTACCTCACGTCGTCTGATCTTGGCCTAGACAAGGATTCGATCAAGCGGTCCATCGCGAACCACATCGAATATACGCGCGTGACCGATGAGTCGAGCGCCACCCCACTCGATTTTTACTGGGCAGTAGCCCGCTCGGTCCGGGATCGCATGGTCGATCGCTGGAACAAGACACAACACTCAGCACACGCCCCAACTGCCCGGCGCGTATATTACCTGTCGCTCGAGTTTTTGCTCGGGCGTTTGCTTGAAACGAATCTCTTGAATGTTGGGCTGTACGAACCGGTTCGGGAAGCCCTGGCCGAGCTCGGCTACGACATTCAGGACCTGTTGGCTGAAGAACAAGACGCGGGGCTCGGAAACGGAGGCCTCGGGCGCCTCGCCGCCTGCTTCTTAGATTCGATGGCCACCGCTGGGCTGCCAGCCGTCGGCTATGGGATCCGCTACGAATACGGCATTTTTCGGCAAGAAATAGCCAATGGTGCGCAGCTGGAGCGTGCCGATAACTGGTTGCGCTACGGCAACCCCTGGGAAGTCGAGAAGCCTGCGCGCATTTTTCCCGTGCGATTTGGAGGTCGGGTGCATAGAGCCACGTCGAGTGGCGGCAAGGACCATTTTCACTGGGAAGGTGCAGATGTGGTCATGGCAATGGCACATGACATCTTGATCCCAGGTTACGGGAACGGGATAGTCAACACGCTACGCCTTTGGTCTGCCAAGGCGGCTCGTGAATTCAGCTTCGCGGATTTCAATCGCGGCGATTACCTGCAATCGCTCTATGATAAAAATGCCACGGAGAATATCTCGCGCGTTCTCTACCCCAACGACATGGTGGACCAAGGGCGTGAGCTTCGCTTCAAGCAGGAGTATTTCTTTGTCTCTGCCACGTTGCAAGACGTGATCGCTCGCCATCTTGTGGCGTTCCCAACCTTGGAAAATCTCCACGAGAAGGCTATTTTTCAGCTCAATGATACGCACCCCGTGATCGCGATCGCCGAGCTCTTACGCATCCTCCTCGATGAGCACGATCTGCCCTGGGAGGTCGCTTGGAATTCGGTAACGCAAGCCTTTGCCTACACCAACCACACCGTCATGCCCGAAGCGCTGGAGCATTGGGAAGTGGCCCTGATGGAGCGTTTGCTGCCACGGCACCTCCAGCTCATCTATGAGATCAACCGGCGCTTCTTGGAAGACGTCCGAAAAGCGTATCCGGGGGACACTGAGCGGCTCCGCCGTATGTCATTGATCGATGAGAACGGCAGCCGGCGCGTGCGCATGGCTCACTTGGCCATCGTAGGAAGCCGCGCGGTGAATGGTGTCTCGAAGCTCCACACCAACATTATTAAGGAGCGTCTGTTTCGTGACTTTGCCGAATGGACGCCCCAAAAATTCAACAACAAGACCAACGGTATCACGCCGCGCCGCTGGCTGCTTGCGGCCAATCCTGGGCTTTCTCGGCTGATTACCTCGCACATTGGCGACGCCTGGGTCACCCACCTTGACGAACTGCACAGGCTCTCACCCTTGGCGGAGAATGCTGAATTTCGTCGTGCGTGGCAGCTGGTGAAGCGCCAAAACAAGCGGTACTTGAGCGCGTACTTACGCAAAACTTTCGGATTCGCTGTGGATCCAGCGTCTGTGTACGACGTGCAGGTCAAGCGCCTACATGAATACAAACGGCAGCTCCTCAATATCTTGCAAATCATCGCACAGTATCACGACATTTTAAGCGGCAAGCCAACGGGGCCTGCACGCACCTACCTGTTCGGAGGTAAGGCGGCTCCCGGGTATGTAGCCGCTAAGTCGATCATTGAGCTCATCACTGGCGTCGCGCGGGTTCTGGAGGTTGATCCGCAAGTGAGTGCTCAGCTCCGCGTCGTGTTCGTACCGGATTACAACGTTTCCCTGGCTGAAAAGCTGGTGGTTGCGGCAGAGGTGTCCGAACAGATCTCGTTGGCTGGCACTGAAGCCTCCGGCACGAGCAACATGAAATTCGCACTCAATGGTGCGCTCACGATCGGAACGCTCGACGGCGCGAACGTTGAGATCATGGAGGCTGTAGGTAGAGAGAATATCTTTGTTTTCGGCCTCACTTCAGATGAAGTCGAACACCGGCGCGCGCAGGGATACCGCCCTCAGGCGATCTGGGAAACCGATCCAGAACTCAAAGCGGTGCTCGACAGCATTGAACGAGGTACTTTTTCTCACGGCAATCGCGACAAGTTCAAGCCCTTGCTCGACGGCCTGCGCTATCACGACCCGTATTTCGTGTGCGCCGATTTTCGCAGCTACCGCATCTGCCAGCACAGTGTCGGCGAAGCCTACCGCAACGAGGAACACTGGCTGCGCCAATCCATCTTGAACTCAACCAATATGGGCATCTTCTCGAGCGACCGGGTGATCGACGCGTATGCGCGGGAAATTTGGCAAGTGGAAGGCGCGGGAATGCCCAGGTTCTAGCTTTCCCCTGACGCATGCTATGCCTCCGCCCGGTCCCCATGATCGAGGCTTTGAACTTGAGCAAAGAGTATGGAGCGTTCAGCGCGGTCCGCGACCTTTCGTTCTCAGTCAGCGCAGGCCAGGTGGTTGGGTTCTTGGGTCCGAATGGCGCCGGGAAGACCACCACGCTCCGCATGCTTGCAGGCTTCTTGGGGCCTAGCCGAGGTACGGTCCGAGTTCTCGGCCACGATGTCTCCGAAGAGCCCATGCGAGCGCGCCGGGCCATCGGCTACATGCCCGAGGCCGCGCCGCTGTATCCTGAAATGCGCGTGGCTGAATACCTCGCTTTTCGTGCGGCGTTGAAGCTCGTACCGCGCCGAGAACGGAAGCTTGCTGTCCAACGCGCGATGGACCTTTCGCGCGTCGCAGACATGCGCAACACCGTGATTGGCCACCTCTCCAAAGGCTATCGACAACGCGTGGGGCTGGCCGATGCGTTGGTGTCTAATCCGCCGCTTTTGATCTTGGATGAACCGACAGCCGGCCTCGATCCGAACCAAATCCGAGAAGTGCGCGAACTGATTCATAGTTTGGCGCGGGAGCACACCGTGCTGCTCTCGACCCATATCCTGTCTGAAGTGGAGGCGATCTGTGAACGCGCCTTAGTGCTGCATCAGGGCCAGTTGGTGGCGGAAGGGCCGATCGGGGAGCTGCTGCGGCACCGCCAATCGCGACGGGTGTACTGGGAGCTGCGCGATGCCCCGGGTATGGCAAAAAGCTTGCTCGAAAGCCTGGGTGCCAAGACCCTCTCGCAGGTAGAAGCGTCTCACTCACAGATTCTCACCTTAGAAACAGAGTGGACGCCTGACGTCAGCGATGTTGAGCTTCAACTGGAAAAAGCAGTGACTCAGCTGGTCGAGCACCAGGTCGGCGTCCGACGCGTGGAGACGGCACGCGCGAAACTGGAGGAAGTCTTCTCTGCCCTCACCGAAGCTCAACCAACACCCCTCCCAGACAGGCCCGCTGCCCAGCGTGAGGAGCTCCGCTCATGACGGGTTTTTGGGCGATCTATCGGCGCGAGCTTTGGGCGCTTTGGGTCACGCCGGTTGCCTGGATCCTGCTCACAACGTTTCTGTTGCTTCAGGGCGGAGTCTTCTACTCGATCGTATTGCATTTCTCGGGCGCCACCGAGCTTAGTTTCGACAACGGCCCCATCGAATCCTACTTCGGGCAAGGCTCCATCTTCTTGCTGATGACCCTGCTCCTCATGTGCCCCGCCCTGAGCATGCGTTCCTTCGCTGAAGAGCAACGAAGTGGCACCATTGAACCCCTGCTCACCGCACCGGTACGAGCTTCTGCCATTGTACTCGGCAAGTACCTAGCAACGTTCACTACGTACCTGCTCATGTGGAGCCCCACGCTCCTTTATCCAGTAATTCTCAGGGGAACGGGCGTGGTCGATCCGTGGGTTGTCGCTAGCAGCTACCTCGGGCTTGCGCTGCTGGGCGCGGCTTATCTGGCAATCGGGACGCTGATGAGCGCGCTCACCAAGAGCCAGCTTGCTGCACTCATGCTCAGTGTCCTTTTGCAGTTTGGCATTTTTGTGTTGGGTGTCGGGGAGTACATCTTCGAGCCAGGCCCCTTGCACGCCCTTTGTTCGCACGTCTCGATGCTGAGCCACATGGAGGAATTCAGCAAAGGCATCGTCGATCTGCGACGCATCGTCTTCGACCTGAGCTTGGTAATTTTGGCACTCTTCGTGACAACGGAGGTGGTGGATTCATGGCGTTGGAGCTGAAACCTCAACAGCTTTTGAGGAAATTCATGCGCGCCGTTGGGCTCCTGTCGGCTGTGGCGGTCGCCGCCATGGCGATCACCACTGTGTGCGTCAACATTCTGGTGCATCGCTTCTATGCGCGTTGGGATTTCACGAGCGCCCAGCTCTACACGCTATCGCCAGCAACCGAGGATTCGCTCAGCTCACTTCGTGAACCGGTGGAAGTCACAGTTTTCCTCGCGCGAGCCGATCCACTGAGCAGTAATGTGCGGCAGCTTCTGGCCGCGTACGGAGCCAAAACGACGCTCCTTCGGCCTCGCTTTGTCGATCCTGATCGCGATCCCACCGCCTTCGCAGCGCTCCGCGCGAAGTACGGCATCGTCGCCGGCAAGACTGAGGATGGTCGGGTGCTGACAGACGCGGTCATCGTATTGGCTCAGGACCAGAAGCGCTGGTTCATCACGCTCGAGAATATCGTGCGCCACGACGAAGACACTGGCAACAACCAGCCCAAGCTAGAGCAGGCACTCACCGAGGGCCTCCGCAACCTACAAGCCGCCAAACCCTCGCGCATCTGCATCACCACCGGGCATGAAGAGTTGTCGCGGGAGAACGCAGGCCCACAAGGCTTGAGCGCTTGGGTGGCGGAGCTCACCAAGAGCAACTACGGGGTCACTGCTACCGATCTCAGTACTCCCCTGCGAGCCGACGCGTTGAATGACTGTGATGCTGTACTCATTGCGGCTCCCGAGCGCCGTTGGTCCGCAGAAGCTACCGCCAGCCTGATCGCCTACACCCAAGCGGGGGGCAGAATTTTGGCGTTTTTGCCGCCTAATTTGGCAACTTCTGAAGTTGCACTGACGGGGCTAGAGTCCTGGCTGAGCGAGCTCGGTGTTCAAGCTGGACGCGACGTCGTGATTGAAGGCGATCCCGAGCTACGCCTGCCCTCTGGGATCGGGGAAACCTTCTTTGTTGACTCAAAGCCCCACGCGGTGACTCAAGCGCTGGCGCGCCCTGGGAGCAAGGTTCAGTACCGACTACTCGTCAGCTCAGCGCAATCTTTCTCGCTCCTCGGAACGACCAATCCGGCAACCTTGACACCACTTCTGGAAACTTCAGACGCTTCCTTTAGCCTTAGTACGCCTGGGCTCTTCGCCGATGCCGAGCGACAACCCACGCTGAGCGACGCCAAACGCCGAGGCCCGCTCACCTTGGCCTTCGCCTTCGAGCGCAAGACTCAGCAAGCCAACAAGGCTAGCCGCGTCGTACTGGTGGGCGCAGGGAATCTTGCTTGGTCTCGGACGTTTCAAGATCCAACCTGGATGGGCGATAAGCTGTTTGTCGAAAGCGCCATCTCTTGGCTGCTCGCGCGCCCTTCGTTGGTCAATGTACCTGAAAAACCGACTCATCCAGCGGGCCTTGCCTTGTCTGAAGCTTCGCTGGCCGAGCTTTTTCGCTACGTCCTGATCTACATGCCGCTCTCCATACTGTGCATGGGCGCGTGGGTTCTGCTGCGACGCAAAAGAGACGAAGAGCGCTCGCGCAAGGAAAGCGGGGGAGCGTGACGGAGGCCGCGCGCCGCCTGTGGATCACGTTTTGCGCGCTTGGCCTGGCGTTCACGTCACTTCTGTTTGTAGTGGCAACCACGCTCACTGCCACCAGCGATGAGCAGCAACTTCGTGCTCATCATCTTTTCCCGAATATTCACCCAACCGACGTCACTGAAATCAGTTTGCGCCGACCTACGCAACGCTTCGTGCTCAAGCGGGATCGCGCCGCTGATAGCGAAAATTGGCGAATCACAGCTCCTGTCGAAGGGGACGCCGACGCGGCGCTGGTTGAGAACCTGTTGCGTGGCTTGGAGCGCGCAACGGTCCAGAGGAAGCTTGAGTTCACCCCCGCGGATCGCGTTCGCTGGGGGCTCAATGCGCCATTGTTTGAGCTTTCTTTTGTGGAAAATGAGCAAGCTTCCACACTCCGTTTGGGCGCGAACGTCGTCGGCGCGGAAGCTTCGGCTTATGTCGAAGTGAGCCGCACCGGTTCCACCGAGACGAACGTCTACGTGGTCGGGAAGGAACTCACAGCTGACTGGCAATTCGACCTCAACACGCTCCGCCGTATTCAATTTTTGCCCTATGGCTCTGTGGAAGTGCGAGGTCTGGAAGGCCACACACCAAGGGCCAACTTCAGCCTGGAGCGGAGCGAGCAAGGGATCTGGTTGGTGACAACGGGGCGTCGTAGTGTCGCCCAACGCCAACGCATTCAAGCACTCTTTGAAGCACTCGTGGACATGGACGATGCGGCGCCAACCGACCTGAAACTCGCGCAGGCAAGCCAAGGCGCTGATAGCGCGCGCTTTACACTCACACTACTGCCGAAAGACCGCTCAAATCCCAAAGCTGTTCTGAGCTTCGGCGGAGAATGCCCAACTGACAAGAATCTCTCGTTGGCCGTGAGGTCTGAGCCAGATCCACTCGCGCTCTGCATCCAAAGAAGCTTCTTGGATCGTTTGCGCCTGACACCGGAGGAGCTGCGCGGGAATGCTCCATTCTGGTTGCGGTCAGATGAGGTCGAGCAACTTAGGATCGTTTCCGGGGCGCAAGCGTTGGTGTTGGAACGTGCCGATAAAGCCTTTGTGCTCAAGGAGCCCGCCAGAAGCCCCGTCGCGCTCGAAGTGGGCAATCAGCGGCTAGAGGCCATCCTTGCTGTACGCGGGGAACCGTTACCCGCGCACGCGCCGCTCCTAGCTCCGATCACACTGATTGAGCTTGAATCCCAGTCATTCTCCGACGCACCGTATTTCACTGAATCGGCACGCTTGGGAGCTCCGGATGCCAAGGGAACGTGCCTGCTGGAACGCGCGAGTGATGGTGCGCTATTCGCGCTCTCCGAAGGCGAAACGGCAGTGCTCCGCCCGGATGCTACGCTACTCAAGCCTCTCAAGGTTTTGGATATCCCACGCGCACGTATTGCCCGTGTCAGCGTCAAGGGCCCAGGATTTGAGCAAGCCTTCGAGCAACGGACTCTCGGAGTCTTCCAGCTTCTATCCCCGAAAGGCTTCCAACACGACGCCTCGGTGATCGATGCGATCGTCGGGACGCTGTCGGCGCTCGACGCCGCGCGCTGGGTGGCAGATACGCCCGCAGCACACCACGGGCTTTCAGGACAGGCAGCCTGGACGCTTCAGCTCTCTCTCAACAAAACGGATCCGGATAGCGCGAAGCCAACGTTGCCAAGTGACATTACATTGCGCCTCGGCGCGCGCGCGCCTGGTGGCTACTACGCCAGTGTTGATACGCTTGACGGTGTGTTTGTGTTGCCGACGTCGAGCTTCGAAACAGTCACAGCCTGGGCCTTCGACCGCGGACTTTGCCAAATCCTGCCGGATTGGGCCTCCAACATCGTGATCCGCAGCAGCAGCCACAAGCTCACGCTAAATGCACGCGGCGGCACTTGGGTCGCAACCGATGAGCTCGGTCACGATTTGCGGCAAAGAGCGGAAGAAGTGCTCGAGGCGCTGGGCAACCTGCGCGCAGAGGCGGCGTTGCACCCAGGGCCCGCCCTTGGGTTGGAGGGGCTGTCGCCCCCGTGGCTGACCGTCGAGGCCACCGCCCGCGAGGCTGGGGAAGCGAAAATAGAGTGTCAGATAGGCGCTGGAGACAGCTGGCGGAACACGAGCATCTACTACATGAGACGCGCCGGGACCGATGCCACATTCGCAATCGCCCGCTCGAAGGCACAGGCACTTTCGACAGATTTCTAGCCTCGAGCCCACCCTAATAAACTTCAGTTAGCCGCTGAGACAATTAGGCTTTAGTTGGCCGCTTCGTCCTTCTTGCGATGGCTCCAAATCACGTCCCAATTCTCGCGGTAGCTATCGTTTGAAACCTGTGCTGGCCCTTTCTTGTGGCGAGACTCAGCGGCCGCCACGGGGCTGGCGACATCGGCCTGGCTCGGTGCTGGCCCCTTGAAGAGCGTTTCAACGTCACATAAGAGCGGGAATTCTTGCCGCGGCCGAAGCGCGACCACTTCACCTTGGAGCGGTTTACCTTCCACCAGCGGGTGAACCGAGCCGAGCTCCAAGTTGTCACCACGTCGGCGGAGGATGCGATAGCCGCCATCAGGAGTGACCCCGTGCACTAGAGCGATGTCTGACTGGGGAGGTGTGGGCGCCACCGCCAAAGGCTTATCGTCTTTCTTGCCGGAATCGCTCATGCGCCTCCGATCCTTAGCACGCCCACCTACCACTCTGCCAATTCTCCCCCCAATTCGCCCACAGAATCAAAGTCCGATAGCCGCCTTAAACACCCAACCCTCATTCCCTTGGCCATCGTATTTCACCCGGTACCAATCCGCTTTTCTTCCGGTGACAACCACACGCGTCCCGTTCTGGACGCGCGCCTTCACGACGCCGTCGTTGTTGGGCGTTTCGCGAATCAATGCTAACGCCCAACTTACGGTGGCGCGCCCGGCAGCTTCAAGAATCTGATCCTCTTGCCCTTTCTTCGGTTCAGGTGGAGCAAACTCAACCAGGAAAAATGCGGAGTACTTCGCGTACTGATGCTTCAGCTGACTGAGCGCAGCCGTTTCGAACTCGCGCTCGATGCACCCCACCAGCGCCTTCGCAGTGGGCAACGGCAAGGTAGTGCTCTTCCCCAAAATCACACGCTCCACGCTATTTTTCTCGAAGTTGAACTCAAAACCAAGTGAGAGCGTGCCCATGGCTCCTTCCGCAGCTTCGCAGCCACTCAGAGTCTTGAGTCTTGGGTTGACAACATCCTGGAATGGAACCGCATCGCACACCTTCTGCACTTTGCCACTCGCGTCGCGGCAGGCCGTGATCTGCGCTTCCCCCAGCGTCAGCTTCTCAACAGACGGAGTCGCAGGCGGCTCCGGAGCGGGCTCTTCCACCTTCGGTGCGATCGGCTTTTTTTCGTCGCTCGGCTCGACCGGCGGCTCCGGGGCCAACCGAATCCCAGCCAAGCGTGGCCAGGCAACTCCCACCACAAAGCCCACGGCAACAATGATGGCCAAGCGACCCAGCTGGACACGGTCTTCAGACCGGGGAGGCGCGTGGACCTCAACCCGCTGAGCACCGAACGCGGGCTTCTTGTCCTTTGAGGCCATGCCCCACCGCACCTAGCACAAGAATTGACTATGGAAAACCGCCTCGACCTCCGGCATTCAGCTTTGTGCTGGAAAGTTTACCTCCACCGCGAGAACATCCAAGCTTAGGGAAAAAGTATGAAGGCCTGCCCGCTCTGCAAGCTGAAGTATCCAGATGATCGTGGCACATGCTTCGTCGACGGTGCCACGCTTGAGCCCATCCAAGATGAACGGATCGGGACCGTATTAGCAGGGCGGTATCAGATCGAAAGCGTGCTGGGCCAGGGCGGAATGGCCACTGTCTACGCGGCAAGGCATCGCCTGGTCGATAGGCTCTGCGCGATCAAGATCCTTAACGAGTCGTTCGCCAGGAACGAAGTGATGCGCGAACGCTTTCGGCGTGAAGCAAAGGCTGCCCAAAAGCTCGCCCATCCGAACATCATAGAAATCTTCGACCAAGGCGAAACAGACGACGGCTGCGTCTACCTCGTGATGGAGCTGCTCGAAGGGGAGACGCTCGCCGAGTTGCTTGAGCGTGGAAAAGTTGCCGTGCCACGCGCGTTGGCGATTGGGATCCAGATCGCACGCGCGCTCGCACGCGCCCACGACCTTCAAGTGATTCACCGCGATCTCAAGCCCGAGAACATTTTCTTGGCGCAGGATCTCGGGCTCGACAGCGAAGTGGTTAAACTCCTCGATTTCGGCATCGCACGTTCGATGCAGGATGCACGTTTGACCGGCGCTGGGGAAGTTTTCGGGACTCCTCAATACATGGCGCCCGAGCGCATCACGTCGATCGATGCGGGGCCAAGCGCCGATCTGTATGCAGTCGGGATCATTTTGTTCGAGATGCTGTGCGGGCGCCTACCGTTCGAATCCCAGCAAATCCCGGTTCTTTTCATCAAACATTTGAGTGAGCCGGCGCCGAGCGTACGCAGCCTCGAGCCAAACCTCCCCGAAGCTCTAGACAGGCTGATCCTGGAGCTGATGGCGAAGGATCCGAAGGATCGTCCTGTTGATGCCCATCGGCTGTACAAGGACTTGGTCGCGATCACCGAATCGCTCGGAGCCCCCATACCGCGAGATCTCTCCGAGGCTCCTGAGAGTGCCCGCCCCATATCCAAGAGTCTTCCACCAGTTGCGATCGATCTGTGGGGCAAGCGCGTGGAGCTTTTTGGCCAAATGCTCCAGCGAGCGTACGGAACAACAACACCCGGCGTGCAGGCTGAGCTCTTGCAAAACATTGAATCCTTAGTTCTCCGCATCGCAAGCCAGCGCGAAGAAGCCATGGCCCACGAACGCAAACTTGAGAACGTGGACGCCAGCGGCCGCGAAATGCGGCAACGCATCGGGCACGCGGTTCACGCGCTCGGCCTCGACGCCAGCAGCGCCCGCGACAAGCTCAAAGACGCCCTCGCCATCGGTAAGCAGTTGAGCGCAGCGATCGACGAGGCGCGGCTTTCATTCCGCACAGAACACCAGCAAATCATGTTCTGGGAAGGCCGCTCTGGCTTCCTCGAACCGTACACTGAGCTCGCTGCCGCCTACCACGCGAGTGCAGAGTTGATGAAAAGTTGGTGCCAAGCCAAAGAAGCTTTCGGCCAGGCCGAAGCCGCCTGCAACGCCAGCAAGAGCGAGGTCGAAGATCTGGAGTTTCAAATCCTCCAGTTGCGCCAGGCCATGGCGAGCCAAGAAGAGAGCATCGAACGCGATCAGAATTCGTACCAAACCCTACTGGAAAGCCTTGGCCGAACAGCAGGCTCCTTGGAAAGCGAGCTGCTCGAGCTCGCCTCGCGCTTTTGCGAGCCACTCCGCTCACGTCCCGAGCTCGGCCCGCTATTTCGGGAGCTCGAAGGCGAAGCCGAAGTGGCAGCGTAACTCCAGCTGACCACCAATTCGGGATCTCACCCGCGCCAAGCTCGCGCGAGACCCAAGACAGCGTTGGCGAAGTTCGCTAACGTCCGGGTGATGGCAGTTCACCGTCACCGGGATCAAGGCGAAACAGCCCGAAATCATCGAACGTGTGGTGCCGGCATGGCTCCGAGCTTGACTAGCCCCTGTATCGCGTTCTGTAAGAGTTTTAAGAGTGTCAACGACAACGGGTTGGGTTGGCGTGAGCATTGGCGTTTGGAGGCCCAGCAGTGACGGACGTGATCGAAGCCGCCCCGAGCGGGCGTGCCAAGTGCCGCGGCTGTGGCCTCGCGATCGAAAAGGGTTCGCTACGCTTTGGCGAGACGGTGCCGAACGCGTATGGCGACGGAGAATCGCGGCTATGGTTTCATCCCGCATGCGCAGCCTGCATGCGCCCAGAAAAATTCTTAGCAACTATAGCTGGCTATCCTGGCGAGTTTCCCGATAAGGCGGTTCTCGAAGCCCTCGCCCAAGCGGGCGTTCGCTTTCCCCGTTTGTCTCGCATTTCGCGCCTGGAACGCGCACCCAGCGGGCGGGCCCACTGCCGCCATTGCAAGGAGCTCATGGAAAAGGGCAGCTGGCGAATAGCACTCCAGCTGCTCGAGGAATCTCGCTTCCAACCCATTGGGTTCATCCATTTGACGTGCGCCTCGCTGTACGTCACTCCAGCCGAGGAAACACCTGACGTGCACCCGCCCGTCGCCGATGTCCTAGCACGCCTCACTCGCTTCACTCCTGATCTCAGCCCCACCGAATGGCAAGAAATCGAACGGCTCCTCACTCCCGTTGGCGCTTAACCAATTCTTAACTCCCGTTGGCGCTTAGCCAATTCTTAGTGTCTGCCTTTGCTCAATTACCCTCAATCATTTGGCCCTATCCTCTCTCAATCTGCACATCTGTACTCGCGCTGCCTCACTAAACTCGCGCTGCCTCACTAAACTCGCGCTGCCTCATTACTACTCGCGCTGCCTCTTCCTCAATCACTCACCCCCGTCTGTACTCGCTCCCCGCATGCCTCGCGAGGCACCAAGAATAGTAAGCAAACTTACTACTCGGATCGCAGCGACGACCCCTGCCCAGCGCTGGGGATTTCCGCGAATCCTTACCCGCGCCACTCGCGCGTCGTGGCGGTGCTTCTATTCCGCGATCAAGCTAGCCTTTAGCGTCGATTTCAAGGCGCTTTAGCATTTTCTGCAGCCCGAAGCGCGAAACACCCAGCATCTCCGCGGCGCGCGTTTGATTGCCTGAGGTTCGCTCCAACGCAAGCCCAACGAGCTGGCGCTCCATGGCATCCACCCGCACCTTCAGGTTGACCGAATCCGCGCGCGCGGCATCCCCAGGGGCGGCCCCGATGATGGGTGGACTCAGATGTTCTAGTTCGATGGTGTCATCTGCCATCAAGAGCGCACGCCGGATCTCATTTTGGAGTTGTCGCACGTTGCCGGGCCAAGAATACGACAAGAGCGCTGCTTCGGCTCCCCGAGATAACCTGCGAGGGCGATCCGTAGAATATTGTTTGATGAAGTGTTTGATCAGAAGTATTACGTCACCTGAGCGTTCCCGGAGGGCTGGAACCTTGAGCGTCAGCACATTCAATCGATAGTAAAGATCTTTGCGGAACCTCCCCGAGCTGACCCATTCCTCTAGATCACGATGTGTCGCCCCGAGAACTCGCACGTTGACCTTACGCGTACGCTCGGAACCAACGGGCTTTACGAGACCATCTTCGAGAACCCGCAGCAGCTTGGTCTGCATGCCCAAGCTCATTTCCGCAATTTCATCAAGAAAGAGCGTTCCGCCATCCGCGGCGTCAAACAGACCGGCCCGAGTGCTTGTCGCGCCAGTGAAAGCACCGCGAACGTGCCCAAATAACGCCGATTCTAACAAGGTTTCCGGAATCGCGGAGCAATTTTCGGAAACGAAAGGACCCTTCGCTCGAGGGCTATTCACGTGCAACGCACGCGCAACCAGCTCCTTGCCACTGCCTGACTCGCCGACGATGAGCACGGGGATGTCGGCGCCGGCCACCCGATCAATCAATGAGAGCATGCTCATAATGGCCTCACTCTCGCCGACAATGGCGTCGTAGGCGTAACGCGTGCTGCGCCCCTTGCGCGCCAGCGCAAGCTCTCTTTGTGCTGCATCGAGTTCGGCTTCCCGTTGCCCGAGCGTCGCACGCACACGCGCTTCGGCGCGCGCGGCACGGCGCAGCGAGCGGCGGAGCAAGAGTTGAGCTCGCGTGTCTGCCAACGCCACCGCTGCCAGGCTGGCGATCACACGCACCCAGCCGAGCTCTTGAGGTCCAAAAGCACCACGCTTGATGCGATCATCCAAATAGACAACACCCAGCTTCTGGCCATGCGAAATCAGCGGCACCGCCAGCACACTGCGCAACTTCAGGGCGTGCACACTGGCGTGCGCCTCGGGCAAATCATACTGAGCGTCCACTGCAACCACAGGTTGCCCTTCATCGAGTGCACGCTGCGCCAGCGAGCGACTCAGCTCAAGCTGCAGACCATTCAGATCGGTACGCGCCAGGTTGCGAGCAGAGCGCACGATCAACTTCCCATTGGGTGCCGGCAGCAGCAGCAACGCTCGTTCAACCCCCGTCCACAACACTAACATATCCAGGATTCGTTCAAACTGGAGTCGGAGATCCTCCCGGCCACCGAGCGCACGCACCAGCCCCTCCACATCCGAGAGCTGCTCGGGCAGAAGTGTTTGCTCGCGAACCGCCTGGCAGCGCGCCACCCATGGGATCGCTTCGACTCTCGCAACGAGCGAGGTTGGCGCCAAGCGGATAACCTGACGCGCCGCTTCGCCAGCGGCCGCAAACAACCGACGCGCTGCTTCGCCATCACCGAGTACCGATGCCAATTGAGCCCCTGCCGCCAGCGCGGGCCCACGCACGCCCGCCGCAGCGCGGACCGTGGAGAGAGCCAAAAGTTCCGCAATGACCGACGCGGAGGCGCTGGGGTGCTTGGCTTTTTCAGCATGCACGGCCCGTGCCCCCCACCATTCGAACGAGGCATCCATGGCCGCACAACTCCGAGCCAGAACGTCAATGGACCGGATATCTAGGGGTGCCCCATGCCGGAGGGCACGGGCAGCAACCCGAACCTGATCGGCATCGCTGATCGCCGCGCCCAGCAGTTGTTGGGCTCGCTCTGCGTGTTCACGCCCACCCCGACTGACGCGAGCGATATCTGCAAGCGTCAGATGAATGTACGCGCGACACTGGGCATCCCCGGTCAATTTTGCGCGCCGCTCGGCATCCGCCGCACAGCCTTCCGCTTCGTCGATCGCTCCTAAGGCTGCAAAAACTGCCGCTTCAGCTTGCACAGCCCGAGCGGCGGAGCCCCCGCGCCCTGCCCAGTCAAACAGCAAACGTGCCCGAATGGCGCTTTTCTGAGCGCCCTCATAGGCACCCACTTGAACACTGGCCGCAGCCACCCCGGTCAAATAGTGCGCCTCCTCAATCACTGCGCCCGCACGCGCGGCGTGCTCGGACGCGCGACGAAAGGACTGGAGCTCGAGCTCAAAATCACCCAGCTGATGGGCTACCAAACCGAGCACAGCCTCTGCACGTGCTTGTTCTTCGGCGTCACGTGCGGTTGCCTTGGCACGCGACGCAGACTCAAGAGCGAGCGAAGCCTGGCCCAGAGCGGCCTCGATCAGTGCGCGCGTTTCCCACACGACCGAGTGCAGAGGAGCATCGACCAGTAAATTCAAGGCATTTTCCGGCTCAGCTTCGTCGAGGAGCATGCGCGCCAAGGTTGCCCTAAGTTGCGCTTCTTCGCTCGGAGCGCGCGATCTACCCTCTGCTTGGAGGCGCGAGAGGCTCGCCCGCGCACTCGGGAAGTCCCTCGCGCGACGATAAGTTTCAGCAAGGAAGATCGGATGCCCTGGCGCGCTCGAGCCTTGGAGAAGTACTAACGCGTGGCCAAATTGTCCGCTCAGTCGCAAGCGGCGCGCCACCAGCCCAAGCAGCGTCGGTGGAGCATTGCCTTCTGAAATCAGAAATTCAGCGCGTGCGAGCGCGGAAAGTGATTGAGTTTCGCTCGCCAGCGCCAGCGTGAGTTCGACCATCTCGTCGGCGCTGCCAGCGTTCGCAGCTAGCTCCGAACCAGCGAGCGAAGCGCTTGCCCGAGTCCCTTGCAACATCGAGAACGTCAGAGCCAAGGGCTCAGTGGTTTCCAGCAGGGCAACGACCCGTTCAAGCACTGCAGGGACGGCACCGAGGAGCCCAATTGGCCAATCGCTGGCGACGGGCCCAACCAGGTGCAGCAAGAAGGCCTCAAGGCCCGCAGCGCTCAACGGGCGGAGTGCGTGCGGCGTTGGCTTCGCGAAAGCCGGTAGGACGCCAACCTGACCGCTGATAGTCAAAAACTCCTTGAGCCACTCATTTTCTACCGGTGATAAGTCCGCTTCCAAATTGCTTCCCCAGACACTTCGCAACTCAGCACTTCGTGCGTTCAAGTAGGCTGCGCGAGCGCGGCGGAGACGCCAGCTCCGCACAGCTTCAGGCGCTTCGAAGACGCCCAGCCTTTGACCGGCACGCTGCCAAACCCAACGTGCAGAGGGGCGAGCGCTCGGGCTTTCGCGCAGGAGCGGTTCGACAAGAGAAGCGAGGCCCGCCTCAAGTGGCTTTTGATTCAGCTTTTTTAGAGGATTGTGGCTCTTTGCGAGCTCCGGCTCAGCAATCTCGGCGAGCAGCAAACCAAGGGCGAATAGGTCGCGCGCCCTGGCCTCACCGCGATTTTCGCCAGCCAAGGTTTCAGGAGCAAAATAGCGCGGTGTGCCCCCACTCGGCAGCCACTGAGCAGCCTCGCCGCTCTGACCCAAATCCAAAAGCCGCGCGCTTCCACTACGGGTTAACAGCACATTGTCCGGCTTGATATCGCCGTGTGCCAGGCCAAGCTCGTGGAGCTCATCGAGTGCCCGACCGAGATCCCAGGCAACCTGAAGCGTCTGCGCAGCTCGGGTCTGTGCGCTGGCTGCGCCTGCCACCGGCTCTGAACCAACTGGCGCACCGTCCAACCAGGGGAACAAGAGCAGTGGTGCACCACCCCCAATCGACCCTTCCGTTCCGTTCGCAGGTGAAGCCGCGCAGTTGGCGTGGTCAAAGGCCAAGAGTGGAATGATCTCCGGACAGCAAACCCAAGCATGTCGCTCGGCTTCGTTGCGGAATACTGAAGCATCCTGCGCTCGGCGGCCCGCCTTCAGTACAAACTGTTCCGCTGTGGCGACGTCGTGTGCCCGAAAGACAAAGCTGGTCGCCCCGCTCCCGATCGTAGCGTCGAGTTGGATGGTCCGCCCTCCCACCGTCAACAAAGTTGACACCTACCCTTAGCAATCAGCACGTAATATGTTAGCTGAGAACTTGGCCAGGATCGGCAACAAAGTTGGCTTCAGGGTTGCCTTAGGATCGTGCTGGCTCAGCCTGCCCGTGCTGGCTCAAATGGCCCAGCACTGGCTCAGATGGAGCTGAGCGTTTCCGCTCAACTGTCCGTGTAGACGTTGAGCTGATCGCGCACCGTTTCGGGTCGGATCCCGCTGCGGAGGTGCTCTCGCAGGCAATCAGCCAGGGTGATAAGCAAATCATCAATCCCTTTTTCTTCAATGATCTTGGCGAGTAAAGCTCGCGCCTCGCGACTGTCGTCACCGCGCAGAAACTCCCGAATCGTCTCAACCGAGATGTCGCCCTGGAAGTCTACGTACAAGTTGCTGAGAAGATATTCTGCAAGTTCCTTCACTCAGGACCTCCGTTCTATCGAGCGAGTAAGATCTGACATTCCGCTATAGCCGTCGCCACGACGGGCGTGCAAGCGGATTGAAAAAATTACGGCATTTTCACGAGGCGGAAGCCCTTTCAAGGCTTTCGGCCCCGTGACTTGTACGCTCAGCTGGGCGCGCTCAGCGGCCAAGTGCCTGCGCGCGATTCACGATGCGAGGGGTGAGAAAGATCACCAATTCTTGCCTCTGATCGGTAGCGCGACGACGCTGGAACAACAGGCCGATCAGCGGGATGTCACCGAAGAAAGGCACTTGGTCGGCGCTGCGGCCCGAATTCCGGGTGTAGATGCCGCCGATGACCGCAGTGTGCCCATCAGGAACTAGCAGTTCAGTCTCCGCCTCACGCTTGAGGACGGTCGGGTCGCCGCGGGCGGAAGTCTGGTTAAAGTCCGGCTCGTCGCGATTGATTTTGACCTTCATGCTGACGCTGCCGTCTGCCGTGACGTGGGGTGTCACCAACAATTGCAGCTTGGCTTCCTGGAAGGTGGTTTGCACGCCCTGCGCACTCACCTGGGAGAATGGAATGAGAGTTCCTTGGGAAATGCGCGCTTCGTTGTTATCGAGCGTTAGGATCCTGGGGCTCGATAGGATCCTCAGCATGCCGCTCGTCTCCGCCGCCGAAAGGCGCAACCCGAGATTGATCGTGTTGTCGATCGACCCAAAGGTCAAGCCCAGCGCGCCACCGCTTCCAGCACCCACAGCCGCCGGGAGATTGACCGCGAAATTCGGATTGGTCACGGACGCTTGGGAGGGGCTAAGCCCGGCCGTCGGCGTATTGCCGTCGCTAGCGCCACCCGCGATGCCGATCGAATTTGGAAAAACGAGGCCGGTAGGGTTGGCGGTTGCAGGAGAAAAGCTGGCATCCCCACCCCACTGGATCCCGACGTCCTTGATGTAGCGGCTGGTGGCCTCAACGATCCGAGCTTCAACCAAGACTTGTGGAGTTTGGGTATCGAGCTCACGCGTGAGCTGCTCGATCTGGTCCAGATTTCCGGAAAGATCCCGAACGATGAGCATGTTGGTTCGGGTATCCACCGCCACGCTGCCGCGCTCGGAAAGCAGCGGAGAAACTCTTTGCTGCACGTCATCAGCGGTGGCGTAACTGACGGGAATAAGCCGCGTCTCAAGCGGCGCCAGCCGCACTTCCTGTGCGCGACGTGCCACCTCCATCTCGCGCTCCTTCTCAAGATCCGCGAGGGGCGCCACACGCACCATGTTGCCGCGCTCAATCATGCCCAAGCCTTTAGCCTGAAGCACGACGTCAAGCGCCTGCTTCCACGGCACATTGCGCATGCGAATCGTGACCGATCCGGTGACGTTGTCCGCGGTCACGATGTTCACGCTACCCACATCCGCCAGCAAGCGGAGCACGTTGTGGATATCCGCATCTTTCAGATCCAAATCGATCCTGCGCCCCCCACCACCTGCCACTTGCCCCAACACACTCGGCGTTAAGCTGCCGGCCTGTTCAACAGGACCAGAGCTCTGCTCTAAGCCACTAAACGTCGCATGGATCTCCGGAAGATCCGAGGCGGGTGAATCCACATGAAGCGTTCGGATCCGACGCGCTTCTTTGCCGTCGGCCGCTATCCCGGTCACGGCTGAGCTCACATCGCCCGGTCGAAAAAAGGACCAAACGAGACTTGAGCCCTCGACGCGGACCTGACTGGTCGCCAACACCTGTCGCTCGGCATCCAGGGTTACCCCATGTGCTACAGCATCCGTGTACGAAGAAACTGTTTTGAGCTGGCCGCCAAAGGCCGTCGCGTCGAGCGTTTGTTGGAGCGCCCCTGGCAAGATTGTATTCCGAAGCACCAGACGCGAACGCCCAGCTTGACCATTTTCCAAGACGTAGCTCGGCGGCGCCGCCAGTTTGACTAGAACCTGATCCTGATCGGAAAGGTGGCTAAATTTGACCTCAAGCACGCGATTCTCGCTCACTGCTTGGTGGTGGGTGGCGGCCGCCACACCTTCACGCTTCGGGGTGGCGTTCGCGGCTACTTTCGAGAGTGATAGCACCAGAGCGTTGCCCTCGACGCGAACCACGCGCTCCGCGGGCTGGCTGAGCGTGACGAGAACCCGGGCCGTCGAGCTTTCGCCAGATCCGAATGACTGCGTGAGCACGCCGGCAACCAGTCCAGTCTTGCCCACAATGGCTGGCTTGGCGCCTTGCACGACTGCGGAGGGAACATCCAAGATCACTCGCAGCCCACCGCGATCAACGCGGGCCGTATAGGTCGGCGTTGAATCAAACTGAATGCGAACTTCCGTGGGGCCGTCAGCATCTTTCTGCTCAACGGTGACCGCGGTCGCGTGTCGCAATGACCCAGCAGGGGTCGCCGACCACGCACTCCCGGATAACCCGGAAACAACGAACGCTGCCGAAAGGGCAAAAATCCGCGGGAAGTGCTGATTCCTCCGCATCATCGCTTAGCTCCAACTCGATCGCAGGGTGGGCACATTTTCCTCTTGGACCAATTCAGTTTGATTGTGTCAGGCCAAGGGACTCGATGTAAACAGGCTTCCTGGCCCAATGCTCACTGAGGCGGCTGTTCGCCTTCGGGCCGGATGGCGATCACACGTGTAGAACTCGGAACATCGGGATTGTTCGGGTCTTCCCGAACCAAAATGATGTCACCGTCTCGAATGCTGTCGATGCGCCAGTTGATCTCGAAGCTCGTGGCGCCGGGACCCGCCGCCTGAACTGTCTCTGGGCGCCCGATGAATTGGCCCCGCTGGACGACATGACCTTTGCCTTTTGGATCGACCAGCATGGCCTTGGCCGGTTGAATTCCAGTCACCAGCCCGATCAGCCTCAATTCATCGATCGAGTACTCCTCGAGCACCACGTTGCGCTGCGAACGCAGGTTTCCGCGAACCTCTGCCAGGATGAGATCCTGAAAACTGCGAAACGGGTCTCGACTACGATCCGATTCGGAAAATTCCGACTCCTGAAATTCCACCCGCGGAGGCGCGGGTCTGGCCGCTGCCTCAACTCCGACCGCAGCAGCCTGGGCGGTTGGGGTTGGAACCAAATTTCCGGTTGCCACCGGCTCCTCGCAACCGAGCTGAAAGAAAGCCGCCGCCGACAAGAGCGCCCCGAGCTCGCGCAGCCTCATGGATTCCTCAAGGCCGCGCCACGTTTGTCGGCCGGCACGCCCGCTTCTGCACCCAGCGCGCGAAAGGCTGTAGCGAGCACCTTCACGCTGACATCCACCTCGTCGCCCTTCACGACCGGCTCGGAGATGGCGATGTTCTCCATGTTGATAATGCGATCCAGCTGCCCTACCCCATAAAAAAACCTGGCGATTTGGTGGTAGCGCCCTCGAAGCTCCAGCTTCATCGGGATGCGTGCGTAGAACTCTTTCTTGACCTCATCTTCCGGCGTCCAAGCTATCAAGCTCACGCCCGTGGTGTTGGCCACGCTCTGTACGGAGCTGAGAAATGCCGGGTACTCCGTGGAGGAGGGTAGGATCTTGTTGAGCTCGGTTTGACGTTGTTCGCGCTCAGTCAATTCCTCGAGGTCTTTGTTGTAGGCGAACTGGGACTTCTTCCAATCCTGAAGTTCAACCTTGAGGCGTCCTTCGGAACTGACCGAAGCCTCAATCTTGCTCGCGACATCGCCATAGAACACGGCGAAGTAGGCGGCACCGAAGAGCACGGTCGTGCCCACACCCACGCCAATTTTCGCTGGCAGCCGCAGCTTGGATAGCGTCAATTCTGCCATCAGTACCTCGCCATCGCTTCCAGATTGAACTCAATCATTTGCGGGCCAGCTTTGAGCAGATCAACCTTTTTTGCCGGCATTAACTTAACGTCTGTAAAGTAGCTGGATAGATTCAGCCTGCGCGCTAGCTCGCTCACATCTTCCCCATCGCGAGCGATCCCCCGCAACTGGATTTTCCGGGATTCTTCCGTGAAGAGCGCCAGCCAGAGCCTGCGACCATCCCAAGAGGGATTGTAGATAGCGAGCGGATTATCACGGCGGAGTTTATTTAACTCATCAGGATTAACGCTGGGGCCGCGGCCAGGCGTCAAGATACGTGCCAGTTCGAGCAACATTGCCGTCGGACCCGTCCGCGCGCTCTGCAGCTCGGCGATGGCATCTTCGCGGGCTCGCAGCTGCTTGAGTTTTTCTTTAACCTTGGCGTGATCCGCAACCTGAATCTTGGCTTGGTCGATCTGTTTCTGGATCTCCGAATTCTTATCGGTTTGTCGGGAAAGCTCCTGCTCCTTGAATCCGTGAAACACGAATAGGCCAGCAACTTCAGCCAGCAGAAGCACCAGCAACACCATAAGCCACGCCTGGCTCTCCTGGGGTCCCTTTTTAGCCTTAGTGCGTGCCTTATCTGGCAGCAGATTGATTTTGATCATGCCCGCGACTCCTTGTGCTTTCTGAGCGCAAGGCCAAGAGCTACGGCCAACTGAGCGGAACGAGCTTGGAGCAACTCGGCGTCGAGGTACTTCGGATCAATGGTGAGCCCCTCCAATGGCGACCAAACTTCAACCGGCACACGCGCTCGACGTTCGATCGCTTGAGCCAGGCTCGGTAAACTGGAGCTGCCACCCGTAATATACATGCGAGAGATCTCGGTTTCGCCACTTGTTGCCAAGTAAAAATCGAGGCTTCTCTGGATCTCCGCCGCTATCGCGTCTGTTGCGGCCTCGATAATCCGCATCAGATTGTGAGGCTGAGCACCCGAATGGCTAGAATCGGTGCTGGCGGGCAAGGTGCTCGAGCACTTGAGGGCCTCCGCCTGCTCGTGAGGCATGCCCAGAGCTTTCTGGATTTCCTCGGTGATCAAGTTGCCACCATTGGCAATCTCACGTGTGAAGGCGCTCACGCCATTCGCCACGACATTCAGCGAGGAAAGACTCGCCCCGATGTTGATGAGCGCGATAATTTGCCCGGAAGGCAAGCCACGCGCTCTTTCGAAAAGGTTCTGGACCGTGAAGGAATCGATGTCGCAGATCACGGGCTTGAGCCCGGCATTGCGCGCCAGCTGAGCGTAGTCGTTGATCTGATCGCGCTTGGCGGCGACCAACAAGAGATCCATCTGGCTGGCTTCAGGACGGCGCCGCAGGACCTGGTAGTCCACTTCAACGTCCTTGATGTCGAAAGGAATGTGCTGCTCAGCTTCCCAGGTGATCTGCTCCGCAAGTTCAGCATCGGTCATCATGGGCACGGTGATCTTTCGAATGATCACGCTTTGGCCCGACACGCTCAGCGCACAGGAGCGCTCCCGAATTTTCTGTTGTGCGAAAACCTGTTCGATGGTTGCGGTGACGGCTCCGGCATCCATCACTTGCCCGTCAACCACCACTTGCGGCGCCAACGGCGCATACCCGAAGCGAATCAGCCGCACGCCACGGCGCGTTTCTTCAAGCTGGCAAACCTTGATGCCCGTTGAGCCTATATCGAGGCCAACGAGGTTCTTTCCTTCTCTCATGATCTTATGGCTACCGGGTCGGAAGGTCCTACAAACTCTCGCATTGTCGGAGGCAAACCGCCAAGAAACCGGCGAACGCCCCGTTTCCGCGGCAAATCAAACGGAAAAGGGCTGGGGCGTTCTTGACCTGGCCGCAAAACGCGGCGGCTCCGCGCGAATCGTCACCAGTTCGCACGGGGGGGGTCCCCCGAGCCCCAGCCGCGGACGAACTTGGGTCGCGATAGCTCAACCTGTTGAATTTATTAGATTATAAGCCCAGGCATCCGTCTCCACTGGAAGAGAAAAGGCGTTTTTCCAAGGTCCTCGACGACCCATACCTCGGTGGCGTCTCGTACAGAAACAGCCCAATTCTCGAAATTGGACAACCTGGCATGAACGCTGCTTTGGCCTGGCTCCGGAGGATTCACCATGAGTTTGCGACACTCGAAACAATCAGTACTTAAGGCCCCCGCAGTTCCACGGCGTTCGAAAGAGCGCGCGGTTTCTTCACGGGTTTCGATCATACCCCGTGCCTCGATCCCACCTAAGCCCGCGCGTCGGGCAAAAGTGCAGACGCAAGTCGCAGGTGACAAAATTCGTCACAAGCGCCCGAACGCCGCTGTGCCTGCCACGGTGGTTCACCGCGCGCGCGCCAAGCAGAGTGCTGTGCGCCGAACAGATGACCTTCTCACACTTTATACGCCCCTGGTTCGGCAGATTGTTGGCGGGTTTCAAAGGAAGCTACCGAGCAACGTGCTTCGTGAGGATCTGCTGGCTGCTGGCATGAGTGGCCTCTGGGATGCTATCCGCCGTCACGAAGGTAAGCCCGCTGATAGCTTTGAATGGTATGTCCGGGTGCGGATCCGCGGAGCGATTTTGGATGAGCTTCGCGCACAGGATTGGTTGCCACGCCGAGTTAGAGCGTTAGCCAACAAGGGTGGAGATGCCAATCGAGCTACGCCTTCTGTGGTTCGTTTCGATGACGTGAGCCCAGCGGAACAGAGCCGTTCGCTGCTGAGCTCGGCGATCCCCGACAGCGAAAGCGCCTGCGAGGCCAAATTTGCTCGGGAGAGCCTGGTTCGCGCCGTCGACAAGCTGCCGGAGCGCGAACGCCACATTGTTTCGGCTCACTATTTTCGAGGCGTGAAGTTCAAGGAGCTGGGTGATCAACTCGGCGTGAGTGAACCGCGCATCTCGCAGTTGCACTCGCGTGCGATGGTGATGTTGAAAGCTATTATCACTGAAGCTGCCTAAGGCATCTGCAGCAAGATCCTCCCAATCAGACGGGCCGTCCCCCAGGGCAGCCCGTTTTGCATTTGCGAAGCTCAGGAAATTTCGCGTTCGTTGTAGACGGCCAGGATGCGCTCCAGGGCGACCCCATAGCAAGCCAGCCTGAAGCTACACTCGTGGCGGCGTGCAAAATCCTGCATGCGAGAATAGGCGTCAGTCATCGCGTCACTCAGACGACTCTCTACCTCCGCCAGCGGCCACTGCTCACTCCTTCGATTTTGAACCCACTCGTAGTAACTCACGGTCACGCCCCCGGCGTTGACCAAAATATCTGGAAGCACCTGGATCCCGCGCCGAGCCAGAACAGCCTCGCCTGCGGGATGACACGGGCCGTTGGCGCCTTCAGCCACGAGCCTGACAGTGAGAGCCTCCGCTTCTTCAGGATGGATTTGATTTTCAAGCGCCGCCGGGACAAAGATATCGGCGGAAATCGCGAAGAACTCCGCTCGCGAAATGGGCTGGCCATTGGGATACCCCGAAATCGAGCCGTGCTGCTCCACGTACTCCTTCAACCGGTAAGCGTTGAAACCCTCAGCATTGGTGAGATACCCCGTGTGGTCACCCACCGCGACCAACGAAACCCCGAAGTGGCTCAGCAGCACTGCCACATTGGAACCCACGTTGCCAAAGCCCTGCACCATCAGCTTCTTCCCGCTGAGATCAAAGCGATTCTGCTCAGCCCAGAGTCGAATGCAATGCACCACGCCCTGACCGGTTGCTTGCTCTCTCCCGCGAGTACCACCGCTAGTGACCGGCTTTCCTGTTACGACGCCAATCTGCGACTGTTTGCTAAACGTGCCTAGGGTGTTCATGTAGGCGTCCATAGCCCAGGCCATGACTTGAGCGTTGGTGCCGACATCGGGCGCAGGGATGTCGTAATCGGGCCCAATATTCGAGCCCAGCGCGTAGACAAATCGGCGCGTGATCCGGCTGAGCTCGGACTTAGAGACTAGCTTCGGGTCAAACTTGATGCCGCCCTTACCGCCCCCGAACGGCAAATTCATGAGTGCACATTTGTAGGTCATGAGCGCAGCGAGCGCTTTGAAATCGTCCAGCGATGCTGCGTGGTGAAAACGTAGGCCTCCCTTGTAGGGGCCGAGCACATTATTGTGCTGAATGCGGTAGCCCTTGAACAAGCGAAACTGCCCGTCATCCATGCGCACTGGGAAGTGGACGATCACTTCGTTCTTTGGCTGGCTCAGAATGCTTTGGATGTGAGACGGCAGTTGAATCAAACGCGCGGCAGCGCCCAAATAACCCTGCACGACTCCAAAGAAATCGTGCTTGTTATCCGATGGTGCCGGAACCGAACTACCGATCACCTGCTCTGGACCCCCGAGACCTCTGGATTCGACTGGGTTCAGAGCCGGCACGACTGAAATGCGACGCGAATCGGACATGCCAAAAACTACGCTCGTTTCTGTCCCCTTCCTAAGGGCCTGCCGTCACCCCAAACCACACCGCATAAATATAGACAATTGGCGCAACAATAAGCACCGCATCCATCCGGTCCAGGAGCCCCCCGTGGCCAGGCACGATTCGACCCGAATCCTTGATGCCGGTAGCGCGCTTGAAGAGCGACTCCACAAGATCCCCCAATTGGCCCAGAACGCCCGTGATGGCTCCCAGCACGAGTGCGTGCCCAAGCGGGAGTTCAGGGAGATACCAAAAGTGCGCCAGCAGCCCTGCCAAGATGGCTCCGAGGATGACGCCCACCAAACCCTCCTGAGTCTTGTTAGGGCTCACCAACGCATACAACTGACGTTTTCCGAAATAGCGCCCGAAAAAATAGCCGCAGGTATCTCCGAACCACGCGATGGTGAGCGTGAGCACAATGTGCCCCGGCCCTAAGCTGCCGAGGTCACGCCGCATCAGCCCTAAGGTCGCGAAGAGCACTCCGATGTAGAACGGACCCGCCACGCCCGCGAGAGCGCGCAGGGCGGCTGTGTGCACCTCGCCGAGGCGCCAAAGTGGGACCAACATGCCCACGATGGGAACCGTGATGGCTAGCAACACCAACACTCTGGCATCCGTTGAGAACGTGTAAAATACCACGCCGGTCCCGACGGTGACGGCCACAGCAATCGCCTGCGCCACGCGGTCGTCCGGATGTGTCATGGCGAAAAACTCACTCGCCATGAGCGCCGTGGCGAGAAAGAGCAACAGTGCAAAACCCCAGACTGGGCCCCAAAAAATCAACAGAACGAGCAGCGGCACTGCTGCCAAAGCAGTCGCGAAACGGATCACAAGATTACTGCGCGCCACGAGTGCTGTAGCGTTATCAGCGGTCCGCCAGAGTCACAAGCCTTGGAAACCCTGAAACAGACTCTAAACGTGCCGAGGGAGCGAGCAAGGCTTGCGAGGCACTCTGGACCTAGCTACTTCAGGGCAGTTGATGGCAGGTCGGCTGGCTCCTGTTGTTCGGAGGGTGTGCATCCTCGCCTTGGGCGCCGTGCTGAGCGTCTTGCCAAGTGGCGCTCGCGGGTTGGGTACGCTTTCGGATCGACCCGCTCTGGCACGCGCGCTCGCTGAACAGCTCGGTGGGAGTGTCGAGGCCTCCGATTGGGTGTGGGCACGCTCCTCCGGGGTCGTTGCCGATTATTTTCTCGGACGGCTACTGTTTTTTTTGGGCGCTCCCGGTTCGCAGCACCCGCGCGCACTCTACGCCAGCTGCGCCCGCCTCACGCCCGACGGGAAACTTCTCGGATTCGGGGTGCCACGGCGGCTCAGTCCAATTGGCGGCGAAGCGCTTTCGCACTTGATTGCGTCTGGTGACCACGCGGCATTCCTGGGTCAGCAAGCGAGCTCAGTCTGGATCTCCTTGCTCCAACTGCCCGCGTCCATCGCTCGCTGCAACCCCTGGCAGCCTGTCTGGCCACGCCAGGAAACTGTCCACAGATACCGGTTCTCGCCAACCCATCGCACGCTCACGTTTACCATTTCGGCTTCCGAGCTCACGCTCAAGCTTGGACCGAGCGTTGCGAAAAGGGTTCGCCTGCCAACAGCCGACCCCGCCGATGTGCTGGTGGGGCCAGTCGAACCCGACTCCAAGCCAGTATCGCGGCACTCTCTGCGGGTGGGAGCCGTTGAGGTTCAGCTCGTTACCATTGCTTGGGATAAGTTCGCATGGCGATTGCTGCCTGGAAAATCCGAACCCTTCCGAGGCGAACGCCCCGCGCTCACGCCCGTCGAGGCGACCCGGGCAATGATTGCGATCACACTCGGGAGCACGAGTGACGGCACACGCTACGGGTTCGCCACGCGAGGGACGGTGCAGCTTCCGCTCCGAGCAGGCTATGCCAGCTTGAAATCACGAGCCGGGCAAGCGTTCGAGTATCTACCGATGGGCAAGCGGCTCGATCTTCTCGCTGACGAAGAACTCGTTCAGCTCCCGATGCTACTCAAGCTCGGCGAGCTCACAGCCAATGCGCGTAGCCGGGGCGCGCTGCGCGAACGAGGAGCCCTCTGCCTCGCCCCACCAAAAACGGAGCGAAAGTTGTTTTTAGCCTACGTGAATCAGGATAGCAACTTAGCCCTCGCCCAGGCGCTCACCGAGCTCGGGTGCTCATTCGCTTTTGAACTGGATCGCGGTTCACAAGATAACTCGCGGGTATTCTTGCGAGATGGCCAAACACCGCTCACGTTCCCCGAAGAAACGAGTACGCTCGTCGGTCTCGAATAGCGGCGCGGCCTAGACACAGCGCTGAAGAACGAGGTACTCACTGACGTTTGTGATGCAGACGAGTAGGCGACGACCCGTGCTGAAGTGGGCCGGCGGGAAAACCCAGCTGCTTGGCCAGATCCTTCCGCTGTTGCCCGACCACGTCGAGACCTACTACGAGCCCTTCTTGGGCGGCGCCGCTGTTTTCTTTGAATTGGCCGCACAAGATCGCTTTGAGAAGGCCGTCCTCGCGGACAAGAACCAAGAGCTTGTCGCCGTGTATCGCGCCATCAAAGATGACGTAGAAAAGCTCATTCTTCAGCTACTGCCACTGAAGGAGCGCCACTCCGAAGCGTTCTACTATGAAGTTCGCGCTTCAATACCGCGCAATCGCTTTGCGCGCGCGGCCCGCTTCATCTACTTGAACAAGACAGGTTACAACGGCCTCTACCGCGTGAACAGCAAAGGGGCTTTCAATGTTCCTTTTGGCCGCTACAAGAATCCTGCAATCTGTGACGCCGCTAATCTGCGGGCTTCGGCGCTCTTACTCCAGAAAGCCGAGATTTTGCACCTCGACTTTGAGGAAGTGTGCGGGAAAGCCCGCAAAGGTGACGCCGTCTACCTCGACCCACCGTACCTGCCAGTTTCAAAGACTTCGAATTTTACGAGCTACCAAGCCGACGGATTTTCTATGCTTGAGCACGAGCGGCTTGGCCAGGTCTTCCAGCATCTCGCCAAACGCGGAGTGCAAGCCGTGCTGTCGAATTCGTGCACGCCAGAGACTCAGGCGTTGTACGCCGGCTTTACTTGCCGCATGGTTCCCGCACGGCGTGCCATCAACAGCCAAGGGCACGGCCGAGGTGTGGTCCAGGAAATTCTGGTGAGCACCTACGAATCGAAGATCTCTACCAAGAAGAAGCCTTCAAGCAGCCGTTCGCGCTAGGCGGACTCAGCGCCCTCGCGTCGCGGGCGGCGATTGCAGGGAAGCACCATTTTGCGCAGGCGGACGGCGTCTGGCGTCACCTCGATCAGCTCATCCCGATCAATAAATTCCATGGCTAAATCAATGGTGAGCGGGCGGGGCGGGGTGAGCACCACATTCTCATCTTTGCCGGCAGCTCGAATATTCGTGAGCTTCTTCTCGCGGACCACGTTCACATCCAGGTCATTCGAGCGATTGTGTTCTCCAATGATCATGCCTTCGTAAACGGGGACGCTTGAGGTGATAAACAGCGTGCCACGCGGCTGGAGGTGAAAAAGTGCGTAGGGCGTGGCAACGCCCGCACGATCCGAAACCATCGCACCGTTCGGCCGTCGCAGCATCGGGCCGCCATACGGCTCCCAACCTTCAAACATCGTGTTGAGCAGGCCGGTGCCGCGAGTCTCAGTCAGAAAGGCTGAGCGAAACCCGATCAAGCCGCGCGAGCGAACGCGGAATTCGGCGCGCGTTCTACCAAAGCCCAAGCTGGTGAGCTTGGTCATTTGCCCTTTGCGTTCGCCAAGCCGAGTCGTCACCGCGCCAATGAATTCGTCGGGCACGTCGACCACCACGAGCTCAAGCGGTTCGCACATCTTGCCGTCCACCATTTTGGTGACAATTTCAGGCATGCCCAAGCAGAACTCGTAGCCCTCTCGGCGGATCGTTTCTGCTAGCACGGCCAACATCAGCTCGCCGCGCCCGTAGACGATGAAGGTATCGGGCTCATCGGTGGGTTCGAACCTCAATGCCAGGTTGCGATGCCCCTCGCGTTCGAGTCGCTCACGCAAGTGGCGGGAGGTCACCCACTTGCCCACTTTTCCGGCGAATGGCGAAGTGCTCACCATGAAGCGCACCTTCATCGTGGGCTCTTCAACAGCGATGCGTGGCAGCGCTACGGCGTTCAGCGGGTCAGCCAGAGTGTCTCCGATTTGGACGTCGTCCATGCCGGAAATAGCCACGATATCGCCACCGCGTGCGCTCTCCACTTTGGTGCGTTTGGTGCCGATGTAGCTAAAGATGCTGACAATTCGCTGGCTCGAGTCGCCTTCCGCGCCGAGCAGCTTCACGGTTTGGCCTACCTTCGCGACCCCGCGGTAGACGCGCCCAATCCCGAGACGTCCGACGTACTCATCGTGGTCCACATTGTGAACCAGTACCTGCAACGGCGCTTCGTCATCAGCGGTCGGTGCCTTCACTCGCTCGATAATCGTCTCCAAAAGCGGTGTGAGGTCGGTGCCCGCCTCGGTCAGGGTGCGTTGAGCCACGCCGTTCTTTCCGATCGCGAAGATCGTAGCGAAATCCGCCTGCTCATCGCTAGCTTCGAGCTCACAAAACAAATCGAAGACCTCCGTCATGACATCCTCAGGCCGAGCGTCGTGGCGATCAATCTTGTTGATCACCACAATGATCGGGAGCTTCAGCTCCAAAGCCTTCTGCAACACAAACCGCGTTTGGGGCAGCGGGCCTTCCGCGGCGTCCACCAACAAGAGCGCACCGTCCGCCATTTTCAGCGTCCGCTCCACCTCACCGCCGAAGTCGGCGTGGCCGGGTGTGTCGATGATATTGATCGTGGTTCCCTTATAAATAATGCTGCAGTGCTTGGCTAAAATGGTGATGCCGCGCTCCCGCTCCAGATCCCCACTATCCATGATGCGATCCTTCACCACCTCGTTGACACGGAAGACGCCAGTCTGGCGCAGAAGTGCGTCAACAAGAGTTGTCTTGCCGTGATCGACGTGGGCGATGATCGCGATATTTCTAAGGTCGGAGCGGGAAACGAGTGCCATAAGCCGGCGCATCGCTAGCCCGCAACACGTCTGAGCGCAAGCTTGGGCCGAATATTGGGCGAACACCGGGGCTCAGATTGGAAGAATCACACGAACACCTGATCCAGTCGCCGCGGAAAGAGCACGCAATCGCCCCATCAGCTGCTGGAGCCCGCCACCCTTTTGGACCCAGATTGAGAAACCGAAGCGGGGCGTGAACGGCATCAGCTCTGCTGCAACAAGCCTTGCAGCTGCGCCGGCGTGACACCGTATTCGCGCCCACAATAGTCACAGGTTATCTCTAAGACCTTCCCGTCCGCGGTCAATTCCTCGATCTCTTTCCGATTGAGCGTCGAAAGCGCTGATACCAACCGCACGTGACTGCACCAGCACTCGCTCCTCACCTCGCCCCCGCCTACGACCGTGTTGGGCAGTCCATACAAAATTTCCTCGAGCAGTCGTTCGGGGGTGAAGCCTTCGCCTTCTAGTAGGTGATCAATGGTGCGAAACTCATTGAGACGCTCGGTCATCAACATCAATGGGCCGCGACCCACCTCCGGCAAGAGCTGAACGAGGTAGCCGCCCGCCGCGACCACCTCGCCTTCCTCCACCAAGGTTCCGAGCGCAAGCATGCTGGTAACCTGCTCGGATGTCTCGAGGTACACCATGAACCCATCTGCTACCGTGCCCGCTTCAGGCAGTTGAACCAGCCCTTGGTTAATGCGTCCTGAGGGCAAGCTGCGCATGAGCTGCAAGATCGTGCCATTCTCCAAGACAAACTCAGGGCGGTCCTTGGGGAGCTGCACGAGGCCGCGCGTCTTCCCGGATGGATGAGAATCTGCAACGATAGTCCCCTGACCAGCAGAACCGCGTAAAATGCCCTGAACGCGCATTTCCGGAGCCATCATCTCCCGAAAAAGAATGGTGCCTGTGACCAAATCTCCGAGGGCCCTCAGGGTTCCGCCCACAGCTTCCTGAGCTTGAGTGATGGCCCGGACGGTGTTCGTGGTGCGCGCAGAGATCACGCGAAAAGCGCCATCGTCGGTGATGGAGCGGATGATTGAGTCGCGGTCGGCACCCTGGGTCACGCGGCCAGCCTAGCAGGCGAGGCGGCCAGCGCGCGACCAGCTCTAATTTTCTTTGTAAAGTCGCTCTAATAGACCAGGGTCTTCTTCCAGATCTTCGGGTTCGATGGGGCGAGAAATGACGTAGCGTTCATCAAACCAGTTGCCCAAATCGATCTGTTTACAGCGCATGGAACAGAACGGCCGCGGCTCGAAATCGCTCGCGACATCCTCAAGAATTTTCTGACAGGTGGGGCAGACGATGCGCATATCTTTGGGCTTCCATATTCATGATTGGGGCAGAGCTCAAGCCTCTGCGAGAGCCTCTCGAACGGCTTGAACGGTCGTCTCCAGATCCTGCGCCGTGTGGGCTGCAGAAATGAACGCGGCCTCAAACTGGGAGGGCGGCCAATAGATGCCCCGGGTCAGTAGTCCAGCATGAAAACCAGTAAATCGCTGCTTGTTGCAATTCAGAGCCTCAGCCCAAGAGCGCACTTTCTCGTCCGTAAAGAATAGCGTGAGCATGGATCCGACACGTTGCACGCGCGCCCCGCCGCCGGTTTCGGCGATAGCCGCTGTTAGCCCCGCTTCGAGTTGGGCTCCGTAACTTTCAAGCTTGGCATAGACGCTTGGGCTGAGCTCGGCCAAGGTCGCAAGTCCGGCAGTCACGGCCAGCGGATTGCCGCTCAAGGTTCCTGCCTGATAAACGGGCCCGAGAGGCGCCACCTTTTGCATGATGTCAGTCCGCCCTCCATAGACGGCCAACGGCAGACCGCCGCCCACCACCTTGCCGAGACAGGTCATGTCAGGCCTGAGACCGTAAAGCTCCTGCGCACCACCACGCGCCAAACGAGAACCCGTCATCACCTCATCAAAGATTGAAACCGCGCCATGCGTACGACACAGGTCGATGATGGCCTCCAGGAATCCCGGTTCTGGGGGGACGCAACCCATGTTGCCAGCCACTGGCTCGACAATCACACACGCAATCTGCTGGGGATGGGCCTCAAACGCGGCCCGCAGCATTTCGGCGTCGTTATACGGCAAAACCAGCGTGGAAGCCGCCACCGCGCTCGGCACGCCTGCAGAATCTGGATAACCAAACGTCGCGGCGCCACTGCCAGCCTTCACGAGCAGTGAATCTGCGTGGCCGTGATAAGCACCGTCAAACTTCACAATCACATCGCGTCCAGTGAAGCCGCGGGCTACGCGCAAGGCGCTCATCGTGGCTTCGGTGCCGCTCGAAACACAGCGCAACATTTCAATACTCGGGTAGGAGGCTACGATTGCCTCGGCGAATTCCACTTCGAGCTGTGTGGGTGCACCAAAGGAGAGGCCCCGCGTGGCCGCCGCTTGCACCGCCGCAACGACGGCTGGGTGCGCATGTCCGAGCAGTGCGGGGCCCCAGCTGCCAACGTAGTCGAGGTACTCGCGGCCATCGGCGCCAAAAATCTTAGAGCCCAGCGCCTTATTGATAAACACCGGGCTGCCGCCCACGGCTCGAAAAGCGCGCACGGGTGAGTTGACGCCACCTGGCATCAGCTTTTCAGCGCGTGTCATGAGTTGGAGAGACAGCGTGTCGGTCATACCCCGCGGATTATTGCCGAAGCGGGGGGGTGGGTCGAGGCTAGGCGAGGTCCCTGATCTAGCGGCATAGATGTTGAAGCGTATTTGTAGGAGCCGCTGGAGGTCGATCCGGCGCCGCGCCCGCGCGAGGGGCGCCGGTTTGAGGAGTTAGGACGGGCGCGGAACTCGATTTTCTGAGGCGAGGCGGGACGCATCTTCACGTGCCAAGAGAAGCGCCGGGGCAGTCAGTCGCGGAGCTTCAACTACCGGCGAGTGCTTCGGTCATAAGTTCCACATGCTTCGCATCGAACGTTACGCCCGTCACCGTCCCAGTTCCCGAATGGGTTGGTGCAGAAGGCACTGCTCAATGCGGGGGTGATTGGTCGGCACTCCGGGCAGCGGGAAGCCGTAGTCCCGTGGAATTCAGTGGGATTTGTGACGTAGCTGGCGAGTGAGGGCTCGTTGTAGAACCGAGCGGTGCTAGGCTACCGCTCGCGCCGATGAAACCGAGTGCCTATGTCGAAACCACGATAGTCAGCTATCTGACCGCACGGCCAACTCGCGACCTTGTTCGCGCGGCCGAGCAGGAGATAACAGTGGAATGGTGGGACGCTCGGCAGACTTTCGATCTCTATGTGTCTCAGCTGGTGCTTGATGAGGCTGCCGTAGCGCAGGCTATGATCCCCCGATGTTCTGCACACCCAGGGAGTTGGTGGAGGAACAACATGACCCCTCGTGATTCAATCGTTGAAGAGGTCCGCGCAATCCGCGACGCCATTGCCAAGGAGTTCGACTACGATATCGAGCTACTGGGGCGGGCGCTGCAAGAGCGCCAGGCGAAGGGCGGCCGACCGGTGGTGAGGCTTGCGCCGAAACGGATCCTCCCTGAGAAGAAGGTCGGGTAATCGCCCAGGGGTAACTTTTTGGGCGAAACGTTGGCGCCGCCGAGGGCGTTGTGGGTGAGGAGTTAGTGGTGGAAGAGATCTGGCCGAGCGAGTTGATTTTTCTATGGTTAGCATTTCTCGGCGCACCGCACCTGTGCGCCGGGCTTTTCGGGCTCATCAGGCAACGGCCTCCGATTTGGTCGACGCGTTCGTTCGGAATGCACGGAGCCCTGCTGTGGCCTATTCTGTTGAATGGCTGGGGTGTTTTCTCCCCACCTTTCACAGCAGGAAAGGGGTTCATTGTTGCGCTGATGCTCGGTAGCCTGATCTGGGAGGGTATGAAGCTGTGGGCCCAGAGTTCCTACACAGTCTACGGCACCACCCATGCCGCCGCAGAAGGGGCTTTCTTCGCTGCGCTCGATAAACTCGAACTTAAGGATGAGGCTAGGTCCGGTTCGCGCACCATGTATATCGCTGGTGAGTACTTTAAGATAGTCGCGCGCAAGCCGTATCTAGGGTTCTATTCTATCCGCACGCGCGGAAGAGGTGGCCGGCAGCTCCTCGAGCAGGTCGCTGATGTGATGGCTCAAAGCCTTAGGGCTGGGCAAGTGGGAGTGAGCAAGAAGTTATTGGCTCTCAACGTGGTCTACGGCCTGGGCCTGGGGTCTGTCGGTCTTGGCTTCTGGATTTACTGGGCATCGAGAATCACTCAAATCGCTCGCTGATCGGTGTTGCTCGGCTCGTTGACGCTAGTCAATCCATTCAAGTCGGGTTAGCCCGCATCGGCGTTGCGGCAAGGCTTCGGAAGCGTTCGCGTTCAAGTGAGCCACTCCGAGCGGAGGACTCCAAACCACACCTCGTCGATAGCTTCATTGCGGATGAATCTATTGCATCGAAGCAGAGCGTAAGACAATCGAAGTGGAGAAATGGGGTAGAGGCAATGCCAGGCCACCTAGCCTAGGAAGCTCTGACCCCTGCAAACCCGGACACTGAGGCCTAAAGAGCGCTGAACACGACGAACATCCGACACTCAATCCCCGCCGGGCATCGGTGCAAATAGATCTCCGCCCAGAGCTGCGCGCTTTCAACGAAGAAAACGCCCCGTAAGGGCAACCAGCCTAGCGTCAGCCCCTCAACAGAAGCTCGGCTTCGCCGCTGCCACGGCGCGCGCAGCTCGTGCACGCGTTGTCCCTCAAGCACGAACAGCTCTCGATGCTCTTTTGATCGTCGGACTCAGCGCGCCCGCGTCTGCGTGCTCAACAAATCTGAGCAAGCGGCCGCGGTATCTGGCGAAAGGCCACGAATTTCGAGACCTTCCCGAGCCCGGAACGCGAGCTGACGGACCCCTGCATCGATTGGTACAAATGGAGACCTTCAACCAGGAGTGTGCATGTCGACCGAACAGATTCGATGGCTGATGAAAGTGCTCCAACCCGAAAGTACGTTGGGCTCGATGCCGGGGATCGCCGCGCTCACCGAGGGCACCCGCGCCGCCCTCATCGGGGTGGATCCCGAGACCTACCGCGCGGAGCTGGCGCAGATG
>CAZSUA010000001.1:0-7112 GCA_964609655.1 uncultured Polyangiaceae bacterium | reverse complement strand
GATGCGCGCCGACGCGAAGGACGCCGCTGCCGAGTTGCTCGCCGATCCCGCGGTGGCGGGGATGGTCGATCGCCTGCCGCTGCGGAAGGGAGCGCGGGTCGTCGTCTTCGGCGACAGCCACACGGCTGATCCGCAGTCCTGGGCGAGGATCGTCGCCGAGATGTTGGTCGCACGCCGCCCCGCCGACGAGCTGTCGGTGGCGATTAGCGCGGTCCCCGGCGAGACCACGACGCACGGGCTGGTCCGAGTCGGCGAGGTGCTCGCGCGCCAGCCCGACTGGCTACTCTTCTTCATCGGAGTCAACGACGCGCGGACGCAGGGGCCGAGCCCGACCAAGACGCTGGTCGATCACGGTGAGACCGCGCGGAACCTCGCCGAGCTGTGCAGCCGCGCGTCGAGAGAGACGAAGGCGCGCTGCCTCTGGGTCACCCCCGCAGCGGTGATCGAAGACCGCGTGGCAGCACACTGGGGCCTGTCGCGCTTCGGCGTCCGCTTCCGCAACGAGGACGTCGCGCGCGTCGCGAACGCGGTGCGCGAACTCGGCAGTCCGACGATCGATCTCTTCTCGAGCCTGGGCGCTCCGCCTCCGTCCGAGCTGCTGATGGACGACGGTCTCCACTTCACGCTCGCGGGGCAGAAGCGCATCGCCCTCGAGGTCGTGCGCGGCTGGAGCGATCAATAAGATGAAATGTCTCATCACAGGCGCGACCGGGACCATCGGCTCTCTCGTCACCCAACATCTGATCGACCGCGGCGAACGCCCGTATGTCTTCGTGCGTGACGCCGCCAAGGCGCGGTCCCAGTTCGGTGACGCGGTCGAGATCCGCGTCGGGGATCTGGCGGCCGACCAAGCGTCGCTGTCGGCGGCGTTCGCCGATATCGACTCCCTCTTTCTCCTCAACAGCGGGCCCGACCTCGCCGCGCGCGATCGCGTCGCCGCGCTCGCCGCAAGAGCCGCCGGTGTGCGTCATCTGGTCAAGCTCTCGACGCTCGACGTGCACTCGGGCGTGGGGACGGGGCCGTGGCACGCGCTCGGCGAAACCGCGGTGCGCGAAAGCGGCATCGCCTTCACGCTCATCCAGACCGCGGCCTTCACGCCGGTCCCTCCGGCACCAACGCAGTGATCAGCTGGTGGAGCTCAGGGTCTGCGGCGTGCACGTCCGCGAGCCCCTTTACCAGCGCGCACGCGAAGTCCTGGAGCGACCCCGACGCACGCTCGGCCAGCGCGCGCTCGATCACCTGGTGCACCTCGTCCACGTGACGCTCGTGAAGCGCGCTGTAGATCGCCTGCTTGTCAGGAAAGTACTGATAGAGCGACCCGATGCTTACGCCGGCGGTCTCGGTGATGCGGTTGGTGGTGACCGCGTCGGGGCCATGGCGCTTGAGCACGATGGTGACCGCGTCGAGCACCGCGTCCACGGTCTGCCGGGACCGGTGTTGCCGCGGCTCCCGTCGGGGCTGATGTGTGGGTGCGTTTCTCATGTGATAGGCTTCCCTCGACCATAGCTCATTCGTCCGAGAGTCCCCACGGTTGCGTCGATAGGCCTTGTAAAAGGCTTGCCGTATGTCGGTCACTCCTTAGTATGATTGAGGCCAGTGACACGCCGCTCACGGTGTCGGCGCGAACGCTGTCTTCGGTCGTGAGTCACTCAGGTGTTGGCATCGCGGTGCTTGCCAAACGGTTCATGATGGACCCAGAGCTAATCCAGTATGTGCCTCGCATGCGAGGGATGGCAGGGGCATTGCACTTGCTAGATGAATTCATCCGAACGCGAAGCCTGAACACCCCCTCCGACAGGAGACGTCGCGGCAAACGCTCACCAGCGGAATTGTTGATCTCCACACGTCAGAACCTGGAGCGAGCAGGTTTTCGCCCGCGGGAAATTGCGAACCTTGTCGTTGCCGAGGCAAGTTCGGAACTTGCTGCGGTGAAGAATGTTGAGGTCCAACTGCGGCGTTACAGGAACGTCGACTTTCGCACGCGGCACCACGGAACTCCAGACGCGTGAGTGTAATGGGTGGATGGGACATTTTGGGGGAGAGATGGAACATTTAAGGGGGCGGCATTCAAAGAGGGCTTTGTGCCTTAGAAATCCGACACTCAATCCCCGCCGGGCATCGGTGCAAATAGATTTCCGCCCAGAAGTGCTCACCTCCAACAAAGCAAGCACCCAAAAAGGCAACCAGAGCCCAGCCTCAGCCGCTCAACAGAACCCAAACCTCAGCTGCCCGACCAAAACCCGCGGCGGCGCGGGAGGAGGCTGAGGAGCAAGACCCAGCTTGGCGAGCAGCGAGGCAGCGGCCTGTTCGGTGGTGGCGGCTTCGAGCCAGCGCATGGGCCCGCCGCAGTGCACGCAAGTATCAAGGTCAGCCCGAAAGACATGAGCCAGCAGCCAGGCCCAGCGTTTGCGGGAAGAGCGGACGTCCGTGTGGGCGTTGAGCTTGGGGAACTCGAGCTGGTCACCGGAAGCCGGGGGCGGCCTGAAAGCGGAAGAGTGCTGTGGTGGCGCGGGGACGACCTCTGGGCGAAACTTGGAGTGGCTTGAAAGTACGCCAAAATAGCGGACCAGATGAAAGCGCGGGGGTGGGATAGCGGCGATCAGGCGGATGATGAGGTCGCGGGGGTTGAGGAGGATGGCGCGGGTGCCGTCCTTCCAGATGTTTTTGAGAGTGAGCTCAAGCTTGCCGTCGGGGCGGAGCTCCAGGCGGTCCTGAGCGAGCTCCTGTCACTGATCGCTCTGATCTTGGCGCTCGGCGTGTATCGCCAGAACCCGAGCTAGCAGTGGCCGCGCACTGGCCCGCCTTCCGTGACCGATTCGAAGAATTGGGCGGGTTGCCGAAGGGCCTCGGCGCCGCGTATCAGGAGGCTAGGCATTCCAAACCACGTTGGCCCTTAAGCCGGGCTCGCGAAAGTAGACTGATTGTATTTATGCGAAGTTGATCGGCATTTGGCCGACTGACCGACGCCGTTGAGCTAATCCAAAGTACACCTCCGCCGCGGAAGGGTGCGGTCGGCCTTCGACGTGTGCCATGGGGGCTTAGCCGGTAAGGTCAAAGTCTGGACTGCCTGTGCGACTGGCGGTGCGTCTGCTGGCATGGCGAGGCTCACCAGGATCTGCTGGGCAGTGTCAGGTTCTGTGATGAGCGCGATCATGCGCAGCCGTCCGCCACAGGGGCATGCGAGCGCGTCTACGTCGTACACTCGTCTGAGGAGTTCTGCCCAATCGATCCTTGGAACACAGAGGGGTGCCAAGGGCGTTTCTAGTTTCGACGCCACGTTGAGCGCGCTTGTGCCGTCGCCGGCTATTTTTGAACTACTCCCAATGCCCTCAGCTGGCCCCGTCGATGGGGCCTCGTTGCTTTCAGTATGAATGGCGCGCTGTGGACTGACGGCCGCACGTGCATGGGAATGTGGGGCGAAGACGCCGTGAAATCGTATTAACGGATGCCGGGGCGGCGGGATCAACGGACACAGCCGCGCCAGAAACTGCAGAGGCGTCATGACACGATGGCTTCGCTTCGATCTTGCGGAGGTGCGGATAGCATAGGCTATGCGGCCACCGGGTAACAGCGAGATCCTTTCCAGGCTAAGAGCGGGCGCGCGCAGTAGCGCAGTAGTCGCTCGCCCCCTGGCCGATCATCGCTGGCAATGACAACGCCCGCGTGAAGATTAAAGCCATTCGAGCTGCCGGGGCGTCGGGCTGCTTTCGCTGGGCGCGCCGGGCAATCCTCTGGCAATTGTCATTCGGCCGAACGAACGGAAACCAGCTCCCCCACTCCGAGCGACGCCACAAGGCAAGCGTCGAGCGCCAAGGGCTGCGCCTCAGCATCGTTGCACTCGCTCTCGCTCTCGTTCTGGAGAAATCCTTTGTTTGAGCCACGCACATACACGAGCGTTCACGTTGTGGGTGATCTCGTCGAGGTCCCGTTGTGTCGGTTGAGCGAGTGGATGAAAGTTAGCAGTTGCCGTTTCGTTCCCTGAATTGTTTGCAACCGTGTAAACCCCATCCGGCACGGCGACGTGAAAGTGAACGTTGAGGTTGAGAGAGCCGCCGAACCTCTGCGGAAAAACAATGGCGCCTGTCTTCGGCGCTTTGACGCCGGCTGCACCTGCCCGCTCGCGCTGAAAGCGCGTGATTTGTTCAACGAACAGGCGTGCGACGGCGTTCAGTGCCTCGGGGGACTTGGCGAGCAGCAGACGTAGCTCGTAAGGAACTGAGAGCACCCACTGGCGCAGCGGGATATCTCCGAGCACGTGATCCACCAAGTGCCCCGCCGTCGCGCACCTGCGACGTGCGTTGCAGGAAGGGCACACGCCGCGTCACTTGCACGAGAAAGCTACCAGCAAATCCTTGCCACAATCGGAGCACCGGGCGCGTAAAAATCCATGCGCGAAAACGCCGCATTCCAAATACCTGCGGAGCTCTTTTTGAACGTAACGCGGCAGGGCACTATTCTGTTGCTCCGCTGTGCAAGCCAGGAAGGTTTCGAGGTGCCCGGCAACGATTTGGTAGAGAAGAGTTTGGGTAGGTTGGCGTGGGCGGTACTTTGACGGCTCAGCGGAATGTCGATGGATCGGTGCTTCCACCTACGGCCAAGTGCGAGTGGCGTGCCGTTGGCAAAGTCCGGAGAAATTGCCCTGTGCGACCCCTGTCCGGCGGGCGATGGCTAGCCGACGGACAGTCCGTTCGGATCCCTGTATCGCCAGAATCCGAGCTAGCCGTGGGCGCACACTGGCATCGCAGCCCCTGCCTCCTCGTGGCCCCCGAACCATCCATCCTGGCACCGACGCATCATCCGCTGAGCGAGCGCTGCCTGGGGTTATCTGATGCCTGCTCTCATCCGTTGCCCATCCATTGCCCGACTGGAGTCGATTCACGTGGACTCACGGGGATCAGCGGAGAGGGCCCTATACTCAGTTTAACCCTATTATTTCCGGCCATTGGCTCGCAAAGTCGCGTGCCGATTGAAGGTTTTGCCAACGCCGTTCAGAGGGTTCGAATCCCTCCCTCTCCGCTAGCTCCGCCATCGGACAAGCGTCGCGGCTGGCCACCGACCGGGATCGGTTTGCACGGACCCCATCACGCCCACAGGCACGCCAGCGGCGCCGCACGCAGATGATCCGCGAAGTTTAGTATCTGATCGCCATCATGGAGGATAACCCCCTGCACGAAATGAGCGCCGGATGCCGCCGCCAGGCGTTCCAGTCCGGCGAAGTCACGACGTGTCACGCTTGCCGCGGCTTTCACTTCGACGCCAACCACCTGACCTGCGCCATTCTCCAGAACGAAATCCACTTCGAGCTGGCTCTTGTCGCGGTAGTGATACATGGCAATCTGCTGTCCGGAGCATGCGATGGCTTTCAGCAACTCGGAGAACATCATGCCTTCGAGAATCGGACCAAGAGCCGTACGATCCGATTTCAACCGGGAGGCGGTGTAGCCGCGCATGGCACAGAGCAGGCCTGAATCCACAAAATGCAGCTTTGGTGTTTTGATCAGCCGTGACAGCTCGTTCCTGAACCATGGCTGCACACGCCTTACGATGAACAGTTGTTCGAGCAACTGCAGATAAGTGTCTGCCGTCTTGTGGTCCATGGCGCCCGAGCGCCCGATTTCGGAAAGGTTGACTAGCTGGCCAGCGAATTGAGCCGCGATCTGCATCAGCTTCGGGATCATGCCGGGCCGCATGACAGACGCGACCTCCGGCACATCGCGGTCGATGATGGATTGGATGTAGGCGCGATACCAGTCCTGTCGCCGCGCTTCGGTACGACGCGTGAGCGCCTCCGGATAGCCGCCGCTTGCGGCTATCCGTATCAATGCATCGCCCTTCAGGATCTCGGCAGGTTGCGGTATTTCACCCTTGAAGACGCTTTCGATGAATACCGTGCGCTTGCGTCTCAACAGCTCGCTTCGGGAAAGGGGCAGAAGCGGGATGGTTTCCATTCGCCCCGCCAGCGAATCATGCACGGTAGCGATGGTGGCGAGATTGGCGGAGCCAGTGAGCAGGTAACGCCCCGGACGGCGGTCCTCATCGACGCGACGTTTGATCGCCAGCAGGATTTCCGGCGCGCGCTGCACCTCATCGATTACCGCACGGTCGAGCCCGCGGATGAAGGCGACGGGATCACCCCTTGCAGCGTCAAGCGTACCGCGGTCGTCCAGGGTTACATAGGTTCTGCCGTTGCGCGCAAAGCGTCTCGCAAGCGTGGTCTTACCGGATTGCCGTGGGCCAGTAATGGCCACGACCCGCGTGTCCGCAAGCGCAGTGCGGATGCGGTGTTCAGCATGCCTTGGATAATCGGCCACGAAATCGAGAGTACGGTCCAATTGGGAAAGTCGCAACGTCCAATTGGGAATCCACGGAGGTCCAATTGGGAAACTCAGGAGGCTAGGCATTGAGCATCAGACAATCGACCTGGCAAAATGAGATAGAAGGAAGGCCAGGCCAGCTAGCCGAGGAGGCGCTGCCCCCTGCAAACCCGGACACCGCGGCACAAGATGCGCTGAACACGACGGACAGCGAACGCCGAAAGCCAGGCGGATACCGCAGCAAATAGAGCTCCGCCCAGAGGTGCTCGCTTTTAACGAAGAAAACGCCCCGTAACGGCAACCAGCCTAGCGTCAGCCCCTCAACAGAACCCAAACCGAAGCTGCCCGACCAAAACCCGCGGTGGCGCGGGAGGAGGCTGAGGAGCAAGACCCAGCTTGGCGAGCAGCGAGGCAGCGGCCTGTTCGGTGGTGGCGGCTTCGAGCCAGCGCATGGGCCCGCCGCAGTGCACGCAAGTATCAAGGTCAGCCCGAAAGACATGAGCCAGCAGCCAGGCCCAGCGTTTGCGGGAAGAGCGGACGTCCGTGTGGGCGTTGAGCTTGGGGAACTCGAGCTGGTCACCGGAAGCCGGGGGCGGCCTGAAAGCGGAAGAGTGCTGTGGTGGCGCGGGGACGACCTCTGGGCGAAACTTGGAGTGGCTTGAAAGTACGCCAAAATAGCGGACCAGATGAAAGCGCGGGGGTGGGATAGCGGCGATCAGGCGGATGATGAGGTCGCGGGGGTTGAGGAGGATGGCGCGGGTGCCGTCCTTCCAGATGTTTTTGAGAGTGAGCTCAAGC